>RECL01000323.1 GCA_007694025.1 Spirochaetaceae bacterium
TCGTCGGGCTGCCGGCTTCTTCCCACCGTTGCCTTTTGTGGCAGCCTCGGCTTGCTCGCGCATCTGATCGGTGAGCGTCCGGGTGAGCGTAACGACGCCATAGGCAACATCCCCGGCCCGGTTGACGACGGGCGTGAAGAGTATCGAATCGCCCTGACGCTCGCGCACTACCTGAGCTCGCGTACGGTTCATCTCAAGAACCGCGGAGTTCGTCTGCGCATCGGGAATGAGTGAGTCAAGGTGAACACCGAGCATCTTCCTTCCACGCTCGGCAAGCGGATTGCTCATCTGGACGACGTGCCCGGACGCGTCAATCACGGCGATGTGCTGTTTGCTCTCGGCCAGCAGGTACTCGTTGAGCGCGGTGAGCGCGCTGATCTTGAGGCTTCGCTTGTTACTGACCTCGCTGAGCTGTCGGTAGAGGACAACGATTTTCTGGCCCACATCGCCCATCCGATTGAGTCCCTCCTCAGGAGAGAAGCCCGTGAGCCGGTTCATCTCTACCAGCTTCTGAAGCTGAACGCTCAGCTGAACGGCACGCGAAACGATTGCGATGCACGCCGCGACCACGACCACCGCGCCGACGATACCCAGAAGCAGGACGCGCTCTGCCAGGATCTTGGCTTCGCCGGGCCATTCGACCCCCGGGGCGTCCTGTACCGAACCGATGACAACGTGCGCCGCCGCCGCGATCCCCACTGCGACGATCACCGTAACGATCGAGAATGAGATCAGAGCGCGTCTTCGTACCAGAAGCGTCACGACGGCCTCCTACAGCTGCTTGAATCGTTCGATATCGTCGTTGCGCCCGACGACAAGGATCGTGTCGTCACGCTCGAACGTGTCGCCGGGACCTGGAAAGAGGATCTGCTCCAGACGCTTCGGGTTGCCGTACTCATCAACCTCGACCCGGTTACGCTTCACCGAGACGACGTTCACCTGATAGCGGTTGCGCAGATCGAGCGCCGCGAGCGTCGCGCCGACGATCGCCTGCGGAACGTAGAGCTCGGAAACGCTGATCTCGCTGGAGATCGCGAACTGGTCGAGAACATCCGGCGAGATGAGACGGTTCGCGACACGTATGCCCTGGTCGATTTCGATGTTCACGACCTCATCCGCTCCTACCTGCCGCAGCACCTGCTGGTGAAGGTCGCTGATGGCGCGTGACACGACATACGGTACCGCAAGCTTCTTCAGAAGCGCCGTGGCAAGGATGCTTGCTTCGACGCTGTCGCCCATCGCGACGATCGCGACGTCTACCTCTTCGAGCGGCGCTCCGGAGAGCCCGTCCGGGTCGGTCGCGTCGAGTAGGACGGCCTGGGTGACGATCTGCTTCACCCGATCGACGAGCGAGGGGTCGTTATCGACCGCGATCACCGTGGCGCCTTTCTCCGCGAGGGTCTCACAGAGTTGTCGCCCGAATGTCCCGAGTCCGATAACGGCGAACGTCTTGTCCATATGCGCTCCTACCCTACCGAGATATCGGCCGTCGCGTAGCGAATCGTCGTTCGCTCCGGTCGAGCAGAGATTGCACTGAAGAGCGTCAGCGGCCCGACTCGTCCGACGAACATCAGGATGATGATCACGATCCTTCCTGCCGACGATAACTCCGAAGTGACTCCGGTTGACAGCCCAACGGTTGCGAACGCCGACACCGCTTCGAAGAGTATCTCGGTAAGTCCGAAGCTTTCGGTGAGTCCCAGAATCGCCGTGGCACTTCCAACGGCGACCACCCCAAATACCAGCACGGTGAAGGCGGTGGCGACGTGGCTATCGCTGATCGCGTGTCGGAACAGCAGCGGCTGACGTCTCCCCGTTCGCTGACTGTGGAGGTAGCCCACGATCACGGCCACCGTGTTGACCTTGATCCCCCCGGCGGTGCTCCCGGAAGCGCCACCGACGAACATCAGCGCGATCATGAGGAGGTAGGTGGTCGTAGCCAGTCCGCCAAGATCGATCGTGTTGAAGCCGGCGGTTCGCAGGCTCACCGCCTGGAAGAAGGCCGCTAGATACTGAGTCGCCGTGGGGAGCTCCGCGATCGAGCGTCCGTGCTCAATCGCGTAGATCAGGAACGTCCCCGCGACCAGGAGGATCCCCGATACGATGAGCACAGACCGAGTGTTGACCGAGAGCCTGCGCGCTGCGCCGGGGGGGGTACGGCTGCCACGGGTCCTGTGCCGGACCCCGGACAGGATCGATCGAAGCGTTCTCACGCTGTCGGTGATCACGGCAAAGCTCAGGCCGCCTGCGATGATCAGGAGCGCGATGACGACGGTCACCGCCGGGTTCGCGACGAAACCCTCCAGGCTGTTGGAGAACAGCGCGAAGCCGGCGTTGCAGAACGCGGAAACGGCGTGGAAGAGCGCAAAGAAGACCGCGCGCCCCGGTCCGCCCGCGGAAGGTGCCAGGAGAGGAAGGAGGACGAGCGCTCCGGCAAGCTCGATCGCAAAGGTGATCAGGATGATCCGACGCACTGCGCTTCCCAGGGCGTTCATGTTCCGCTCGCTCAGCATGTAGGAGATCAGCAGCTTGTTCTCAACCGAGACGCGCTGGCGAAAGACGAATATCGTGAAGAACGAAAGGAGCATGATGCCCAGACCCCCGATCTGAATGAGGAGCAGGATCACCACCTGGCCGCCGATGGTGAAGACAACGGCCGTATCCACGACGATGAGACCGGTGACGCACACGGCGCTGGTTGCGGTGAAGAGAGCCGCAAGAAAGGGGAGTCCGCGGCCGTCTACGGTGGTGAACGGCATCATGAGAACCAGAGCTCCCACGACGATGACAAGCACAAAGCTCAACACGATCGTCTGGGCCGGACGGGCGATGACACTGGTAAGGAAGCTCGAGAGTTTGCGCAGCCTGGTGAAGACCTTCAGAAGAAGGAAGAGATTGCGGATGATGAGTACCGTCAGGTAGCCCGACGATCCTGCAGCTTCTGCCCCGGATGCCCCGGCTATACCGGCAGAGATCTTTGTGTAGGAAAAGAGCAGTACGAACGCGAGTACGAACAGAAGCGAAGGCCAGTTCGCGTTGACGTAGTTACGCTTGACCGGCGCGCGCGCGAAGGCCGCCCCCACCTCAATCAGAGTGAGGACGAGTACGACGTAATCGATGACGTTTGTGCCGGCAAGGATCCAGGCTGCTTCGAGGTTCGCCTGCTCGACGAACAGCGACACCACTGCGAGCGCCAGAGCCGCAATCGATATCCAGCCGAGATTCCGCACCGGGGCAGTGTACTCCGTGGCGGTCGTTGCGACAATCGAGCGGGCGACGCGGTCAGGATCGCAGCGGCTCCACAGCGCCCTGGGGAACGGTTGCCCGCGTAGACTCTGCATGGTACGGTCGGGGCATGAAACGACTTCTCCTGTTCATGGTAGCGATGCCGGTGGCGTGTTTGGTCGGGATGTGGGTCGCCGCAACCGTCAGCGGCGTTGGGTCGGTGCTCCTGTTCAGTCGCGATGCGCCTCCGCTTCACGTCGTGTTCGTTCTTGCGGCGTCGATCGCGATCGCTGCGTTCCTGCTCGGCGTCGCGACGCGAGACTACTCCTGGGTTGACCGGTCGTGGAGTACCGTTCCGCCGGTCTTCGCGTGGGTGTACGCGGTGCGTTCGGGCTTTGATCCGGCGGTCACCGTGGTCGCGGTTCTCATTACTATGTGGGGCCTGCGCCTCACGTTCAACTTTGCGCGCCGTGGTGGATACACGTCGATTGAGGACTACAGGTGGCCAATACTCAGGGAGCGCATCGGGAACCCGGTGTTGTGGCATCTCTTTCATCTTCTGTTCATCTGCGCGTTCCAGGTCTTTCTGTTTGTTGCATTCACGCTTCCGGTCCACGCTCTTGCGGTCAATCCAACCGACGGAATCACGACGCGGTTCGCGCTGTTTGCGGTGCTATTCCTGCTTGCGCTGATCTGGGAGACGATTGCCGACGAGCAGCAATGGCGGTTCCAGAACGTGAAGAGCGCGACGCGCGGCAGACCGTCTGCCGCGGTCCCCATCACCGGGATCAACCAGGCCGACATCAGGCGAGGGTTCCGGACGACCGGCCTCTTCCGGTACTCACGCCACCCGAACTACTTCGGCGAGTTGATGGTGTGGTGGTGCGTCTACTTCATGATGGTCGGGGCGCTCGGGATCGTCGCGCATCCGAGCGGTGTGGGAGCGGTACTACTGACGCTGCTCTTCATCGGTTCGACCAGGTTCACCGAGTCGATCACGCTGTCGCGCTACCCGGAGTATCGGACCTACCAGATCACTACCTCCGCGATAGTTCCCTGGCCGCCGCGCGCGGTCGACGAAGAGGCGGAGATGACCGGCTCCGGCGCCGCGACGACCTGATGACACGTTGCGGATGATCACTCCCCAAAGAGTTCCTTGCCGGCGTGAATCGGGTCGGCGGTGAGTCGGACGCCGAGCTTACGCAGGCCCGCTTCGTCGCCCGGCGACGGCATGTGGCTCAGGTGCGCGTCGCAGCCGGCGAGCTTCTTGAGCTCCGTGAGCGCGACTTCGGCGGCGGGGTTGGACGCGCCGCTGATCGACAGCGCGACAAGCGTCTCCTCAAGATCCAGGCTCACCTCCCTGCCGCCAAGGATGGTCATCTTCAGCCGGCCTACCGCGTCGACGATCGACTGCGGCAGGAGCGGGATGGTGTCCGGGATCGACGCGAGCCGCTTTGCGGCGTTCAGAATCAACGCCGATGACGCATGAAAGAGCGATGAGTTCTTGCCGGTGATGATCGAGCCGTCGGGGAGCTTGAGCGCGGCGCCGCAGTAGACTCCGCCGTGGCCCTTCCCCGTCGACTCGGCGTCCTTCGCCGCCTGCCGGGCAGGGCTCACTACGACACGATCTTCCTCGGTCAGATCAAGGTCGTCCATCAGGAGCCGGACGCGCTCGACGGTCGCACTATCGGTCATCCCCATCGAGTACTCACAGGCGTACCAGAAGTAGCGCCGGATGATCTCCTGCCTGGCCGCCTCACGCACGACCGCGTCGTCGACGATGCCGAAGCCGGCGCGGTTGACTCCCATGTCGGTTGGGGACTGGTAGAAGGATTCGCCGCCGGTGATCCGCTCGATGATCCGCTTGAGCAGCGGGAACGCGTCGACGTCGCGGTTGTAGTTGACCGCACGATCGTTGTACGCCTCCAGATGAAAGTGGTCGATCAGGTTGTAGTCCCCGATGTCGGCGGTCGCGGCCTCATATGCGACGTTCACCGGATGGTTGAGCGGGAGATTCCAGATCGGGAAGGTCTCGAACTTCGCGTAGCCGGAATCGAGCCCCATCCTGTGGTCGTGGTAGAGTTGCGACAGGCACGTGGCAAGCTTCCCGCTGTTGGGACCGGGGGCGGTGACGATCACCACGGGGCGTTCGGTCGGAACGTACTCATTGGCGCCGTAGCCGTCGTCGCTGACGATCGTGTCGATGTCGGTCGGATAGCCGCGCGTGTAGCGGTGCGTGTAGACGCGGACGCCGCGGCGTTCGAGCATCCGCTTGAACTGCTCGGCGCCGGCCTGCCCGTCGAACCGCGTGATGACGACGCCGGCGAGTGAGATGCCGCGCCGGGCGAGCTCATCGATGATCTGGAGCGCGTTCTGGTCGTACGTGATCCCGAAGTCGGCGCGAACCTTCCTCCGTTCGATGTCTCCCGCGTAGATACAGAGGAT
>RECL01000251.1 GCA_007694025.1 Spirochaetaceae bacterium
CGGGCCACGGCACGATACTGCAGCGACCGCGGGACCGCGTTCGATATCGCCGCAAGTAGCCGGTAGGTCCATCCTGGAACCACAACGGTATGGCGGCGCATCGGAACCGTCCGGCCGTGGATCAGCCGCGCGCGTGCCGCCCGGGCGGCCTTGAGCGACGCTGCTGCAACGTGCTCGGCGGTCAACCAGCGTACCAGGCCGGCGTCTTTCTGGTGCGAGCGATCGTCGGTGATATCGCGGTGGAAGTCGGTCTTCACGAAGCCCGGGGTCAATGCCTGCACGACGATCCCGAATGCAGCGGCTTCGACCGCCAGGCTTTCGCTCAACCGTTCGGTGAACGCCTTCGTGGCGACATAGGTCGCGGCTCCCGGTACGGCGAGCCTTCCGGCGAGCGACCCGACGTTGATGATGATCCCGTGGCGTCTCTGCCGCATGCCGCGCATCGCCGCGGCGCACAGCCGTAGCGGTATCCCCGCATGAACGTCGATCATCTGAACGAGCAGGTCGGTCTTCGCGTCGGCACCGACCGATCCGCCGACGCCGAACCCTGCATTGTTGCACAGAAGGTCGACTTCGTACCGGTCGATGAGGTGCTCGAACTGTTTTGCGATCGCTTCATCGGCAAGGTCACCGACCACCGTTTCGACCGTCGCTGCTCCGGCCGCGTGCAGCTCACGAGCGCGCTCGGCGAGCAGTTCACCGCGGCGTCCGCCGATGATCAGCGTCGTGCACCCGTCGGCGACGAGCGCCCGCGCGATGGCAAGACCGATCCCGCTGGTCGCTCCGGTGATCACGGCGGTGTGTGCAAGAGTGCCTTGTGCCATTGTTACCTTCTTGCCCGAGTGTTGTTGTAAGAGTAACCGGGAAGGTTCTTTCCGGGATTTTCAGGAGGCCTTCGGGCCGGCGCTTCCAGAGATTTCGACCTCCTTTGCTCTGGAAGCCTTTTTTTCACCGCCGGGTGGCTGTCACCCGGCGGTCTTTTTCTGCCCACCCACAGCCTACAGCGATTCGATCACGCCGCCGGCGTACGTGAACCCACCGCCGAACGCCGTAAGACCGATCAATCGACCCGGAGTGCTCGTCTCAAGGATCTCCGCGAGGCAGAGCGGGATCGTCGAGCTCGACGTGTTCCCACGGTGCCGGATATTGCTGTAGACCTGATCGTGTTCGACCTTCATCCTCTGCCGAACCGCATTGATGATCCGCTGGTTCGCCTGGTGCGGCACGATCAGATCGAGCCGCTCAAGACCGATCCCCGCATCGACGCACGCGCTCTGCAGCATCGCGATCATGCTCTTGACCGCGACCTGGTAGACGGTCGGCCCATCCATCGAGATGTGCTCTCCGTCGGTGATCGGAACGCACAACGCCTCACCCGATTCTCCCTGCGCGCCGAGCGCCGACCGGAAGACCTTGAACCGAGCGTCCGACGCGTGGTCCGACCCGACGATTACGGTCGCCGTGGCGGCGTCTCCAAAGATCGGTGCGGTGTCGGGGTCGCTGGTGTCGAGTTTGGGCGACAGCGCCTCGGTTGTCACGAGCAACACTCGGTGATCGGGCTTGCTCTGGAGATAGTCATACGCGATCTGAAGCCCGTAGAGGTAGCCCGAGCATGCCGCGCTGATGTCGTACGCCGCGGTACCGGTGTCGCGACCGCCCGCGATCTGGTTCTGGATCAGTGTGGCCATCGCCGGGGTGGTGTAGAGCGGGGTGCCGGTAGAACAGACGAGCAGATCGATCTCGTCGAGCGACAGCTCCTGCCGGGCGAGCACGCCGCGGACCGCCGCGGTCGCGAGCGTCAGCGCGTTCTCTCCGTCGCTCACCCATCGCCTCGATTCGATTCCGGTTCGCTTGACAATGTCATCGGGGGTCCAGGTCGGACACATCGCGGCTATCTCTTCGTTCGATACCGTCCGTGAGCCGAGGCTGGTGGCTATGCCGGCGATGCCGGCGACGAGCGTACCGGGTTCGCGATGTCCGGTGGTCCGATTCTCCTGATGCGCCGCAGCGGCGTGGCGGGTAGGGGAGGCAAGGAGCGATATCACCGGCTCGCCCGGTTCCTCGCGCGTGACCGGCTTGAGCGACACTTCGCCTTCGGCGGTCCGAACCTGGAAGAGCGGTGCCCCAACCTTCACGGTGTCGCCCTCGTCGCACAGCAGCGCTTCCACGCGTCCCGACACCGAGCTCTTGAAGTCGAACGCGGCCTTGTCCGCCTCGAGCTCGGCGACCATATCTCCTTCGGAAATCTGATTGCCGGCGGCGATATGCCAGGAGATCACCGTCACCGATTCGTCCGACGGGCTCGCGCCGATCGCATCGACCGTCTGGATTCCCGACGCCGAGTCTTCGGGCAGCTTCCAGCTGACGCTCCCGCCGAGCATATCGACAGCGGTCTCCAGGATGCGCTTGTAACTGGGCAGGATTTCGAGCTGGTTCGCGAAGTTGCACGGAACGTAGGTGTCGCCGCGAGTGACGCGTCGCGCGACGATCGGTGCCGAAATGTGTTCGCTCACGGTCGCAACGACTTCGGCCCCCATCCCCGCGGTGTGGTTGTCCTCGTGCGCGACAAGCAGGCGGCCGGTCCGGGTGACCGATTCGACGACGCGCGGGATGTCCCACGGAACGAGTGATCGCAGATCGATCACTTCGGCCGACACACCAGCGGCCTCAAGCGCTGCGGCGGTCTGCTTGCACAGCCGGATCGTGTTGCCCCAGCCAACGAGCGTGATGTCGTCGCCGGCTCGTACCGTCCGGGAGATCCCTATCGGTACGAGCTGCTTCTCGACATCGCGCGATGTCGTCGCGCTGCGATCGTTGAGGCAGTTCTTGGGGTAGAAGAAGATTGTCGGTCGGCCGCTCTCGAACGCTGCGTTCAGGAGCCCGGCGGCGTCACCCGCGGTTGACGGCATGAACACGTCGATGCCGGGGGTGTGCGCCGCTATGCCCTCCATACTCGACGCGTGAAAGGGGCCCAGGCCGGGGCGGTAGCCCCCGCACGTGACCATCACGATGACCGGGACCTGCCAGCCGCCGTCGGTGCGCCAGTACATACTGCCAAGCTCGGCAAAGATCTGATTATACGCGATCGGCAGAAAGTCGGCGAACTGAAGGAACGCAACCGGGCGCTTGCCCGCGAGCGCCTGTCCGACGGTCACGCCAAGAATCGTCGCTTCAGCGAGCGGGGAGTTCATGATCCGCCGGCCGTACTTGTCGGTGAGGCCGCGCGTGATCCCGAACACGTCGCCCTTCGGGTCCTCCAGGTCTTCTCCGAACAGCTGTACCCGCTCGTCCGACGCGAGCCGTGCATTGAGCACCTCCCGGATCGCTTCGAGCATCGTGAGCTCGCCGCTACCGTTTGCGCTCTGACCGTTCGAGCGCTCGCCGCGATTCGTCGAAACGGCGCCGGTGTACTCGCTTGCCGGATCGGTCAGTCGGTCGGGGAGCGGCTTGACGGCCGTGGATGTCGGCTGCGGCTCGGCCGACCGCTGCACCTGGCGCGCCGTCGCGCGCAGTTCCTGCTCTATCCGATCACGAAGCTGCTCGAGCTCTTCGGGCGTCACTCCCGACTGGAGCAGGTGGTTACGAAGCACCAGGATCGGGTCACCGGTGTCGCGCACGTGCGCGATCTCTTCAGCAGTCCGGTACATCCGCTGGTCGTCGGCGTTCGTGTGGTTGCTCAGGCGATCGACGTTGAACACGACGATCGCCGGACGGCGATCCGACCGCATCTGCGCGACGACCGCACCGAGTGCGTCGCGGCTCGCGATCGGGTCGCGCCCGTCGATCCGGTGGACGGGCAGCGTGTAGAACTCGTCGCTCTCTCCACGCGGCGTCGAGTAGAAGGTCTTGCCGGCGGTTTTCGTCGAAATCGCGAACGCGTTGTCCTGAACCATGAAGAGCACGGGGAGATCCTCGCGTACCGCGTGACCGATCGCTTCGAGTACCTCTCCCTGCTGCGTCATCCCGTCTCCAAGACCGCAGAGCACGATCGGTCTGGCAGGCTGGTCCTTGACCACGCTCGCGACGCCGGCCGCCTGGAGCGCGGAGTTTCCGACGGGACCGACCAGGCTGAGAATCTTCAATTCGGGGGCGCTCATATGCGCGTTCATCTGACGGCCACGCGAATGCGAACCGTCCTTGTTGAACAGACTCATGAAGAACATGCGCGGCTCGATACCGCGCGCGATCATCAGCGCCTTGTCGCGGTAGTGCACGTGCAACCAGTCGTCGGGAATCAGGTGCGCGTTGAGCGTCGCGCTCGCCTCGTGCCCGGCGCCCGACACGTGGAAGAACGCTTCGCCGCGACCGGTGTACTCCTCTTCGATCCTGTCCATCTCGCGAGCGGTCACCATCTGGTTGTAGAGTGTTTTCAGAGTGTCTATGTCAGTGAGCGGTGCGGTCTGGGGCATAGTGCCTCCTTAGGTTAATTGTTTGCTCAGGTTTTGAATGACTATACCACGCGGTGTACTTGAAGTCACCTTTTGGCTACCGCTATATTTGCGGCGGGGGTCCAATGAGCACATCATCCGGGTATAGCGTAATCGATACGCTCGCGTCGGCCAAGGGTCGGTTTGCATATTACAGTTTGGAGAAACTGGAAGAGCAGGGTTTTTCCGGGCTGTCCCGGATGCCCGCGTCGATCAAGGTGCTGGCCGAGTCGGTCGTGCGTAGCGTCAACGGGATGGAAGTGACCGACGACCATGTCGCGGCGTTCACCCGGTACCGACCCACCGACCCCGGGCAGATTGAGATCCCGTTCATGCCCGCGCGGGTCCTGCTCCAGGATTTCACCGGAGTCCCGTGCGTGGTCGATCTGGCCGCGATGCGCAGTGCGATGGCGCGCCTTGGCGGGGACCCTGCACGGATCAACCCGCTCCTTCCGGTCGACCTGGTGATCGACCACTCGGTTCAAGTCGACGTGTTCAACTCTCCCGATGCGCTCAAGCAGAATGCCGACATCGAGTTCTCGCGCAACCGGGAGCGCTACGAGTTTCTTCGCTGGGGCCAGCGGGCGTTCCGGAACTTCCGTGTGGTTCCGCCCGCGAGCGGGATCTGCCACCAGGTGAACCTGGAGTACCTGGGGCGCGTGGTCCAGCAGACCGACGACGGCGCAACCGCGTACTTCGATTCGCTCGTCGGAACCGACAGTCACACCCCGATGATCAACGGGCTTGGGGTCGTCGGCTGGGGCGTCGGTGGGATCGAGGCTGAGGCTGCGATGCTCGGTCAACCGATCTACATGCTCGCTCCCGGCGTCGTCGGCGTCCGGCTGCACGGAACGCTCCGACCCGGGATCACCGCGACCGATCTGGTGCTGGTGATAACCGAGTTGCTTCGGAAGCACGGGGTCGTCGGACGGTTCGTCGAGTTCTTCGGTGCGGGCTTGAGTCAGATGAGCGTACCCGACCGCGCGACGATTTCCAACATGGCTCCCGAGTACGGCGCGACGATCGGTTACTTCCCGGTCGACGACCGGACGCTTCAGTACCTGCACGCGACTGGACGCGATGAGGGGCTGATCGATCTGGTCGAGCGGTACACGAAGGCGCAGGGCGTCTTCCGCACCGACGACAGCGTCGATCCCGAGTTCCAGGAAGTGGTCGATCTTGACCTGTCGACGGTTGCCCCGAGCGTAGCCGGACCGAAGCGACCGCAGGATCGCGTTCCGATCGATCGTCTCAAAGAGGTCTGGAACCACGCGCTGCGCGCGCCGGTCAAGGAACGCGGGTACGAGCTCGGCGACGACCGGATTGGTGAGTCGGTCGAAGTCACGTACTACAATGGTGAGAAAGGCCCACTGCGGCACGGCGATGTCGTGATCGCGGCGATAACGAGCTGCACGAACACGTCCAATCCGTCGGTTCTGCTTGGCGCGGGGCTGCTCGCGAAGAAGGCGGTGGAGGCGGGGCTGGCGACGAAACCGTGGGTCAAGACCAGCTTCGCTCCGGGCAGCGTAGTCGTGACTGAGTACCTGATCCGGGCGGGACTGATGCACTACCTGGAGAAGCTCGGCTTCTACCTGGTTGGATACGGATGCACCACGTGTATCGGCAACAGCGGACCGATTCCGCCGAACATCGCAACGGGGATCGACGCCGGCAAACTGGTCGCGGCGGGCGTGCTGAGCGGCAACCGAAACTTTGAGGGCCGGATCAACCCGCACGCAAAGGCGAACTTTCTTGCGTCACCACCGCTTGTCGTCGCGTATGGTCTGGCCGGCACCGTGAACATCGACCTGGACAAGGAGCCGATCGGCACCGCGGCGAACGGAACCCCGGTGTACCTTGCGGATATCTGGCCCGATGACGTCGAGCTGGCCGAGTACGTCGCGAAGGCGCTCGACCGCGATGCGTTCCTGAACAGCTACGCGGGAATCGAGGAATCGAACGATCAGTGGAACGCGATCCCGGTTTCGGCAACCGAGCTCTACCCGTGGGACGGCGGCAGCACGTACGTCCAGGAACCGCCGTTCTTCACCGACATGAAGCTTGACGTCGAACGTATCACCGCGATCTCGAACGCACGCGTGCTCGTGATCGCCGGTGACAGCACGACTACCGACCACATCAGCCCTGCCGGTTCGATCGATCCGTCGTCGCCCGCCGGGGTGTATCTCGGCGAACACGGGGTCGACCGGAGCAGTTTCAACAGCTACGGCAGCCGCCGCGGAAACGACCAGATCATGACGCGCGGGACGTTCGCCAACATCCGCTTCCGGAACCTGATCGCCCCCGGGACCGAAGGCAGCCGGACCATCTACCTGCCGTCCGGAGAAGAGACCGACATCTACACCGCCGGCGAACGATACCGCGATGCGGATATCCCGACACTGATCCTGGCCGGCAAGGACTACGGGATGGGGTCGAGTCGCGACTGGGCCGCGAAGGGTACCTATCTTCTGGGGGTTCGCGCAGTGATCGCTGAGAGCTTTGAGCGCATCCACCGCAGCAACCTGGTCGGCATGGGGGTTCTCCCGCTCGAGTTCCTGCCGGGCGAGTCGGTCGAACGTCTGGGGCTTTCCGGGCGAGAGGTGTACACGATCGCGATCGATGACGCGGTCAGGCCGCGACAGCAGATCGAGGTATCAGCGACCGACCCTGAGGGAGGTTCGCGAAAGACGTTCAGCGTCGTCTGTCGGATCGACAGCCCCGTGGAGATCGACTACTACCGTAACGGCGGGATCCTTCAAACGGTGCTTCGCCGCTTCGTCGGCGACGCGACTGCCTGAGCCGGGTGTTCGACCAGATGCTCCCAGCGGATCCCGTGTCCGCTCGGAACATCGCTCAGGAGCCGGGCACCGACGACGATGTCGCAGAACCGCGGTTCTAGCCCGGGCGCAAGCCGCTCGGCGCGCAGCGCCGCGATGTCACCGTCGCCGATCGTCGTGCCCGCCGGCAGATCGCGCGTAGCCAGCAGGCTTCGCCGGGTGGTCGCGTACAACGATCGCTCGGCGGGGGCCAGGCGTTTGACGCCGTCTCCCAGTACGCGCTCGACCCGGTCCGCGCCGAACTCGGTGCGTAGCTCCTCGTCGACGCGCCGTCTCCCGTCGACCGGATCGTCGCCGATCAGTGTCTCGACGCGTCGAATCGTCGCCGCCATCAGCGTGAAGTCGACCGGTTCGAGCGCGATCGGGTCGTCGAGCCCGGGGCGGCTGCGGTCTAGCGTGAAGTGTTTTTCCACGACCGAGGCGCCAAGCGCGACCGCGAGTGCGGGGACAAGCTCGGGTTCGGTGCTGTGATCCGACACACCAACGGGAACGCCGAAGAGCGCGCTGAGATTCGGGATCACTCGCAGGTTGTACTCGTCTTCAGGAGCGGGGTACGAAGTGAGGCAGTGCAGCAGTGTAACGTCGACGTCGTCCAGCATCGACATCGCGTACTCGATGTCCGAGAGGCGCGACACGCCGGTGCTCGCGATCACCGGAAGTCCGAAGCCGTTGATCTGCTCGAGCAGCGCCGCGTGGTTCAGTTCGGGTGATGCAAGCTTGATCGCCCGCGGATCGAGCGCGCGGATCATGCGAGCACTTTCTGCGCCAAAGACCGAGCAGAGGAAGTCGATGCCCACCGTATTGCAGATGGCCTGCAGCGCCGCGTAGAACTCACCGTCGCGCTCGAGCGCCATGAACCGCTCGTAGATCGGCGTCGGCCCACCCGGCAGATCGATGATCCCGGATAGCTCGTGTACGATCTCTGAGGCGATCACGCACTGGAACTTCGCGCAGTCGGCGCCCGACTCGTGCGCCGCGTGGATGAGTTCCTGCGCGAGCACCAGGTCGCCCGCGTGCGCCGTGCCGATTTCGGCGATGATGTAGGTGCCCATACGCCATCATAGCGACGAGCGAAGCGGCGGGCAATCGGTGTCAGCGGACCGGCGGTCGCGCGATCTCCTGGCCTGGAAAGCCGAGCTGACGGAGCGCTTCGTAGAGAACCACCGCGACCGAGTTGGAGAGATTGAGGCAGCGCGCGTCGGCACGCGTGGGAATCCGTGCGGTCTGTCCGGCGCGGTCGCGTGTGAGGCTGGCAGGCAGACCGGCGGTTTCGCTGCCGAAGACCAACACGGTATCGGGCGAGTATGAGACGCGATCGTAGGGTCGCGCTGATCTACTGGTCAGTAGAACCAGGTCGGCGTCTGTGTACGCGTCCAGGAACGCGTCGAGGCTCGGGTGCTCGATCAGGTCGAGCGTGTCCCAGTAGTCGAGCCCGGCGCGGCGCACCGCGCGTTCGTCGATCGAAAACCCTATCGGGTGTACCAGATGAAGCGATGCACCGGTCGCCGCGCAGGTTCGCGCGACGTTGCCGGTGTTCTGCGGGATCTCGGGATGGACCAGGACGACGTGCATCGGGACGACTACCGCTCGACAAGCTCGCTCGCGTCACCGAGCGAGGAGATGTTGACTACTTGAGGAATCGCGCGGACCGACTTCATGACCTTCTTGAAGTCGTCCTTTCGGTCGAGCTCGATCGTGAACTGTGCGTTCAGACGGCCGTCGTCGCCCTCTTCTACGCGTCCTTCGATGAGCGCGCCATGGTACTTCTTGATCGCGCTTTCGATCTCGCTGAACAGATCGTACGTCTGACGCGCGACGACGCGAAACCGACGCGTTTCGCGCGGCGACACGGTTTCCCACTCGACCTCCATCCGTCTCGACTCGAAGTCGGGGATTCCCGCCAGGTTGCGGCAATCGCGCCGATGGACGATGATCCCTCGTCCGCGCGACACGTACCCGACAATCGGGTCACCGGTTGTCGGATTGCAGCACTGCGCGAACCGGATCATCATGTTGCGCTCGTCACCGACGCGAACGCCGACCTTGCCGGTGTCGATTACCGTGGCGGGTTCGTGCATGGCCGGGCCCTGCCCGGCCGCGCTCGGCGAAGCCGCGCTCTGCGCGGCCTGTTCGTCGGGACGTCTGCGCGGAGGCGGATCGCTGTGGACCTTCTTGCGTGCGACGATGCTCTTGTCCAGAATCAGACTCTCATCGTGCGTGTTGAGCCAGTGGCGGATCTTCTGCCTTGTGCGCGATGTGCGCGCGTAGCGAAGCCAGTTGAGATGCGGACGCGCGGTCTGAGAGGTGATGATCTCAATGACCTGCGTGTTCTTCAGTTCGGCCCGAAGCGGGATGATCGACCCGTCCGCCTTCGCTGCGACCGTGTGGTTGCCGACCTCCGTGTGGATGTGGTACGCGAAGTCGATCGGGGTTGCTCCGCGCGGGAGCTGGATCGCGTCGCCCTTTGGCGTGAAGACGTAGATGGAGTCGCGGAGGATCTCCTGCTTGATCTCGTCGAGGAACTCGTTGGATGTCGTTCGGACCGAGCCCAGGTCGCGGACCCGGT
This sequence comes from Spirochaetaceae bacterium, assembly GCA_007694025.1. Lineage (GTDB taxonomy): Bacteria > Spirochaetota > Spirochaetia > DSM-27196 > SLST01 > SLST01. Next base: position 9,834 of record RECL01000251.1, read on the forward strand.
GAAGAATCGTCAGATCGTGCTGCCGGGCGGCGTCGCGGCTGAGACCCTCTTTGTAGAGCCAGTGCGCTGCGATCCCGTACTCGGCCGTCTGGTGCATTTCGCGCGTGCGAATCTGGATTTCGAGCAGTTTGCCCTCGAATCCCATCACCGTGGTGTGCAGGCTTTGATACTTGTTGGACTTGGGCATCGCGATGTAGTCCTTGAACCTGCCCTCGATCGGGGGCCAGATACGGTGGACCGTACCCAGAAGCGCATAGCACTGGTTCGGATCATCGCAGATTATCCGAGTACCAAGCAGATCGTAGATCTCTTCGATGTCCTTGCCTCGCCGCCGCATCTTCTCGTAGATCGAGTAGAAGTGCTTCGCGCGAGTCTCCACCTCGACGGTGAACCCGTTTTCGACCGCCGCGTCCTGGATCGTTTTCTCAATCCGCTCCAGGTATCCGGCGCGTTCGCTGCGCTTTGTCGCGACGAACTCCTTGATCTGGTCGTACGCCTGCTTGTTGACGTGTTTGAGCGCGAGGTCTTCAAGCTCGTCCTTGAGCCACGCGATACCCAGCCGTCCGGCAAGTGGGGCGTAGATGTCGAGCGTTTCCTGCGCAATCGCTCGCCTGCGGTGCTCCTTCTTGTACTCGAGGGTCCGCATGTTGTGGAGCTTGTCGGCGAGCTTGATCAGGATGACCCGGATGTCCTTGACCATCGCGAAGAGCATCTTGCGGATCGTTTCGGTTGTCTGGACGTTCTTGTTCTGCGCCTTGACCGACGCGATCTTGGTAACGCCGTTGACCAGCAGCTCTACCTCTTTGCCGAACTCTTTGCGAAGGTCGGCCCTGGTCATGATCGTATCCTCGAGCACGTCGTGGAGCAGCGCGCTGACGATCGCGGCGGCGTCGAGCCTGAGGCCAATCAGGATTTCGGCGACCTGGAGAGGGTGGACGATATACGCGTCGCCGCTCTCGCGCAGCTGGTCGCGGTGCAGCTCGGCCGACTTCTGGGCCGCGCGAACGATCGTATCCTGTTCGTCCTGATTATACGCGGAGATTATCTGCCTGAACTCGTCGATCGTTGTTACCATATCTCTCTACGGACGCTTTCCGACGCAGACCCGGTCTCTTCCGCCCAGATCAGTGATCGTCGCGACGTCCACGAAACCGGCGGATTCCAGGAGCGCGCGCACTCGCGGACCCTGCGATGAGCCGATCTCCACCACAAGATACCCACGCGGGGCCAGACACGACAGCGCCTGGCCGGCGAGCCGCGCGTACGCGTCTACGCCGTCGATGCCGCCACGAAGCGCCAGTGCGGGCTCGGGCCATTGGCGGCGCACCAGCTCCCCATACTCAGTATCGGTCAGGTAGGGCGGGTTCGCCGAAACTATCGCTGGTGCCCCAAGCCCGAACCGGCCAAGCGCATCGGGTAGCTCGGTCAACAGGTCGCTTCGGAAGAAGCGAGGCCGGCGATCGGGTTCAAGAAGCCGCACCGCATTCTCCTCGGCGACGGCGATTGCCGCCGGGCTGACGTCACTCGCAGTCACGGGACACGCGGTCTCTGCCGCGATCGTGATCGCAACACAGCCGCTGCCGGTGCACGCGTCGTGGATGTGCGCCGGTCCGACTCCGCGAAGGAGGTCGAGGACTACGTCAACGAGCGTTTCGGTGTCGGGCCGCGGGACGAGTACGTCGGTTGTGACGCGAAAGTCGCGGCCGTAGAACTCCTTCTTCCCGATGACGTAGCTGACCGGAAGACCGGTGCACCGTAGCTTCACAAGCGACTCAAAGCGCTGTGCGCAGGAAGCGTCCACCGGGTCGTTCATCGCCGCGATGAGCCGCTCCTGACTCTGCCCTGAGGCGTGGCGCATCATGACGACAGCATCGAGCCATGGTGTATCGGCGGAGCCGCTGAGCGCGTCGCGCAGCGCGACGCGGATACGCGGGACCGCAGCCGACAGGAGGTCGCGATACGTCCGAGGCTCGACGGTCGTATTCTGCGAAACCGCCGTCATCGGTGGACGTCTCGCCGATTACGCATGGTCTCGCAGGAAGCTCTCGCGATCGGTCATTTTCAGCGCGTTAATCGCGTCGTCGAGCTCGCCCTGCATCACCGAGTCGAGGTTGTACGCCGTCATGTTGATCCGGTGGTCGGTGAATCTGTTCTGCGGGAAGTTATACGTTCGGATGCGTTCGCTTCGATCGCCGCTTCCGATCTGGCTGCGCCGTGCGGCGGCCTCTTCCTCCTGCCGCCGCCGCTGTTCCATCTCGTAGAGACGCGCCTTGAGAACGCGAAGCGCCTTCGCCTTGTTCTTGAGCTGGCTCTTTTCGTCCTGACAGATCACGACCAGTCCTGTCGGGATGTGCGTGACACGGACGGCTGAATCCGTGGTGTTGACGCTCTGACCGCCCGGACCCGATGAGCGAAAGACGTCGATTCGAAGGTCTTCCTGGTTGACGACGACGTCGTGCTCCTCTGCTTCGGGGAGCACCGCTACCGTGACGGCGGACGTGTGGATCCTGCCGCCTGACTCGGTTTCGGGTACGCGCTGCACGCGGTGGACGCCGCTTTCGTACTTCATGTCACCGTAGACCTGCTTTCCGGTGAGCGAGTAGATAATCTCCTTGTACCCGCCGATCTCAGTCGGATTGCTGCTGAGGATCTCCACCTTCCACCCGCGGTGCTCTGCGAAGCGCTGGTACATCCGGTACAGGTCAGCGGCGAACAACGCGGCTTCGTCGCCACCGGTTCCGGCTCGGATCTCGACGATCGCGTGCTTCGCGTCGAGCGGATCCTTCGGAACCAGGAGTATCCGAAGCGACTGCTCCATCGACTCGCGTGCCTGCTCGAGCGACACGACCTCCTCTCTGACCATTTCGCGCATCGACGGATCGCGTTCCGACTCCAGGAGCTCGCGCGACTCGGTCAGCGATCGATCGATCGTCTGCAGCTTCCGGTACGCCTCAACGATCTCCGTCAGCGATGCGTGTTCCTGCATGACCTCGACGTACCGCTTCTGGTCGCGCGGCAGATCGGGGTTCATCATCGCCTGCTCGAGTTCCTTGTGCCGTTCGACCATACGCTCAAGCCGGTCGGTCATTGATCTCCCCTTCGGGCCGCGGGCGCAGAAAGCCGAAGAGGCTTCCACACGCGCCGCCGGCGATGTGTGCGAACTGCGATATCGAGTCGGACTGCGAAATCGTAACGATCTCGCGCGTCAGATAGAGAAGGACTACGAGCAGGAAGGTGAGCGGGATCTCACCGCGACGGAAGTTCGTGAACGAACTAAGCAGGATCATCATGAAGACGATCCCGCTCGCACCGAGCAACCCGGTCGGAAAGAGGAGCACGTTCAGTACACCGGTGACCAGCGCGGTTGTCGCCATCATCGCCAAGACGGCAGGACTGCCGTACTTCTCCTCCAGGATCGGACCGAGCAGGAGGATGAACGCGAAGTTGCTCACCAGATGCGCCCATCCGGCGTGACCGACGACGTGCGTGAACAGCCTGAGGTAATCGACCGGGTCGGCGGGGTTCATCGATGCCCCCACCACGAACAACCGTTCGGTGATCGCCATACCGGTGAACTGGTCCACGAACAGCAGTGCGGTGCTCGTAAGCGCAAAGGTCAGCGTGACCGGCGCGTTGTACGTGACTTTCACCGCGTTGGATCCGCGTCGATAACGACATCCACCGGGCAGTGATCCGACCCCATCACGGTGTTGAGAATTCCGGCCGACCTGACCATAGCGGCGGCCGGCCGATTCACGCAGTGGTAGTCGATTCGCCAGCCGATGTTGCGTTCACGACCCTTGGTGAAGTAGCTCCACCACGTGTAGTGGCCACCGTCTGCATTGAACATCCGAAACGTATCGACGTAGCCGCTGTCGATGAATTGGTCCATCCACGCGCGCTCCTCGGGCAGGTAGCCAGGGCTGGTCTCGTTTTCCTTCGGACGCGCGAGATCGATCGGCTTGTGTGCGACGTTGAAGTCTCCGCACACGATGAGTGGACGGTCGCGTCCGGTGATCACGTTGCAGTAGTCGTGAATGGTCCGGCAGAAGTCGAGCTTGTAGTCGAGCCGTTTCCCGCCATCCTGGCTGTTTGGAAAGTATGCGGTGATCAATGTGAAGCCAGGATACTCGGCGACAAGCACGCGCCCTTCGTCGTCAAACCGCGTGACACCCAGGGAAGTCACGTCGAGCGGCTTTTGGCGACTGTAGATAGCGACGCCGCTATAGCCTTTCTTCACCGCCGACGAAAAGTAGGCGTGGTAACCTGACGGTGCCGTCAGCTCCTCGGTCAGCTGGTCCGGGCTCGCCTTCGTCTCCTGAAGGCACAGAACGTCGGGATGCTCGGTCGCGAGCCACTGAGAGAATCCTTTCTTGGCTATGGCGCGCACACCGTTTACGTTCCACGAGACAATTCGCATCATTGGCGCAATGATACTGGAATCACCGACCGCCGAAAAGAGAGCTCCGGCGCCGGGCGTGCCCGCATCACAGTGACGTCAGGGTTTCCCGTTCGTGCGCGGCGTCGTCCCACTCGATCGTCAGGCGTTCGATCGTCCGGTCTATATCGGCCAGACGTGCAGTCCGCGCGCGCACAGCGTCGCCGTCGCCGTAGACGCCCGGATCGGCGAGTTCGTGCTGAAGCCGATCGTGCTCGTGCTGTAGATTGTCGATCTCGGCCAGGATCTGCTCGACGCGTCGGTCAATCTGCTGAAGCCGGCTGCGCCGCGCTTTCTGCGTCGCGTGATCCGACGGCTCCTCCCTGCGGGGTGGTGAACCGTCGCTCGCGCGCGCGGGTCTGTAGTCGGCCGTCGCGTCTGCGTCGGCGTGGCCGACCCGCCACGCGTAGTAGTCGTAGTCGCCGGCGAAGTCTACCACGCGCGACGGCTGCTCGGGTGCCGTCCCGGTCGGCGTGATCTCGACGACACGCGTGGCCAGGCGCGACACGAAGTCGCGGTCGTGACTCACGAACACGATCGTGCCGCCAAACTGCTCGAGCGCGCCGATCAGCACGTCCTTGCTCGTCATGTCCAGGTGATTCGTTGGCTCGTCGAGTACGAGCAGGTTGAGCGGACGCAACAGCAGCTGGAGCAACGCCAGGCGGCTGCGTTCGCCTCCCGACAGCACGCCGACGCTCTTGTACACATCGTCGCCCCGGAACAGGAACGCGCCTAGCAGGTCTCGAACGCGCTGTTCGGTCTGTCCGCGCGCCTCAGCCACCACCGCGTCAAACACCGTGACCGTCTCGCGCGATTCGTGCGGTTCGGTGAGCCAGTTGTCGTCGTCCGCGTAGAACCCCAGGCGAACCTCGGCGCCGTACTCAAGGGCCCCGGAGTGCTCCCGGTCGTGTCCCGATATCAACCGCATCAGCGTCGACTTGCCTGCGCCGTTCGGACCTACCAGCACGACTCGCTCTCCGCGGGTGACGATGAGGTCGACATCGCGGAGGACGACGTTCTTCCCGTACGACCGCGATGCCCCGACAAGTCGGATGACCTCGTCGCCCGATCGTGGTGCCGGCGGGAAGGAGACTCTCATCGGCTTCAGGTGTTCGGGAATCACGATCGGTTCCATCTTCTCCAGCTGCTTGATCCTGCTCTGCACCTGCCGCGCCTTGGACGCGGTCGCACGAAATCGGCGGATGAACTCTTCGATGCGGCGGATTTCTTCCTGCTGCTGCTGCCATGCGGCGGTGATCTGTTCAGTCTCGATCGCGCGGCGATGCTCGTACTCGGTGTAGTTGCCCTTGTATCGCGTGACGGCGGCCAGGAAGAGCTCCCAGACGACGGTGACCGTTTCGTCCAGGAATCGCCGGTCGTGACTGACCAGCAGTACTCCGCCGGGAAAAGCAGAAAGGTACTCCCCAAGCCAGATACGGGCCTCCAGATCCAGGTAGTTCGTTGGCTCGTCGAGCAGCAGCATGTCAGGGTTGCATAGCAGCGTCTTCGCGAGCGCAATCCGCATCTGCCACCCCCCCGAAAACTCGTGCGTCAGACGCGTCCGGTCGCTGCTGATGAACCCGAGGCCGCGCAGCACGCGGTCGATCTGTTCGTCGCGGTCATAGTACCCGCTGTGGAGTATCCTCTCCTGGATCACGTGGTGCTCTTCGATGAGCGGCGCGAGCCGCGGGTCGGACGGGTCAAGGTCGGCAAGTCGCTGTCCGAGCTGGTCCCGCTCTACGATCAGCCCGCGGGCGGAGTCGTACACCAACTCGATTTCGTCGCCAAGCGTTCGTCCAGAGTGCGTCACGCCGGACTGAGGCAGGTATACGATCGAGATGCCCGCCGATCGCTGGATCGATCCCGTGTCCGGAGTGATGGTGCCCGCGATGATCTTCATGAGCGTGGACTTGCCGCTTCCGTTCGCACCGGCGAGCGCGCAGCGGTCGCCGGAGGAGAGGTTCAGCGTGACGTCCCTCAGAATATCCCTGTCACCGTAGGCGAGCGAGATGCCGGTCGCCTGGACGTGCGCCACTATTCGTCCAGTGCCGACATGAAGATCGTCAGTACCGATCCATCGGTCCGCATGACGACTCGCTCTTCGATATTCGCGGCCGGTATGTGGACGAGCCTGACCCCACCGCTCTCGAACGCGTAGAGGAACGTCGCCGATTGCTGTGCCCCGTCGAAGCGGAACCCGATCGCGCCGTCGAAGTCGGCGGCGATCTGACGCGCGACGCTGAGACCGAGATCCAGTCGGCCGCGCGATGCAGCGCTGCTTCCGACGATCCGCGGCACCAGTCGGTCGTAGCCGGTCCACGTGAAGCGCTGTCCGTCTACGAAGCTCAGTCGACCGTAGTTGTCGCTGACGAAGACGGGCCCCCGGTCGGCGAACCGATCGAACCGCGCCTGCCTGCGACCGAGCTCCGCTGCAATGAAGTCGGCGACTTCGCCGTCGATCCGCTGAAACGCCTGCGAGTACTGTCGGCCGTTGTGCGTGTACTGCACGCTGAGCTCGTCGTTGCGCTGAAAGGTGAAGCGAAGCGACGTGCCTTCGGCGACGTAGCGACGGGCGCCCCCGGAGACAACGCGATCGTACTCGAAGACGGTTGCGTGCCACGGCAGGGCCAGTTCGAACTGGCGGTCTTCGGGGCGCGGGAACAGGCCATAGCGCTCGTCAAAGACCTCCAGATCGATCGAACGGTTGCGGATCATTTCGACGAACCAGATCGGACGCCACACGTTCTGGAGCAGGAGATCAAGGAGCGGATCACCTCCGGCTGCCGAGTCGATAACGACCGTTGGATCGGTCGGATCGAACAGGCTGAGCGTATAGCCGAACACCCAGCCACGCTCACCGGTCTCCGTCAGTGCCTCCCACCAGTACGCCACAAGCCCCTGGATATCGGTCAGCTCATCCTGTCTGCCGATCAGCTTGACGATCTCGCCCTCGCGCAGTCGGTAGATCGTGTTGGTTGCGAGCGAAGCCGGCGACGAGCGCATCGGCAACGCGGCTCTCCCGGCGCGCGCAAGGAGCGCCGGATTGCCGCTGAGGCTCTGGTTGTAGCGGGCGGCGAACTGTTCTGCCGCCGGACGTTCGACGAAGCGTTCGACGCGCCACATCGGGTACACGAGCGGCTCTGCGAGCGCTTCGGACTCTATGATGTAGGTGTTCGCGATCTGAGACTCGGACCGTATCGTTACTACCGATCCACTCGTAATGACCGACTCGTCAATGCTCCACAGGAGCACTCCGTACCCGATATTCGCCGGACGACAGCCGGCAAAAAGCATAACCACGAGCGCAGCCACCGCCGCACCCTTCACACTGTGACGTATCATCTGTACCTATCAATACACCACAAGCAGTGGCTTGCGTCAACATCAATCGGCCAGCGAAGAGAGTACGACGACGACGCGCCCTTCGCGGACTAGCTCGCGATTATGCGCGGAGGCAAGGATTGCCTGTGCATCGCGCTGATCGATCACGATATCTGCAGGCGAGCGACCAAAGACCGCTGTTGCCGCTATCAGCAGTGGCCGTGCGCCAACGCGATCCCGGACCTCCCTGCTGTCAACCACCGAGTCGAAGTGTACAATACCGTGCGTCCGCCGCGCGTCGGCGGAGACGTGAGACGCGTCGAACAACGGGAGCAGGAGCCCGTCGTCTGCAGACAGGTAGTGAAATGCGGGGAAAAGCGCCGGGACCGCCAGGCGCGTTTCTGTGGTTCCGTACCACGGCAGCCGGTCGGCCGCGTAGATCAGGATGCCCGTGTACTCGGTCGTCGGCGTCCAGCCGAGCACGGTCGGCAGCCGCGCGGATGTAGCGCGGTCGTTCAGCGCCGCCCCGATGTCGCGGTAGAGATCGAGCTCGAAGTCGACGATCGCGTGTGAGAGCGCAGGACTCGCGCGACGATTGACGACGCGTGCGTTCCTTGCTACATCGTCGACCGCACGAATCAGGGCATTATCCTCATCGACGAGCCGGCGAACCGTTTCGTCAGAGTCAAACGGCAGATCGAGCAGGACCGCCGAAATCTCCCTGGCAGAGTGACGTTCGATCGCGGCCTGTAGGCGCGCGATGAGTGCGGGAGACGAGCCGGCCGGGCCGACGCGCCCGGCGTCGATCGGTGTGGAGATTCGTACCCTCAGTACGGCGGAGCGCCAGTCGACTTCGTAGGAAACGTGCAGGTCTATCTGATCAACGCTGCCGGTTCGGGGCTCGATCGTGCGGGCGAGGGTGGGTACCCGGTCGCTGGCGAACGCGCCGGAAACTGCGAGCAATACGAGTGCGACGGTGATGGACAGGCGTGTGCTCGTTGCCACACTTTCTCATCGGCCAAAATCGGCCGCGCAATGAGCGGCGGGGCAGGCCGGCCGCTCAGATCCGCTCGCCCAGATACACACCAGCCCACTCCCACGTGCCGTGGATCTCCGGATTGGGCGGATAGTAGACCTTCCGGAAGTAGAGGTACCACGTCCTGATCCGTAGCGCACCCCACCCGAAGGTCCACAGATACGCTTCGTCACCACTGGTGCTGAGCTGAACGTTGCGATCCACCGAAAGGTTGCGAGACTGCCGAAGCAGCTCGCCGATGTCCCAGACCGGCGCGGTGTTCGGGTCGTCGGCGTCCTGTTCCCAGCTGCGCGTGAAGAAGTTCACGCCGGCCTGCAGCCGCCGTATACCGGCGGCGTCCCTGTTGTGCAATGCGCGTGCGACATCGCGGTGCAGATCGGCGAGTGTGGGTCGAGTCCAGTTCTTCGGGCTGTCGTAGAACGCGACCCGCCTGGCGATCTCTCGGTGCGCGTTCGGCACGCCGGGAACCACAGTCTTCGGGTAGCGCAGGAAGTTCCGGTACTCCGTGTAGACCGAACTCCACGCTCCGACTTCACTGTACGCCTCGGCGAGTCGGTAGTGGATCAGCCCTCGATCAAGAGTATCGGGAAACTCGGCGAGCAGTCGCCGGTAGTAGCCGATCCGCTCCTCAGGGTCGACCGAAAGCCTGACAAGGTGTTCGATCGACTGGCGGTGCAGCGATGTACCTCTGACTTCGATATCGGGGAATCGGCGCACCACCCGCTGGAAGTAGTGGCGCGCAAGGTCGTGCGCGTTCGATTCAAGATAGCTCTGAGCGACGATGAACGTGTAGAGCCCCCCGAACGGGTCGTCGGGGTTGCGCTGGAGAAGCGTGGTCAGGTATACGATGAGCGGTTCCTGCCCGGCATCGATCAGCAGGTGAGCTGCGAGTTGTTCGATCGCGACCGCGCGTACCTGAGGGTCCGATTCGGTGGCGACAAGTTCGTAGAGCTCGCGCGCCTGTACGTCGGACCGGCCGACAAAGTAGTCGTCGGGGTCGCTGCAGGCCGTGAGGGCCACGATCGTGACCAGAGAAAGCGCAAGAAATCTCATCGGGCGCAGTATACGCCGGTGGTGCGGCGATTGGCAACGGCGGCTGTCACTGATAGAATCTGCCGGATGAGTGAGCGATATCCGCGGTTCCCGAACAAGCTGCTCGTGCTCGGCGTATTCTTCCTGCTGGTGGGCGGCTTGCTTCTGCTGTGGACCTTCGGGTATCTGAACCGTTTTTCGTCGACCTGGCCGGTGATTCCGTTGATCGCGGGGCTGGTTCTGCTCTATTTCCGCGTGTTTCGCGCAGGCCCCGACTACTACCTGTTCGTTGGAACGGCCCTGGTACTCGCCGGCGCGTTATTACTGCTGACGAGGACCGCGTTTCCGGCCGAACTGATACGGATCTGGCCTCTGTTCATGACGATCGTCGGAGTATCGATGTTCATCTATGGACGGCGCAAGAGCGGAGCGGTTCGCGTAACGTTCACCGTCCCCGGTGCCGGGATGGTACTCCTGTCGGCAGTCTTCCTGACGTTCGCGCTGGAGCTGCTGACGGTCGACTTCGTGCGGTTCGTGTCGCGATGGTGGCCGATCATCCTGGTGCTGCTCGGGTTGTCGCTCGTAGTTGCGCACGTGCTGCGTAGCGCATCCGGCGGCGATCTTGGCGACTCAGTGGACGGACCACAGGATTGACGTCGAGCGAAGCGGCCGCACCGAAGAGTCTGCGGCTGCTGTGCGATCGGGTCTACGATCGGTATCACGACATCGGGTTCATGGAACCCGATCCGTTGCAGTTCGTTGTCGACTACCCGAGCCTTCGCGACCGCGAAGTCGTCGGCATGGTGGCGTCGGCTTTTGCCCTCGGGCGGGTAGCCGGGATCAACGCGGCGGTCGCAAACGCGCTCGCCCGGCTGCGTTACGCGGGCCCGAGCCCGTCGGCGGTGGTTGCATCGCTCGATCCGCGGGCCGCGTGCGAACTCGCCGAGGGGTTCGCGTACCGTTTCTTCGGCGCCGAGCAGCTCGCCGGTCTGTTGCTTGCGATCGGCCGGCTGCAGCGCGAGCACGGTACGTTAGACGCTGCGTTCGCCGCTTCATCGGCGCCGGGGTTGCCGACGAGCCCGGCTGCATTGCGTGAAGGTCTTGCTCTGTTCACGACACATCTGCGGCATGCCGCCGACGGGATGCTCGACGGGTCTATCCTGATCCCCGATCCCTCGCTCGGCGGAGCGTGCAAGCGGCTACTGCTGTTCCTGCGCTGGATGGTGCGCCACGATAGCGTCGATCCGGGAGGCTGGCTCTCTGTCGCTCCGTCGGGTCTGATAGTGCCGGTCGACACGCACATGCTGAAAATCGCGACGGCGCTCGGGTTCACGCGGTGTCGGCAGGCGTCGTGGAGGGTAAGCGTTGAGATCACCGAAGGGTTTCGCGCGCTCGCTCCCGACGATCCGGTCCGCTACGACTTTTCGCTGACCCGGCTTGGCATCCACCCTGATCTGACCGAGACCTGGTTTCTGGACGCGTGTCGGACGCTTCGCGATGCATCGTAGGCGAAACGGGTTTATTTTCAGGCGGGGAAGTGCTACCTTTTGCTCATTCAATCTATCAAGGAAGGCATCATGCAGAAGTACGTATGCAACGTGTGCGGCTACATCTACGACCCGGCAGACGGCGACCCCGATAACGGCGTGCAGCCCGGTACCAGCTTCGCTGACATTCCGGAGGACTGGGTCTGTCCGATGTGCGGAGCGCTCAAGGAAGACTTCTCTCCCGAGGAGTAGTCACGCGAAGAGCGCTCGCTGGCGCTTGTAGTGGTCTTCAAGCACCAGACACGCCATAGATTCCACGACTGGAACGATTCGGGGGCAGATGCACGCGTCGTGCCTGCCCTCGGTTCGGATCTCCCGCTCGTTCCCGTCTATGTCAACCGTTCGTTGCGCCCGCGAAATCGAACTCACCGGCTTGACGGCTACGCGGAAGATGATCTCGTTTCCCGTTGAGATGCCGCCGATTATCCCGCCCGCGTTGTTCGACAGAAACCCGTCGGGACCCATCTGATCGTTATGCTCGCTACCGGTCATGTCGGCCGCGGCGAACCCCGCCCCGAACTCGATTCCCTTCGTAGCGCCGATCGACATCACCGCGCGCGCGAGCTCTGCGTCGAGCTTGTCGAACACCGGTTCGCCGAGCCCCGGCTCAACGCCACTGATTCGGCATTCGATGACTCCGCCGAGCGAATCCTCCTGCGCCTTGACCTGTTCGGCCCGCGCGAGCATCCGTTCGGCGGCCTTCGGATCGCACGCCCGCATCGCGTTCGCCTCGATCTGGTCCGGTTCGTACGATTCGCACGCGATGCCGCCGGCGCTGAGCGTGTACGCAAGAACCGTTACCCCACGGCGCTCCAGGAGCTTCCTGGCAACCGCACCCGCCGCTACGCGACCGGCGGTCTCTCTGCCGCTCGCGCGTCCGCTTCCACGGTAGTCTCTGATCCCGTACTTCTTCAGGTAGGTGAAATCGGCGTGACCAGGACGGAACATCGACTTGATCGAGTCGTACGCCGACGGGTCTGCGTCGCGGTTGTAGAGGATCATCAGGATCGGCGTTCCGGTCGTCTTCCCGTCGAAGACTCCCGACAGGATACTGACCGTATCCGGCTCGCTGCGGGGAGTCGTGATGAAACTCTGACCGGGCTTACGTCGATCGAGCTGGACCTGGATGTCGGCTTCACACAGATCGAGTGACGGCGTGCAGCCGTCGACTACAACGCCAACCGCGCCCCCGTGAGACTCGCCGAATGTGGTCATCCGGAACAGATGTCCGAAACTGCTACCTGCCACGATTATGCTCCTCGACGGCCGCCGCGACCGCTTCGATCGCGGCGTTGACCGAAAGTCCGTCCAGACGGACGGTGATGTGCGCTATCCGCTCGTACTGCGCCAGTCGGCGCTCGTACAGCGTGTGAAACCGCTCACGAGCGATGCGCTCGTCGTTCGTGTCCAGAAACGCGGGGATGCCGCGCCAGAGGACGCGTTCGACGAGGGTCTCGTACGTGTCCACGAGGTGTACGAGCAATCCGTTGGAGATCGCATCGAGTGCCTCAGGGTTGTCACAGATGCCTCCTCCGGTCGCAACCACCGGATTGTCTGTCCGCTCCGCGGTCAGTCGGCACGCGGCGCGCTCGAGCTGGCGAAACCGCTCGGATCCGTCGTCGCGGTAGATGTCGCGTACCGTTCGCAGCGATCCTTCGGCCGCACGATCGAGCTCCTGGACGATCGCGTCGGTGTCGAGATGCGGCCGACCGTAGCGCGCTGCAAGCGCGGGCGCGATCGAGCTCTTTCCGGTGTGTTTCAGACCAATCAGGTACATACTGCGGGCACACACAGGCTTCCCAATATAGCGATTTTCAATCAGGAGCGAAATACTCCGAGAAAACGAAGGTGCTCTCGATTCGTCGGCGCAGGAAGAGGAAACTTCCCGAGCCTTCGAACGTCGTCAGGACATTCACCCATCGCCCCACGGCATCGCGGGCAAACGACTGCACCATCGTGAACTCGTCGACGAACCGTGGTGTCGGCTCGAGCTGCAGACTGATGCGCAGAGGCATTCCGTCGGAGAGCGACAGCCAGGCGGTTCCCACGGTTATCGACGACGCACCCGTATCGTGCCTGAAGCTGTACTTTCGGGCACGGGTTCCGTTGATCTCGTCGAGCGACCCCGCCAAAAAGGTGACCTGCGACTGTTCATCGGGATCGAACGGGCTCTTGAGCAGCCCGGAGAACGCGTTGCCATCCGACTCCTGCGTCGATCCCGATTGAGGCGGGCCAAACGGCGAGCTGCCGGAGGGGTTGCGCTGCCGCTCGGCGGTGACGTCGCGGCCATTCTGCCTGGCGAACACGATTTCGCTCGAGACTTCACCCGACGCGTCGACGAAAATGCGTACTTCGCTCTCATCGTCGGAGATCAACCGGTTGCGCGCGTTATACTGCTGAAACCGTATCTGCATCCGTCCGGGCACCAGGGTGCCGTATTCGCGATGAAGGGAAACCGCCTGCGACCACAGCTCATCTGCCGGCGCATCCGGCACCGCCAGCACCAGGAGCGTCGCGCCTACCAGCGTCGCGCTTACCAGCGCCGCGCCCCTTATCGATCGATAGAATCGTGAATAGCTCATCGTTCGAGCGCAAGATACTCACGAATCGGAGCGACCGACTGCAACAGCTGCGTGCGAACATAGACGCCAATATCGCCGGCCGCAAAGGAACCCGGATCGTCCGGTCTCACGCGCGCCGCTACGCCGACGGTGATCGGAACGTCGTACCGGATCGTGAGCACGGTTGTCACCTCGATCCCGAACCCGACCGCCTGATCGAGCGTCGCAGGTGGCCCGGGGCCGTCTGGGGCGAACCCACCGGTCGCCTCAGCGAACACCCCCGCGCCCAGCCGTGTGACGCCGAATCCGCTGAGAATCGGCGCGTCGAACAACGCAAAGGGCGTCAGGTAGTCGAATGAGACGCGGAATCTGCCGTGGTATCCGCGCGATCGCG
>RECL01000325.1 GCA_007694025.1 Spirochaetaceae bacterium
TCCGCAGCCTCTGCGAGGACAAGTGAGCGGGGGTGCTCTCGAGGCAGGCGCGCAGCAGCTCCATGCCAACCGACCCCGTACGGCCAACATGAGAATTGCTGACCAGTTTCTACTCCGGCAGGTTCTACATCGGCCCCGAGATCGGCTACCACGTCGCCCGCTACACCAATTGGAGCCGCAAACCGGAGAGTAGAGGATCTTTTGACTTCGAATCCGACGAGACCGGCGACATGTTCGTCTTCCTGCTCAAGCTTGGATATCATTTCCGGCGTTGAGCGCAGGGCCCTTTCGGCCAGGTGATCCACCACGCCAGGCAGTTGGACGCGCAGAAGGGCTGCGACAGGTGCCGCACGAGGTTTGCGGCTAATGCCGTTCTTGTTGATCGTTCTGGTGCTCATCCTTGTTCTGTGTGGCGCGGGTTCTATGAGTTCGGCCGGCTCTCAGCGGAGTCTGCACAACCGGATCCGGTAAAAGGTTCTCGGGGACGAGCCGGGGATGGACTGCAGATCGATGAGACACAAGCCCGCGCCGTTGGCAGTCATATCCAGCATCTCGGGGGGTGCACGCTTGAAGTCACCGTATTCGAGCATAGTCGCCCGAACTCTGAGCCAGAAAAGGAATGACCATCGAGGTGGACCTGGTGCGAACCAGATTACTCCCGTACTGCTTGCAAGCACGACCTGCCACCTGACCGTGGATGAGTGGGACCGTGTTGCAGGGCGGTTCAAATTGCTGATCACGGCTCCGTAGGGTGTAGCGACTGATTGACGGCAACCGCCATCTGCAGTGGAATGTGGCGTGGAGGAATGCCTGTCTCATTCCTCCAGGGAGGATACGCTGCCGCTCAACATCAAGAATTCGTCCACGCACCGCCAGGCGCGCGCTGGCCATTCATACGCTGCAGGAGATTGCGCTGCAATACGCACGTCTGCCGGTGCAGAGGCAGGATACAGAGGACGAGATTCCGGGGTACAACCAGAGAGGTGTTCCCTCGTGATCATAATCGACACGTCGGCGCTGGTAGCGATACTCGGTGGCGAACCGGGAGCAGGGCGATATACCGAGCTGATTGCTGAAGATGCAGAGCCGTGTATTTCGGCCGCCACATTTGCCGAAGCCGGTATCGTTCTCTCTCGCGCGCACGAGTGACGCGCCGCTGATGTTCAGGGGAACCGACTTCTCTCAGACCGACATAACAGCGGCAATTCCACGCGCGATATGCAAACAAGCCCCACTGCGGTAGAATGCGGATTCTGATGCTTGTGCGGCAGAACGAGCTCGCCGACCTCCCCGATCTGTCCTCGGTCTGCGCCCCGGGAGCAACGTATCAGGTTGTCCGCCTCGCTGCGCGGCGCGACGTCAGCCTCAGATGCATCACCTTCCGGCCGCCGCGGGAAACCGCGCGCAGGGGCACGATGCCGGAGATCGTTTTCATCGGAGGTTTGGCCTCGATAATCGAGAACTTCACGGACACCTTGCGCGGGCTGACGCGGACCTCGGTGGTGCACTATCTTGAGACGCACGAGAAGGGCGGCAGCCGCATCGCGGAGGGAGCCGATCTGTCGATCCCGGCGATGGCGCGCGACGTCGCCGCTGCCGTTGCAGCCCTCGATCTGCGCGACGGCAGCTACATCATGACCGGCTATTCGCTGGGCGCAACCCTCATTCTCGAGGCCGTGATGTATCTGCGGCAGCAACCAGCGGCCGTTGTTCTGGTCGAACCCAACGCGGCGTTCCCCTTCCCCGGATGGGTTCTTCTGCTCGCCCGCTTCGGCAGCCTCATCTACCGCCCGATGGTTCCGTTCCTTAAGTGGTACGTGCGCTGCTTCAGGATAAACGTGAAGCAGGACGAGGAGATGTACCGGATCCTGTGCAGAATCCTCGACGCGGCCGACCCGCTGAAGATCTGCGCCGTGGTGCGCGCGATCGCCCCGTTCCGCCTCGACGGTGACCTGGCGCGCATCACAATCCCGTCGCTTGTTATCGGAACTTCGCTGGACAGCTTTCACAACTTCCACGACAGCCGCGTGATCGCCGACGGAATTCACGGAAGTGTCTACCTTGACCTGCAAGACAACCGGCGCTCCCACAGCGCCGAAGTGGCACGGCACGTCGAGCGGTTCGTGATAAGTATCCGGGCGCTGAATGCATGACCGGGCCGTTGGTGACCGCGGAGATTTCGAAAGCTGGGCTCGAAGCCTGACTCCGTTACACGAGCGTGCGCGGGTCTCGACTGAAGTAGAGATGAAGCAGGCGGATGCGGAGAATGCTTCAGTTCAGCAACGCGGAATCGTACCCCGGAGAAGCGCGCCCTGTCTTGACCAGATAAGCGAGGATGTCGCGTATCTCGACGGGGTCCTGGATGACCGCGATAGTCTTCACCTCGCCACCGCACCTGGGGCAGACAAGCGGATCGACCCTGTAGACTTTCGCGAGCAACCGTGCCCACTTGCGTGCGGCGACATGCGGCATCCGAGCCCGGCAGTTTTTGGTACGTGAGGCGCAAAGTTCGTCGCGTTTGATGATCTGAACGTGTCGAACAGGTGCACCCTCCCCTTGGATGGTTCGTAACGGATCTTCTTCAGTGGCGCTGGAGGCCGATCGATGTACCGGACGAGGCTCTGAGGGATTCTCGCGTCGATGAGTCGCACAGAGTTGTCGATGCTGAACCCCGAGTTGCGCCACAACAGCAGGTTTCGGGCGAACTCTTCAGACAGGAGCTCTTTCTCCACCAGGAGCCGGATCACGCGGCGTCGGAACACTCCGGTCGTGGCGGAAGAACGGTCGTAGCGCCTTCGGCATGGTGAACACGAATTGCCGGTGCGGAAGATCCAGCAGAACTTCGTTCCTGAGGTGCTCTGCGAACAGCAGCGTGCGCTTCTGGCTGCAGGAACCGAGGACGAACAGAACATCTTCCGGCAGTTCGCGCCGGAGTTCTATGACCTGATTGTGATCGACAAGTGGCATCGCGGCAGTGCCGCGGTGGACTCCACGTGGCGCGCGATTCTGGAGTACTTCTCGGCGGCCACGCATATCGGGCTGACCGACACGCCCAAACAGACGCGCAAGGTCTCCAACAGCGACTACTTCGGCGAGCCGGTCTACACCTGCTCGCTGAAGCAGGGCATCGAGGACGGCTTTCTGGCTCCATACAAGGTGGTCCGCGTGGATTTTGACCGCGACCTGCAGGGCTGGCGGCCCACCCGCGGACAGACCGACAAGTACGGCGAACATGTGCGGTTGATCACTTCTGCCATTGGGCGACCCGTTTCTTTCCGAAGTCAACCACCGCTTCAACTATCACCCTGAATCGCCGGTCGTTGTAATCATCGCGACGAAATATCAAACTCCCGTGACTCGAACAGCAGCGACTGGTAGGATTCAAGCGGGCCGACCGTGACGTCGCCGTGCGACAGGTCTATCGTCTGCCCGGTCCACACCTCGCGGTAGCATCGGGAGGCGGGAACCGAAGCTCCCCAGATCTGCGCGACCTCTCGCGCCTGCGCGAGCAGGTAATCGCTTTCGATCGTGATCGACGCCTTCTTGCGGTGCATATTGAACACGCCCAGGTAGCCCGACGTGTTGTAGATCACCGACGGGAGTTCGCGGGCCATCATATCGAGCGGGATCAGTCGACCGTTGAAGCAGTCGTCGGTGATGCGCTGGATCAGCCCGATTTCGCGGAGCACTTCGTCGTCGAGCGCCGAGAAGTCGTCGGAATAGAGGAGCAGCCCTCCGGTGAGCGCGATCGCGTTGATCTGCGTGCGCCGCTGGTGCGCGGACAGCGATGTGCCGTCGGTCCGTAGCATCAGGCAGTCGGGATCGTTCAGCCACAGCGCGCGATGCATGCCGCCGCGCACGACGCTGTTGCGGATGCTGTTTCGGACGCCCACCATCGCGCCGGTCCGAAGGAGCTTCCCCTTTCGCTCGATCCAGTAGCCTCCGGTGTCCGGGCCGATGCGCATCGCGTCGACCGTGCCGATTCCCGCGATGAGCGGCATGCCGCATCCGACCAGGAAGACCTCCTCGTCGGTGTTGGCCTCGGCGACCTCACGGATGATCTGCATCCCCCGCTTGAGAACCTCCGTGCGCGACAGGTGGAGCGCGTGGTGCGTCCCACCGCGGAGGCACCCACCGAACAGGAAGTCGCACTTCAGGTACGGGAATCCCCAGTCGCCGACCACGGTCTTGATTACCCGACGCAGATACTCCTCGAACCGCGGGTTCGTGATATCGAGCCCGTAGTAGTAGCGCCCCGGCCAGAAGAAGTTGAAACCCGCGACGATACGCTTGCCGTTCTCGTCGCGCAGCGCGTACTCGGGATGGACCCGGAGCAGCTCGCTCCTTCCGGCGGCGACGAACGGCGCGACCCACAGCCCCGGAGAGAAGCCCGCGGCGCGTATCTCGTCGGAGAGCCGGCGCATCGCTCCGTCGAAGTGCGGCTGCAGCTTCAGCCAGTCGCCCACCGCGCGCTGGTACCCGTCGTCGATCTGGACGAAGTCGATCTTCGCGCCGTGGTCATCGCGCGCCCTCTTGAGCGCGTCGATGTTGTCCCGAATGATCTGCGGGCTGATCTTCGTATAGTAGTAGTACCAGCTGCACCATCCCTGGACGTTGCGCTCGGGCAGCCGCGGCTCGGCGGTATCGGCGATCTCCTTGAAGTATCGGTGGAGCAGCTGGTGCGTCGCACCGCGCTCGATCAGAATACCGCTGAGTTCGATCGTCTCTCCCGGCATGATCATCTTCCGGCCGAAGTCGTACGTGAGCTCGAAGTAGCTCTTGCGGTCGCCCTTGCTGTGGAGGTTCAGCTGGATATAGAAGAAGTGATCGAACGGCGCGCACTGACCTATCAGGAATGCGTCGTCGCTCGCGCGGTTCGTGATGACCGTGTACATTTCGCTACTGAACACTCCCGGTACGTTCGACGGGAGGTTCGCGAGGTTACTCGACGCGAGGCTGACGAGCTGCAGCCAGGGTCGTAGCGGCTTGTCCTTCGGTCGATAGCTGCGTGCGGTCGACCACCCCTGGTAGCCGTTACGGAAGAAGCAGACATCGCCGTGATGAAAGCCTGCGACGTAGCTGGAGATGCCCGCCTCAGCGGGGAAGAAGAGGCGAGCGATGCGGATCGACTCGTCGGCTGTGTTCGTGAGCCGGAGCGACAGCTTGCTCGCCATCGATCCCACGTCTTCCCACGATGCGTCAAGGCGAACCAGGTGGTTCGCGTACTCGAGCCGCTGCCGCGTGCCTGTATCAACGCGATCGAGTGTATGCGTTTGCCGCGTTACGCCAACCTTGAGGCGCAGCACCGGCTTGAGGTCGATCTGGTCCCACGAAACCCGATGCCGTTCAGCGTCTGCGACCGCGCGAGTATGCGACACCTGCTCCTCCTGCGGCGGAGGTTCACCACGCTTCTATTGTCGACGATTGCGCGCCCGCGCTCAACCGCGTTCTGGTTGTCCGGCGGCCGACCGGACGTAGCTCTAGAGAGTGTAGTTCCCGGCTTGGTAATTCAGGTCCACGTCCGGAGCGGCGGCGACATAACCGGCGCAATCATCGCAGAGCGTCGAGACGTCGATCAAGCCCGCCGGGCGAGCGATTCGGGCGGTTCTTCCGCACTACCGTGCAGTTAACTATGACGCGGCTG
>RECL01000204.1 GCA_007694025.1 Spirochaetaceae bacterium
GTCGACCCGAATGGCCCATGGGAGTCGAACTGGACGCTCGGCAGCGCCCGCGCGAATGCGGTCCTGAGGTACCTGGTCGACTACGGTGTCCGCGAGCCGCAGTTCCAGCTCATGAGCCGCGGCGAACACTCGCCGATCGTGTCGAACGAAACCGCCGAAGGGCGGGCATACAATCGCCGGGTGGACGTGATTATCTTGACCGAAGGCGCTCTGTAGGCGCGACAGGAGGACCTATGGCAGACGACATGTTTGACGCTGATGATGAGATAGGTAGCGACGAACCGGCCGCGGGCGGAAAACGCGTCGGCTTTCTTCCGGGCGTCCTCATCCAGGTTCTCAAGTGGGTCGGCATCATCCTTGGCGCGATCATCTTCATTGTCACGATCGTCGTCGTGACCGTGAACTTCCTGAACCGTGGCAGTGTCAGCCAGACCCGCGTCCCGGGCAGCGAAGACTACTTCGTCGCCGAGCCGATCCTTCAATGGTTCGGCGATATCGGAGAGCGACGCGGCAGCACCGCCGATGAAGTTCGGACCACGTTCATCGTCACCCCGCACCTTGGTTACGACCAGGGCGACGACCGTCTCCAGACAGAGTTGATCCAGCGGCGCATCCAGCTCATCGGAATCGTCAACGACTACTTCAGCAGGAGGACGACCACGGAGCTGCAGGGCCCGGAGAACAGCCTTCGCGTGAAGCAGGAGCTGATGATGCAGATCAATCGCATCCTCAGGAGCGGACAGATCCGCGACATAGTCTTTGAGAGTTACCAGTTCCTGCCGTTCTAACGGCCGGAGCCGATCGGGTGCAATGTGACCGCGCGCAGCGGCCCGACGCAATAGCGAGGGAAATCGGCGAAAGGGATTGCACAATTGTCTTTTCTGTGACATTCTAGGGGTGGAGGGGAACTGATAGAATGACCGAAGTTCTATCCCAGGACGAAATCGACCAGTTACTCACGGCGATTTCTTCTGGCGACATGGACACCGACGAGATTCCTCAGCAGACCGACCAGCGGAAGATCAAGATCTATGACTTCAAGCGGCCGGACAAGTTCTCCAAGGAACAGTTACGCACGATCAACATGATGCACGAAACCTTCGCGCGTCTGACCACGACCAGTCTGAGCGCACAGCTGCGCAGCCTCGTCCAGTTGCACGTCGCGTCGGTCGATCAGCTCACGTACGAAGAGTTCATCCGTTCGATCCCGAACCCGACGACGCTTGCGGTCATCAACATGGATCCGCTCAAAGGGTCCGCGATTCTTGAGATCGATCCGGCGATCACATCGAGCATCATTGACCGGCTCTTTGGCGGTCACGGTGAGGGAAGCAAGGTCAACCGCGAGCTCTCCGAGATCGAAACCTCCGTAATGGAGGGGATAATCGTCCGCGTGCTCGGCAGCATGCGCGAGGCGTGGAACCAGGTGATCGACCTGCGGCCGCGGCTCGGGCAGATCGACACGAATCCTCAGTTTGCACAGATCGTACCCCCGACCGAAATGGTCGTCCTTGTCACGCTCGAGACGAAGGTCGGTGAGGTCGAAGGAATGATCAACTTCTGCATTCCCTATCTGACAATCGAGCCGATCATCAGCAAGCTGAGCGCGCAGTACTGGTACTCCACCGTGCGCAGGGGCACGACAACTGAGAACCTCAACATCCTGCGTGAGAAACTGTCGACGGTCGCGGTGACGGTCGTCGCGGAGATCGGGCAGATGAACCTGACGGTTGGCGACGTGTTGAGTCTGCGTGCCGGCGATGTCATCAGGCTCCCCGACGTCCGTGTCAACGACCCGATGTCGCTCAATATCGGAAATCGACGAAAGTTCCTCTGCAGACCCGGCCAGATCGGCAACAGGTACGCGGTCCAGATCGTGAAGCAGCTCGAAGACGTCGAGCACGAGGACTTCGAAGAGCTGGTTGCCGATGAAGGAGAATTAGCATGAGTGATGGCTCGCTCTCCCAGGATGAAATCGATGCGTTGCTGCAGGGTTCGGGAGGGATGGACTTCGATTCCGGTCCGACGATCTCCCCGCTCAACGATGCTCAGAAGCGCGACTTTGAGGCGCTCATTCGCGGCACGCTCGAAAGCCAGAAATCGAATCTGTCGATGCTCGTCAGCAATGAAGTGACGATCTCTCCACCGTCGCTCCAGATCGTCGACGCCGAACAGCTTGGGGGATCGCTGCCGCCGGGACTCGTCCAGATCCGGATCGATCTGACCGAAGGCGCTCCGGGCCACCACAGCTACGTAATGGGCGACGACGCCGCGATCGCGGTCGCCGGACCCATGATGGGCATGGACGATGTCGACATCGACGACGCATCGGTGAATGCTCTTCAGGAGGCGTTCAGCCAGATCTCCGGTCCGGTGATCACCGCTCTTGGGGATCGCTCCGGCGCGACGATCATGAACGCACCGCCGACCGGTGTGCACGGCGGCCAGGAGTCGGTGAGTCTACCCGACGGACCGTTCGTCAAGCTGACCTACGGTGTGACAATCGGCGACGGCACGCCGTTTGAGATTCACGAACTGTTCGACGCAGCGGTCGTGCGCGCGGCGCTCGGCGCCGCACAGCCAGCGGCTCAACCGGCGGCGGGTTCGGGCATGGGGTCGATGAATATGGGTGGTATGGGACAGGGGTTTGGCGCGCCTCAGGCGGCTGCGGTGCAGAGTGGCTGGGGCGGGAACCCGAGCGTGCAGAGCGTTCAGTTCCCGAACCTTGGTCCCGCCGGCGTCTCTCAGGAGCAGGGCAACATCGGGCTTCTGATGGACGTCTACATGGAGATGACCGTCGAGCTCGGCCGTACCCGGAAGCTGATCAAGGAAATCCTGGGTATGGGCGAGGGTACGATCATCGAACTCGACAAGCTTGCGGGTGAGCCGGTGGACATCCTTGTCAACCACAAGTTGATCGCGAAGGGCGAAGTAGTCGTCATCGACGAAAACTTTGGCGTACGCGTCACGGAAATCGTATCGCCGGTCGAACGGATGAGCGGTATGCCGTAGGTTCGAGCCGGCTTTAGCCGGTTGCGTCCGGATCGCGGTTAACCGTTCCGCGATACCGGGCATCGGTGCCAGAGGAATGGGAGCCTCTGGTGCCAACTGACGGGAGGGGCAGTTGAAGTATCTATTCCTGGCGACAGCGCTGCTGTTGTCCGCATTCGCGTTTGCGCAACCAACGCCAACCGAGTCCGCGGTCGATGATCGCGGACCGTTTGAGTCGACCGATGCCACACCGGGCTCCCGGCGGGGGGTCGACGAAACGACGCTGTTGATCGGCGAGTCTCCACAGGCCGGTCAGACGCAGCAGTCGCTTTCGCCGTTCGGGATCTGGGACCTTGTTCGCATGGTCGTCGTGCTCGGAGTCGTCGTCGCGATCATCTACCTGGTATTTCACTTTCTCAAACGCGCCGGGCGTACGAGTACCGACGGCAACGGCACGATCCGCGTGTTGTCGACGGAGTCGCTGCCGGGCAACCGGCAGGTCTATCTGGTCAAGGTGGGATCGCAGGTCTTTCTGCTCGGCGGCGGCGGCGATTCGGTCACGCTCCTGTCTGAGATCACGGATCAGGAGAGCGTGGACGCGCTGATCCTCGCCGCTGCCGACGCCGCTCCGACGACCAGGAAAACGTTCGCGGAAATGGTTTCGGGACTCGTCCAGGGCAGCCAGTCCGGGACGCTCAACGTGCTGCGCCAGCAGCGCGAACGGCTCCAGCGGTTGCGCTGATGTGGGCGCTGATGCGGACGCTGATGCGTCGGGGAGGCGGCATGGCCAGACGATACGTTCTCCTGATCGCATTTCTGTTCGGAGCGACTGTGGTCGCGGTTGCGCAGGTTGGTCCGGGGACGGCGATCACACCTGCGGGAGAGGAAGCGCTGCGCATCCCGTTCGTGAACCTCGAGATTCGCGAACCGGCGAACAACCAGGAGGTGGCGCTATCGCTGCAGCTGCTTCTGCTGCTTGCGGTACTGACGCTCGCGCCATCGATCATCATCATCATGACAAGCTTTCTCCGGTTCGCGATCGTCTTCGACTTCGTCAAGCGCGCGCTATCGCTGCAACAGGTGCCGCCGACGCAGGTTCTGATGGGGATAGCGCTGTTCATGACGCTCTTTGTGATGTGGCCGACCCTCACCGACATCTACGACAACGCATTCGTTCCGTTCTCGGAGGGCGAGATCGGGATAGAGGAGGCGTTTCGCGAGTTCGAAGCGCCGATGAGGCTGTTCATGTACCGGCAGATGGCGGCAAACCCGGATCCGATCCGTCTGTTCATGCGGATGGGTAACATGCCCGCGCCCGCGACGTTTGCCGACGTGCCGACGCAGGCGCTCATTCCCGCGTTCATCCTGCACGAGCTGACCGTTGCGTTCAAGATCGGGATCCTGCTGTTCATCCCGTTCATCATCATAGACATGGTGGTTGCGTCGACCCTGATGTCGATGGGCATGATCATGCTCCCGCCGATCATGATCTCTCTGCCGTTCAAGCTCATCCTGTTCGTGCTGATCGACGGCTGGACGCTTCTGACGCAACAGCTCGTTGCGAGCTTTGGGGGCTTCTGATGACGTTCGGGTTTGCCATTGAAGTCGTACGAACCTCGATCTTCTACATCCTGATCGTGTCGGCGCCGGCGCTGGTCACCGGGCTGGTTGTCGGACTTGTTGTGTCGATCATCCAGGCGACGACGTCTATCCAGGAGCAGACGCTCACCTTCGTCCCGAAGATTGCCGCGATCCTGATCTCAATCTTCGTGATGGGGCCGTGGATGATCCGGGTGCTGATCCAGTTCACCGAAAGCCTGTTCAGCAGGATTCCGGGTATGGTGGGTTGACGATGCAGTTCGACGGCGCGGTCATGAGCGTACAACTGTTCTTCCTGCTCTTTGTCCGCGTCTTCGCGATGCAGCAGTTCGCGCCGCTGCTCAGTTCGGGGTCGATCCCGGGTGTTGCCAAGATCGCGCTCGCGCTGCTGTCCGCGTCGCTCGTGCTGCCGATGGTCCAGGCGTCGGGGTATGCAATCCCCGAGTCCGGAATCGAGTACGCGCTGCTCGCGGTTGGCGAAGCGCTGATCGGTATCATCATGGGGTTCATGCTCGCGATCGTCTACGCGGCGTTCCAGACCGCGGGCCAGTTCTTCAGCCTCCAGATGGGGTTCGGCGCTAGCCAGGTGTTCGATCCGTTGGCGCAGATCGAGATTCCGCTTCTAGGCCAGTTCCTGAACATCGTCGCGATGCTTGTATTCGTGTTCACCGCCGGGTTTCAGAAGATCTTCCTGTCGGGGGTCTACCTGTCGTTCCGTTCGGTGCGCGCGATCGATCTGGTGCTGCTGCGTGAGGATATCCTGATCGCGATGCTGCGCGGCCTCAGCGGCCTCTTTGAAAGCGCGCTGCTCGTGTCGTTCCCGATCCTGGGAACCCTGCTTCTGGTGCAGGTCGTGATGGGGCTGCTCGCGAAGGCCGCGCCGCAGATGAACCTTCTGATGCTCGGCTTCCCGATCTCCATCACCGTTTCGTTCGTCATGCTCCTGATCAGCATTCCGTTCCTGATGGCGTCGTTCGACCGGATCATCGACATCGGCTTCCAGCAGCTGATCGACTTCTTCCGTGGTGCTGCGGAGGTGAGGCTGTGACCGTCGCGATCGAGTGGCTGCATACCCTCTGTTTCGGACCCGCCGAGCCGCCACCCAGGCCCGTGCTCCGGAGAGATGCGCAGCTCGCGATCGACCTGCAGTGGTTCGCCGCGGAGGACGAAGGCAGAACCGAGGACGCGACCGAGCACAAGATTCGCAAGGCTCGCGAAGAGGGCAAGGTCGCCAAGAGCCAGGATGTGACCGGTGCGATCGTCCTGCTGTTCTGCTCCGTGGCGCTGCTGATCGTCGGGCGCGGCGTACTGGTCGGGTCGATGGAAATGCTGGCGTACTTCGTCGTGCAGTCGACGCAGATCGATGTGACGAGCGACGCCGGCGTCGTTGGTCAGGCGTTCTACGCGTACCTGATCCAGCTGACGCTCCCGATCGCGCTCGTCGCGTTCGCCGCAGCTATCCTTGGGAACGTGCTGCAGGTCGGATTCCTGTTCACGACGAAGACGATAACGCCCGACCTGAAACGGATCACGCCGAACTTTGCGAAGTTCTTCAAGCGCGCATTTATGAGCGCCGAGGCGGCGTTCAACTTCGCGAAGTCGATCGGTAAGGTCGTGCTCATTGCGGTGCTCGGAATCGTCAACGTCGCGCTGCGGATCAATGAGATCGCGGCGATGATCAGCCTGCCGCTCCTGCAGTCGTTCTCGCTCATCGCCGATATCGCGTTCAACATGCTACTCCAGTCGGCGATCCTGCTGCTTGTGCTGTCGATCTTCGACTACATGTTCCAGAGACGCCAACACCTCGAATCGCTCAAAATGACGCGGCAGGAAGTCAAAGAAGAGCGAAAAACCTACGAAGGAGATCCGCTGATCAAGAGCCGCATGCGCCAGCGGATGCAGGAGCTGCTGACGCGCAACATGCTGCAGACCGTTCCTCAGGCCGATGTCGTGATCACAAACCCGACGCACTACGCGGTCGCGCTGAAGTACGACCGCCTCACGATGGACGCGCCGACGGTGGTCGCGAAGGGCCAGGACAACATGGCGCTTCGCATTCGTGAGATTGCCGGTGAGCATGGCGTCGCGTTGGTCGAAAACAAGCCGCTTGCGCGCGCGCTGCACGCGGAGGTAGAAATCGGACAGTCGATTCCTGAGAAGTTCTACGAGGCGGTGGTGATCGTGCTGAAGCAGGTCTACCGGTTGACCGGTCAGAAGGTTGGAGGCGTGTATGGCTGATTTCCCATCGGTGCTTGGCGGCGCGTTCGCCCGTCAGCGCAGCGACGTGCTGGTCGCCGTGGGCGTGATCGTCGTCGTGATGATGCTGATCATCCCGCTGCCGACCGTGCTTCTGGACGGATTCATGGCGATCAACATCGTCCTGAGCCTGCTGATTATTCTCATCGTCCTCTATACGCGCAACGCGCTCGAGTTCAGTGTCTTCCCGACGCTGTTGCTGGTGTCGACCGTGTTCGGGCTCGCGCTCAACGTATCTTCGACTCGATTGATCCTTGCTCAGGGCACCGAGTTCAACGGTCGGATTGTGATCGCATTCGGGAACTTCGTCGTCGGAACCACCGGCGCCGAAGGCCTGGTGATCGGCATCATCATCTTCGTCGTATTGATCGCTGTGCAGTTCATCGTGATCACGAAGGGCGCGACGCGGGTCGCGGAAGTCGCGGCCAGGTTCACCCTCGACGCTCTTCCCGGCAAGCAGATGGCGATCGAAGCCGAGTACAACTCGGGCGCACTGACCGAGGAGGAGGCGGCTCGTCGGAAGAACGAGCTCGAGCGTGAGGTCGACTTCTACGGAGCGATGGACGGTGCGAGCAAGTTCGTCAGCGGCAACGTGAAGGTGGGTCTGCTGATCACCGTCGTGAATATAGTCGGCGGTATCATCGTTGGAGTCACGCTGCACGGAGAGTCTCTGGGACAGGCGAGCGAAACCTACATCCGCTTCGCGGTTGGAGACGGTCTGGTGACGCAGTTCCCGGCGCTTCTGATATCGACCGCGACCGGCATCATAGTCACGCGCGCGATCTCCGACGGATCGTTCGGCGAGGACCTCACGAAGCAGTTTTCGGTGCAGAGCAGGATCTACTGGATCGTCGCGGTGTTCCTGTTCGTGCTGTCGTTTCTTCCAGGATTCCCTTGGTATGTGCTGCTGCCTATGAGCGGCATGAGCGGCTATCTGGCGTACCGGCTCGGGAAGAAGCAGGCCGCCGAGCAGGCCGAAGCCGAGCAGGCCGAGACGGACCGAACGCCGGAGGCCGCCCCGGAGGCGGCTACCGTGGCACCGCTCGATCCGCTGAGCCTGGAGCTCGGCTACGGCCTGGTGCCACTCGTCGATCGCGACAAGGGTGCAGAACTCCTTGATCGCGTGACCCGGATCCGACGCGAAATGGCGCTCGATCTGGGTCTGGTCGTCCCTCGAATCCGGATTATCGACAACATGCGGCTCGAACCGAGCGAGTACAGCTTCAAGATCCGCGGCACCGAGGTCGGACGCGGAACCATACGGATGGGCCACTATCTTGCGATCAACCCGGGGACGGTCACCGAAGAGGCTCCGGGAGAACGGACTACCGATCCGGCGTTTGGCCTGCCCGCGCTCTGGATTACCGACGATGTGCGCGATCGCGCCGAGCGCGCCGGGTACACCGTCGTGGACTCGCCGTCTATCATAGCGACGCACCTGACCGAGATAATCAAGCGGCACGCCGCCGACATTCTCGGTCGTCAGGAAGTCAGGTCGATGCTTGACTCGCTGAAGAAGGAGTACCCTGCGGTTGTCGAAGACGTGCTCGGCGCGCTGTCGCTTGGGGAGATTCAGAAGGTGCTTCAGGCGCTGCTCGGCGAGCAGGTGTCGATACGGAACATGGTCGCGATCATGGAGACGCTCGCCGACTTCGCGGGCGTCACGAAGGAACCGTCGTTCCTGGTGGAGAAGGTACGGCAGTCGCTTGCGCGCCAGATCTGTCTCCAGCACGCCGATCGCGACCGTACGATTCACGTGATGACCGTGGCCCCCGATCTGGAGCGACGGATCGTCGAAGCACGCGTTGAGACCGCCGGGGGAATCGTCCCGGCGCTCGATCCCGATACCCACCGGAAGTGGGTCAACGCGCTGTCGAACGCGATCCACTCGGTGCAGCAACTCGGGCATTCGCCGGTGATCCTTTCGTCAGAGGCCGCCAGGCCGCTGATCAAGGCGAGCGCCCGGCGTGAGGCCCCAGACCTGGTCGTGCTTTCGGTGCCGGAGATCGTAAGCGACGTGAAGATAGAGGCGATTTCCGAAGTGCGGATAGAGGAGTAGTCTACGATGAAGTATTTTGTCGAGCAAGCGGAGACGCACCGCGAGGCTGAGGAGCGAGTCCGGAGCAAGTACGGTGATCGCGCCCGGATCATGCATCATCGTTCGGTTCGACTCGGGGGGTTCCTGGGGTTGTTCACCAGGGAGGGCGTAGAGGTCACCGGGTACTTCGCGGCTGACTCGAAGCGCAAGGCCACCGCCGCGCAAGTGTCCGCCGACCCCGCTGCTCAGCAGTCGCTCGATGAAGAGAAGCGGAAGCTCATAGAGCTCGCGCGGGGCGGCGACCAGACGCTCGACACCGTCTTGTCGGAGATCCGAAGCCTGCGGGACGCGGTGAGGCTTCCGGCGTCCGACGTTCACCCTGCCATCGCCGAGGTGCGTTCAAAGCTCGAACTCAACGATTTTTCGCCCTCCTACATTCGCCGGATCGAAGACCGGATGCGTCGGGAGCTGTCGGTCGAGCAACTCGAAGATTCGGCCCTCGTCCAGAACAGCGTGCTCGAGTGGATCGGCGAATCGATTCGGATCCATGAACCGCGCAAGGGTGGTTCGCCCGAGATCTTCATCCTGGTTGGGCCGACCGGTGTCGGAAAGACCACAACGATAGCCAAACTGGCCGCGATGTACGGGCTCGAGCGCGGAACGCGAAAGCGTGACATACGCGTACTCACGATCGACAACTACCGGATCGGGGCGCGTCAGCAGATCGAGACGTACGGCCAGATCATGGACATCGCGGTGTCGTTTGTCGAATCGGCCGATGATATGAAGAAGTATCTCGCGCTCTACCAGGATGCCGACATGATCTTCGTCGATACGATCGGAAAGAGTCCGCGCGATTTTCGTAAGCTCGGTGAGATGAACGAGCTGCTGTCGGCGTGCGGCGGCAGGGCACGCGTCCACCTGGCGATCAGCGCGACCACCAAGACGGCGGACGTCGCAGAGATAGCGACGCAGTTCGAGCCGTTCAAGTACGAGGCGGTGGTCATCACGAAGCTCGATGAAACGAGTCGAATGGGGAACGTGATCGGCGTGCTCGCCGAGCGCGACAAGCCGATCTCGTTCATCACCGACGGTCAGCGTGTTCCCCAGGATATCGAGCGCGCCACCGTGATGCGGCTTCTGAGGAATCTGGAAGGCTTTGACGTACCGCGCGCAGCGCTCGAGCAGCGCTTCACCGTCGCGTAGACCGATCGGGAGGAGAGAGAGCAGATGGCAGACCAGGCTGAGACCCTGCGTGAGATCATGCGAAACGGCGACGTGCCGGCCGGCGGTGGTCAGCGAACGCGGATAATCACCGTTGCGAGCGGGAAGGGCGGTGTCGGCAAGACGAACCTGTCGACTAACCTTGCCATCGCGTACGCGAAGATCGGTAAGCGCGTCGTGCTGATGGATGCCGACCTGGGGCTCGCGAACGTGAACGTGGTTCTCGGGATCATACCGAAGTTCAACCTCTATCATCTGATCCGGAAGCAGAAGACGATGAAAGAGATCATCATGGACACGAGCTACGGGATCCAGATCGTTGCCGGCGCGAGCGGCTTTGCCAAGATCGCGAACCTTGACGAGGAGGAACGCGACCGGTTTGTCCAGGAGCTGTCGCAGCTGTCGACCGCCGATGTGATCATAATCGATACGAGCGCGGGCGTATCGAGCAACGTGCTCTCCTTCATCGCGGCTGCCGATGAGGCTATCATCGTGACCACTCCGGAGCCCACCGCGATTACCGATGCGTACGGCATAATAAAGATCATCGCGACCGAGATCGACAATCCGGGTCTGTCGCTGAAGCTCATCGTGAACCGGGTCAAGAGCGTGACCGAGGGGAAGAAGGTCGCCGAACGAGTGATCAACATCGCCGGACAGTTCCTGAACCTGAAGGTCGATTATCTCGGTTACGTCTACGAGGATCCGATCGTCCAGCAGTCGGTCCTTCGTCAGCGCCCATTCATGGTGAACGACCCGAAGGCGAAGGCATCGATGTGCGTCCGACAGATCGTTGGAAGACTCGAAAAGATCGATGTTCCGGAGAACGGAGGCTTGGGAGGCTTCCTGAAGCGGCTGTTCAGTGGGTCAGCTTGACGCGGTATGTGCTATTATCTACCCTGTAGGCAGGCGGAATGAGTGTCAACTGGAAGACCAGCGCGATAGTCGGTGGTTCGGCGTTCGTCCTTTCGGCGCTCGTCGGATTGATCGGTGGCGTTGGCTTCGGAGTGCTCGTGCTGCGCGCGGCGATTGGCGCGGCCCTCTTCGCCGCCGGCGCTGCAGCGGTCGAAGTCGTAATCGAGCGGTTTCTTCCCGAACTCCGATCGACAGCAGACGCAGCGCCTGCGCCGACTGGGTCGGGTCGCGTGGACATCGTGGTCGACGATGACCTGTCCTCCGACGGCTACACGCCCGGGGGCACCTTCGGCGACGACTTTGACGGCGGATCGGCCGAGTCCGACGACGCCTACGGGAGCGATGCTGACGATGATGGCGCATTCGCGTCGTCGCCGGACGACACGGGAGAGTTCGACGACGGCGTCGGCTCGTCCGGCAGGAGCGAGGGGGGGGCGATCGATGACGATGAGCCGGAAGAGCTCGAAGCGGTCGACGTTGACGGGACGCCCGAACGAGGTCCTATCAGCGATGACGCGGACAATCTCCCGGACATGGACCGCATGTCCGAGTCGTTTCAGAGTGGTGTCGCGAGTGTTGTTGACGCGCGGACTGACGGAGTGGATGGTGGTGGTCGGTCGGGCGAGGATCCGAGCTTGATGGCGCGTGCGATCCGTACCGTGCTGAAGCGCGAGCAATAGGGAAGGGGCACGATGGGAGACAATCTCCTGGTCGAGAAGACCGAAGAGGAACTCTGGAGACTCTACCAGAAAAGCCGGAACCCGGAGATCCGTGATCGGCTTGTCCGACAATACGCCCCACTGGTGAAGTACGTCGCCGGAAAGGTCGCCGTCGGCATGCCTCACAACGTGGAGTTTGATGATCTGGTTGGCTACGGTGTCTTCGGCTTGTTCGATGCGATCGAAAAGTTCGACCCGGAGAAACACGTCAAGTTCAAGACGTACGCTGTGACGCGCATCAGGGGCGCTATCTTCGATGAGCTGCGTTCGATCGACTGGGTGCCCCGTTCGGTCCGGCAGAAGAGCCGTGAGATCGAAGAAAGCATGCGACGGCTCGAGAGTTCGCTTGGACGCGCCGCCTCCGACACCGAGGTCGCCCGCGAAATGGGCATGTCGATGAAGGAGTTCGAGAAGACGATGCTCAAGGTATCGGGCACGTCGATTCTCAGCCTCAACGACGTCTGGTACACCGGCGAAGACAATGACAAGGTGTCGATCGCCGACAGCATCGAAAGCCCCGACAGCCTGAATCCCGACATCATCGTTGAGAAGGACGAGATCAAGCGCGTCATCATCGAAGCGATCCAGGAGCTCCCGGAGAAGGAGAAGAAGGTTCTGGTGCTCTACTACTACGAGGACCTGACGCTCAAAGAGATCGGACAGGTGCTTGAGGTGACCGAATCACGCGTCTCCCAGCTCCACACGAAGGCGATCATGCGGCTGCGGTCGAAACTGACGAACATCAAGAAGGGGATTCGCTGACGATGGTGACACTCGATCAGATTCAGGCGTACATGCGTGATCAGCTGGTCGAGGACGGAGAGAAGTCGTTCGTCAACGTGTCGGGCGAGTCGCTCGAGGATGCGCTGTCGCAGGCTTCGATCGAGCTTGGAATACCGGTTCGTCGGATCGAGTACGAGGTGCTCGAGCGCGGTACCCGCGGCGTGCTCGGCGTTGGACGCAAGCCGTGTCTGATCCTTGCGTACCCTGCGAAGCATATCGAAGAGGATAACGCCGGCCCCGACGTCGCGATCGACCTGTCGCTGCTCGCCTCCGATGCAGAGCCGGCCGACCGGGATGGCGGAGTGTTCGTACGTCTGACCCCCGACGGGATCATGATGAAGGTTACTCGACCGGTCGGCAGCGGAGATCGGGCGACCGAACGCGACGCGCTCGAAAAGCTCTACGAACGCGTCGATGACGGCATAGATAAAGGTGCGGTCGCGCGAGTCGTGAAGCACGCGTCGGGCGATTTCGTCAAGGTCGGCGACTTCGAGTACGATCCATCAGCCGACGCATCGCTGTCGGTTGAAGTCGCCGACGGCGAGATGAAGGCCTATCTGGTAGCCTACGCGCCCGGTGACGGCGGAGCCGATCCATCGTACGAACAGGTGGTCTCGTTTCTGCAGTCGCACGGTGTGGTCGCGGGGATCGACGAAGACGCCATTCGAGGCTTCACCGACGATCCAGTCTACCGGGAGACCATTCTGGTCGCCGAGGGCTCGCCGCCGAAGAACGGCGCCGACGCAAGCGTCAAGTACAGCTTCGATCGTGACCCGGGACAGGTGCAGCTCAAGGAGAAGAACGGACGCGTCGACTTCAAAGAGCTGAATCTTCTGCAGAACGTTGTTCAGGGGCAGGTGCTCGCGAAGAAGGTTCCCGCAGCGCGTGGTGAGGCGGGGCGTACGGTTACCGGTCGGTTGATCCCGGCCACCGACGGCAAGGACATCGACATGCCGGTCGGCAAGAACGTGCGCGTCAGCGAGGACGGTAGCGTAGCGCTCGCAGAGATCAACGGACAAGTCGTCCTGAGCGGCGGCCGCCTGACCGTCGAGCCGGTTCACGTCATAGCCGGCGACGTGAATCTCAGAACCGGAAACATCCTCTTCCTCGGTACCGTACTCGTCAAGGGCAGCGTCGATGACGGGTTCACGATCAAGGCCGCCGGCAACATCGAAGTGATGGGAAGCGTCGGCAAGAGCAAGCTCGATGCCGAAGGCGACGTGATCGTCCATCAGGGCGTTGCGGGCAAGGGTGGCGGCGTGATCCGCAGCGGGAAGAGCATCTGGGCGAAGTTCATCGAGAACTCGCGTGTCGAATCGAGCGATCTGGTGGTTGTTTCCGACGGTATCATCAACTCGACCGTGCTGTCGGATCGCAAGGTGATCTGCCGTGGCAAGCGCGCAAGCATCGTCGGCGGCCACGTGACCGCGGTCGAAGAGATCAGCGCGAAGTCGCTCGGCGCCGTTGCCGGTAGCGAAACGATCCTTGAGGTCGGCTACGATCCGCGGCGGAAGGAAAAGCTGTCCCAGATCGAGGAGAAGCGCTCGGGGTTGCAGCAGCGGCTCGAAGAAATCGTGTTGAACATGTCGACGATCGAAAATCTGATTCGCGCGAAGCGTCCGGTCGCCGACGACAAGAAGGCGTTCTACCAGGACCTGAAGGGAAAGAAGCTTGCGATAGGCGCGGAGATCACAAAGCTCGACGATGAGGCGGCCGAGATCAGGGAGTATCTCAACGGGTTGCAGGTGACCGGCAGGATTTCGGCGTCGGGCACGGTCTTTCCGGGGGTCAGAATCAGCATTCGTGACGCCTTCCTGGAGGTGCGCAACGAGTTTCGCGCGGTGAGTTTCATCGCCGACAAACAGACGGTGAAGGTCACCAAGTATGAGGA
Organism: Spirochaetaceae bacterium; assembly: GCA_007694025.1. Taxonomy (GTDB): domain Bacteria; phylum Spirochaetota; class Spirochaetia; order DSM-27196; family SLST01; genus SLST01. Next base: position 14,417 of record RECL01000204.1, read on the forward strand.
GCCAGACGAGGATCTGACGATCGGCAGGAAGGGGTAATGTCGGTACAACCGATCGATGTACAAGTGTTGCTCGCGCGTCTGAACCAGATCGGTCGCGAACAGGCCGTCCATCGCGACGCGCTCGTTCAGTCGCAGGCGGTCGCGGCCGATGAGATCGCGCGTAAGAGCGCTGAGCAGGGTCACGGCGTCGTCGAGGTCAGTACCGAGGAGGAAGGCCCCGAAACGGTTGGGGATGGCTCGGGCGGCGGATCCGGCGGCGGACACGGCCCGCACAGGGGACACGATGAGTCGAACCCGGGGGACGAGCCGTTTCGCGATCCGGAGCTCGGTCAGAACGTCGACGTGACGGGATAGCTATGACGATCTGGCTTCCCATCGTTGTGTCGGTCCTGCTCACAACGATATCGTCTCTGATTCTTGCGCGTTCAATCAGGGTCCGCACGGGCCGTCAGGCCGCACTCGATGAGATCCAGCGTGAGATCGGAGCTATGGTGACCGAGTTGAATCAGACTGCTGAACGCAACATAGCGCTCATCGAGGACAGGATCGTCCGCATGAACGAGCTTGTCCGGCAGGCAGACGGGCGTCTGCGCGGGCTTGGGCACGAAATCGCGCGGATTGAGCAGACCTCGGGCGATGCGAAGTCGCCGGGTCCGGTCGTAAAGGGTGAGCCGGCGGCGCGGAGTCGACCGCCATCGGACACCCAAGCTGTCTCCCAGACCTACTCCGACCTGAAGCGCTTTCGGGTTGCGGGCACGCCGAAGACGAACGGTAGCGACGCGTCGATTGGGTTACCCGAAGACGAAGCCCCGTCGGCACCGACCCCACCGGCACCGACTCCGTCGCCACCGACCCCGCCGGAAGTTCGATCGTCGTCTACACGGTCGCGGATACGCGAACTGTATCGACAAGGCATTCCACTCGATCGGATCGCCCGGGTGGTCGGCGTAAGCATCGGTGAGATCGAACTGGTCGTATCGCTCGACGAAGGGAGCAGATAGAGTGGCACCACAGAATGAACGGCTGCGACGGATGTTCGTGTCGGACAGCCGGATTATGATGGAGACGCTCAAGAGGGTAGTCGGATCGCTCTCCTCATCTGGTGGGGCGCGGGTGCTCACCGACGAACAGGTGGAGCGCGCGTTTCGCGCCGCGCATTCGATCAAGTCTGAGGCGGGGTTTCTGCAACTGTCGTCGATCACGTCGATCGCGCACGGGCTTGAAGAGTCGCTCAGTCGGCTGCGCGCGAGCGGCGGGGGCGTTGATGCCGACCTTGCGGCTTCGATCGCTTCGTCGCTTAAGCAGCTCGACCGGGAACTCAAGGTCTACCGATCCGCAGCGACCGAAGGTCACGGACCGGCCGCGGCGTCCACCACCAACCCACCGCCGGAGGCGAGCCGGCCGGCTGAGACCGCGCGCCGATCTCCGTCGATCCCTCCCGCGACGGTCGCGATGGGAGCGGCAGAGCGCGCGATGCTGCGCGAAGCGCGAGAGCGGTCCGAACGCGTGTACCGGCTTGTCACCGCTCTATCCTGCGCCGCCGAGCTGCGCTACGCGCGCGCATTCCTGGTTGTGAACAACCTGGAGATCGGATCGGCGGTCGTGTCGGTTTCACCGCCCCTTGAGCGTGTCGACGGCTCTACCGCCGCGATCACGTGCATCGTTTCTACCGCGGAAGACGGGCAGTGGTTGGCCGACCGGGTGAACGTCGACGAGGTCGAACTCGTGGAGATCTCCGAGCTCGACCTTTCGGAGCTTCTGGATGCGGCCGATGACGATCTGGATACGACCGCGCGTTCGCTGATGGTCGACGACCGATCGGACGACGCTGGTCAGGCGCTGCCGTTGGTCGTCGCCGGTGCAGATCGCAGCCATCGACCGCCCGAGGGCGATGAGGCGGCCGGGTTGTTGATCGACGAACTGCTGTGGGCCGTCGATGGTGTCAAGGACGGATCACCCGAGTCCGACGCACTCAAGAGAGTAGCTGTCGTTGCCCGTCTGCTGCAGGCTCGCGTCGCGCCGGTGAGCAGGGTCGCGCTCGTCGAATCGATCCGGACCGTTGAGCGGCAGATCGTTCAGTACGCTGCCTCTCAGCGCAAACGGGTTCGGGTCCGCATAACCGGCCACGGCGCGAGCGTCGCGCCGATCGTTGCGGATCTGGTGCTTGAGGCGTTGCTCCATCTGGTTCGCAACAGCATCGATCACGGGATAGAGCCCATAGAACGTAGGGTCGCGCGGGGTCGCGCGCCTGCGGCGTCGATCCGGATCCATGTGGATCGTACCGTCGATCAGATACGGATCGCAGTGAAAGACGACGGGCTGGGTATCGATGAAGAGGCGATCCGTCGGATGCACGACGACCCGAACAGTCCGCTTCTGTCCATCCTGGCTCGGCCCGGGGTTACCGGTTCGCGTGCTTCCGTCGGCGATGCGGCTTCAGCACCCGTGTCGGACACCGACGAGCCGCACGAGGTGGTGATCGAGCCCGCAGAGCGCTCCGAACCCGCCGCCCCGTTCGTGGAGAGCCGATACGGCTCTGGGCGTGGGGTCGGGGTCGGGAGCGTGGTGCACACGGTGCGCAACCTGCTGTCGGGGACCGTTTCGTTGAAGAACGAGCCCGGCCGCGGCCTGACCGTGGTGATGCAGTTTCCCGAGCCAGGACGCCTGGTACACGCGACGCTGGTAACCAGCGGTGGCGGTGCGTTCGCAATCCCGTCGTCGATGATTGCGGACGATCATTCCCTGGATCGTCGTCGCGTCAAGCGCGACAGCCTTGGGGCATTCTGGTGCGAGATCGACGGCGAGAAGATTCCGCTGCAAAGACCTGGAGGGAGTTCGGTCAGACTCGACGGTGACGCGCAACGCGTTCATGTCCTGGTATCGCGCGGACCGCACGGGCTTGAAGGTATCGTCTGCGATCGTGTGGTCGGCGAAGAGCCGGTGCTCCGTCGCGCTCCTGGCGCGCGCACGGTATTCAGCCGGATACTGGACGCAGAGGTCGCGCTCGTGATCCCCGGGATGCCCGTCCGCGCGGAGAGCGAGTGAGTGCGCCGAGCTGGCTGGAGATCGACCTTGACCGGTTGACCGGGAACGTTGCTTCGATCCGTGCTCTGCTCGGCGCCCCGGATCGACCCCGCGACGGGTTGCGCGTCGGCAGCGGTCCTGCTCTGATCGCGGCGACCATCAAGGCCGACGCGTACGGGATCGGCATCGAGCCGATAGCCCGGCACCTTGCACCGCTTGTCGACTGGTTCGCCGTCTATTCGCCCGATCAGGCGATTGCTCTTGCACCCCTGACTCGAGCCGTTGCGATTCTGGTCTACATGCCTGTTGAGACAGAGGGGATTCCCGTTGCGCTCGAAGCCGCCCGGGTGTGCGGCAAGCGAATCCACTTCACGATCCACGACCGGAGCGATGTCGGCGTGTTCGCCGACATCGCTCGACGGATCGGCGCGTCGGTCAACGTTCATGTTTACCTGGACACCGGCATGAATCGGGCGGGGATTCGTGCGGAGGACCTTGCGCCGGTGATCGCCGATGTCCGTGCCAGCGGGTCGCTGAGACTTTTGGGAGTGTATACTCATTTTTCGTCGGCTGAGACTGATGGACCGATTACCCTCGAGCAGGCTCGACGGTTTGACGAAGCGGTTGGACCGCACGTCCCGGATCTGGCGCCCGATGGGCATATTCACATCGCAAACAGCGCGGGCCTTCTCCGTGATGGGGGGCTTCAGCGCGATCTGGTTCGTCCTGGTCTGTTGCTCTGGGGCTACGCGATCGATGCAATGGCCGACGGCTCGCTCCTGTCACGCGATTCGGTCCTGCCAATCCTCCGATGGCGAAGCCGAATCGTTCACACGCGCACGGTTGCCGCCGGTTCGAGCGTCGGGTACGCCGGAACCGAACGTCTTGCGCGTGACTCTGTCCTTGGTATCGTGCCGGTAGGCTACGGTGACGGGTATCCGCTTGCGCTCAGCGGTCGCGCAGTGGTCACATTCGTGAACCGGCCGACCCTTGCGGCGCGTGTGCTCGGACGCGTGAATATGGACCAGCTGATCGTCGATCTGACCGGAACCGGCGTCGCGCGCGGAGATCTGGTCGAGATCTACAGCGCCGACGTCGACGCGCCGAACTCGCTGCCGCGACTCGCCGACCTTGCCGCGGCGCACTGCTATGAACTGCTGTGCCGGCTCACGCCACGGATCGAACGACGGATCGTCACGTTTGCCGACCAGTGATGCCAGGGTTTCGTGATGATTGGGGCCGACAGAAAAAAAAGAAACGGCATGCCTGGACGTCTACACGCTCCCGCTTGTCGCGTAGCGTGCCGCATGCCGTTTGGGATGAGATCTCACCCTGCTTCATTGTCGGTTGATCCGCCGATAAACTTGACCGTTTCAACCGTGCGGGCGAGCTCTCCGGCGTGGTACCGGGACGCTTCGCCAAGCGTCTCGTAGAGGGCTCGAGACGCGTCGATCTGCTCGGCGATGCTCGAGCTACCGAAGCCCGATCCGATCGCGTTGATCGCTCTCTGCATCAGGAACGCTGCTATCCTGCCGGCGGGATTGGAGGCGATCGCAGCGTCGTGGGCTGTGAGCGGGGAGAAGTCAACCTGGAGCCCGCGGGCGTGTCGATCGGTCATTCGAGCGACAGTGTTGCACGCGCGATCGGCGATTGCGGCGAGCGTCACCAGGTGCGCGCGCAGCGCGCCGGTGTGGGCGGCGATCCGGGCGGCGCGCTCCTGGTCGTCCGCGCGCAGTCGAGACACTTCACGGAGTACTTGAGCGATGTCGGCTCGCGCGTCGGGTAGCCTCAGAACGCGATCGGGATTGACTCGGGTGACGCCGTCGATCGACGCCGAGCCGCGGGTTACCGCGAAGGTAGGCAGGCGGTTGCGGGCGATCTGCGATGAAAACCAGTTTCGGTAGATCGCCATGCGCCGATCCGATAGCAGCGTGCCCCCGACATTGTCGGGCACGTGCGCTGCATCGGCATCCCACGCGTAGCGGAACACGACGCGCTCGGCCGGTTGCACCCGCGTCGCGATGCCAATCGCAAGGCGCTCAAAGAAGCTGTCGCGGCAGTGGGTCGCTCCGTTCGGGAACCCCAGATCCAGTCCCGCCACGTAGACCGAACTGCATCCGAGCAGCCGCACCAGATCCCACGCGCTCGTCGCGACCGATCCGCCCGCACCGAGCGGACCGAACCGGCCAAGTACCTCTTCGTAGCTTTGACCGAGCGGAAAGACGCTCGAACAGAAGAAGTGCGGAGCCGCGAACGACCGGAACACCGATGGGTGCGCTGAGGTTTCGGACACCAACAGCGTGCCGGTCAGCAGTAACCGATCCAGGTGACGCGCGTTCCAGTACTGCGGATCGACGACAACCGCGATGTCGGGTGTCACGCCGGCGCGAAGACAGGGGCCGATTGCGGTGTCTACCGCGACGATGACGCACCGGCGGGCGAAGTCGGGGAGTAGTTCCAGTGTCTGGTCGAGTGTAGGGCCTGCCGCGACCAGGATGGCGTGAAAGCCTTCCAGACGGCCGGCGAGCGCGTCGACCCCGATTCCGCCCGCGAGTCTTGGGAGGTTTCGGCACAGGTTACGTACCCAGAGTCGACCAAAACGTTCGAGCGTGTTGCGGTTGATGTCGAGCCTTCCGCGGAACGCGGCCTCGACCCGGGCGATTTCCGCCATTGCGTCGGGTGCCGATGCGAACCGACCGGGCTGGATAACGGTCTCGAAGCCGTCGGAGCACAGACGCGGAAGCGCCTGTTCGAGCTCCTCGGGAGTAGAAACGACCACAATACGGGCCGATTCCGCGTAGCCCGCCAGCGGTCCGTCGACGGCAAGCTGCACAACCGCCGCATCGGGCTCGTACGCGACCACCCGGGTCACTGAGGTCTTTGCCAGTACTTCCGCCGCCGCGTAACCGAGCCCGATACCGACCAGAAGTACCGCGGCGGGCTCGCGGCGGCACAGCGCCGCCATCGCACGCTCGGCTTCCCGCCTCGGGTCGTGTCGGCTGTGAACGTAGCGGCCATCGATGACGAGCGTCGCGTCTCCGCTCTGTGCGGACTCCACCCGAATGCCCACAGCGGCGTTGGGCACTACTCGAGCTCCAGGCGCAGCGTCATGCCTCGCTCGAACGGAGCTCCCGGCGGTGGATACTGGCTTGCGACCCACCCGAAGCCCTCGATATGCACCGAAATGTCATCGCGGTCCAGAAGCGGTACCAGAACGCGCTTCGGGAGCCCGGAGTAATCTGGTATGCGCTCGGTGATCGGAGGAAGCGACACAGGAGTGACCTGGATCCGACCCGGATGCGCGATACGCCGGTCGTCACCGACGGGAATCGACAGGTAGGGCACCAGGAAGTCGAAGTACTCGCGCAGGACCGGCGCGACGATCCGTCCGGCCAGGAACTCCTGGCCCTTCGGGTGGTCGATGAGCATGTAGACGATCACGCGCGGAGCGTCCACCGGCAGGATCGCGAGCGTCGACGCGATGAACGCTGTCGATGAGTACCGGCCGGTAGCCGGATCGAGCTTTTCGGCTGTTCCCGTCTTGGCCCCCACGCGGACCCCCGGGTACGCCAGCCTCCAGGCGGTTCCGGTCGGCGAGACCGCCTGCTCCATAGCTGCGAGGATCTGCGATGCGACAGTTGGTGAGACGACCTCACGAACCGGGGTGCGTCCGTAGCTGCGAAGCAGGCGACCATTCGGTGAGACGACCTTCTCGATGATGTTGGGCTTCAGCAACACTCCGTTGTTGGTGAACACGGTCGCACCGGCCGCCATCTGGAGCGCGGTGACGGCGATTTCCTGTCCGATCGCGAGTGTCGCCTGCGTTCGACCCGACCACGTTTCAGGCCGCGCGAGCAGCCCGCGCTCCTCGCCGTTTAGCTCGATGCCGGTCTCCTCTCCAAAACCGAATAGCCGCAGCATGTTGTAGAACGCGCGTTGGGGAACCGTTTCGCTCGCGATCGCCGCGGCGACGTTACTCGACAGGCGAACGATCCCCGGAGTGTCGACAACCCCGTAGTTGGTCAGATCGCGGATTGGAGGCGACGTCTGCCGGTATACACCGTCGGTCAGGAACGTCGAGTTGAAGCCGATTCCGCCAAGCTGGAGAAATGATGCGACGGTGAACACCTTGAATGCGCTTCCAGGTTCGTACACCTTCGCAATCGGGCGATTTCGTCGTTGTTCATCGGTGAACTCGCCAAACGTGTTCGGATCGAAGCCCGGAACCGATGCGTAGCCCAGAATTCCGCCGTTGGACGCGTCGAGCGTGAGTATCGTCACCCAATCGGCCTGGTGGCGCGCGAGCGCCTCCAGCGCAAGGCGCTCGGACTCGTACTGGATATTCATGTCGACCGTGAGGAACACCTGGTTTCCGAACCCGTTGGTGCCGCGCGCGGCGAGCTCCGACTCCATGGTCCGCTCGATCCCCGCAAGTCCGTAGCCATCGGCGCCGACGTAACCGAGGATCGCTGCGAGGCTTGCCTGTTCGGGGTAGCTGCGCCCGTAGTCGGGTCGCAGCCGGATCCCCTGCAGTCCTCCGTTCGACCTCGCGGCCCTGATCGCTTCGCTCTCAGCCGGGGAGATTGTTCGCTTGATCGTGACCGACCCGGTGCGTCCCCCGAGCCTCGCTTCAAGCGCTGCGGGGTTCTGACCGATCAACGGCGCGAGTTCGCGCGCGGTCGCGGCCGGGTCGACGATGTCGGGCCTCCACGCCCAGACCGTCTGCAGCTCGGTCTGAACCGCGAGGATGCGGCCGTTTCGATCGAGGATCGGGCCGCGCTCGTACGGACCGAGCGCCGTCGGCGACGGTGGAGGCGCGGATGAGACCATTATACGGGAATAGCGCGCCACGATCAGCACCGCTGCGGCGGCGATGAGCGCGAACACGATGACGTAGCGTGCCCGAGGAGTGCGAAATGTACTGTTCGTAGTGGATCGATTTCGTGTATCGTGGGCCACAGGACGGCTCGTATCTCTCTATCCAGGACTATAATACCGTCGGCCAAACGTGTCGATATGCTGAGTAGAATGAAGGGTATCATACAGGAGCAGCGAATCGGACGGCGCACTGCATCGTCGCGACGTAGACCGGTCGGTGGTGGGCGTACGCTCAGACTCCAACGGCTGTCGCCATTGCAGCCGTCCGACCGGTATCGCCGGGCTTCGGTCGTCGTCGGCAGTGACGTAGCCTCACCGCGATCGCTTCGCGCGATCGGATACGACGATGCTCACACCGCTGTCGATCCGACCGGTGAGGCGCGTCGTAGCGATCGCCGGCCGGGCCGACGGCGCGGCCGATCGGCTCCGTTCATATATCGTTCGACGGGTCGGCCGGGTTTCGCGGCGGCGCTTCGTGCCGCGACGCGCGCGCTGACAGCGCTGTTCGTGCGACGACCGCGGCTTTCGCTCGTCGGTTCCGCTGCCGTAGAACCGCAGCACTACCCGACAGCCGATCTGAGCATGGCGGTAGCGCTTCCACTCGCGCTCCTGGCCGTCTATTTCGCCATTTCAGCGGTCCCACCAAGAGAGCTGTTCGCGTTCCGCGCCGGGTTCGAGCTCAAACCGGCGTCGGTCTCGTCGATTGTCGCGCTGCCGTCGGGCGTGTCCCGCGTCCGGAACCTCGATCCGCTGAGTGTCGACCCGAGTCACTTCGAGCAGATTCGCCGAACCGAGTACACGGTCCGCCCGGGCGACACCGTCTCCGAAATAGCGCAGCGGTACGGCCTGCGGCTCGACACGCTCATGTCGGCAAACACCTTCGACGACGTGCGACGCCTGCTCCCGGGCACCGTGCTGTCGATCCCTAATCGAGACGGCGTGTTTCACGCGATCATGCCCGGGGAGTCGCTGTCGACTATCGCGTCTTCATACGGGATTCCGGTGAGCGCGATCCTTGACGCGAACGACCTTCGTTCGGAGCGGCTTGCCGTCGGCGAGTCGCTGTTCATACCCGGCGCGCGGATGGATACCACGCAGTTGCTCCTTGCGATCGGGGAACTCTTTCAGTGGCCGGTCCGGCGGTTTCGCTTCACTTCACCGTACGGGATGCGCATTCATCCGATCACCGGACTGTGGCATCTGCATAACGGCATAGATCTGGCCGGGCCGATCGGGACGCCGGTGTTGGCAGCCAGAAGCGGTCGAGTGGTTCACATGGAAAACGACACGGCAGGCTACGGCAGGATGATCATCCTTGACCACGGCGGCGGGTTTCGTACGCTCTACGCGCACCTGGACGCATTTCGTGTCAGGGTTGGTCAGTACGTTTCTACCGGTCAACAGATCGGGACGCTCGGCAATACCGGTCGCAGCACTGGACCGCATCTGCATTTTTCGGTGATACGTAACGGACGCTGGGAAGACCCGATGAAACACCTCGCGCGGTAGCGGGCTCACCCCCCGTCACGGC
>RECL01000326.1 GCA_007694025.1 Spirochaetaceae bacterium
CGTCGCGTGCCATACTGTCCGGATGACGGAACAAAAACCTTCAGGCGTCGACGACCGATCGGGCGGCGCGCACGGCTTTGACGACGAGAGCCTGCGATCGGCGATCCGGACCGCGCTGTCGTGCGGCGGCGACTACTGCGACGTGTTCGTCGAGGATCGCGACGATACGCTGATCTTCTTTGACGACGGCAGGATCCAGGGGATCACAACGGGAACGACCGCGGGCGTCGGAATCCGTGTGATCTACGGCGTGAACTACGTCTACCTCTACTCGGGGAACCCGACGGCCGCGACGCTCACCGAACTGGCCGCGCGCGCAGCCGAAGCGGTCCGCTGGGAGCGGGTGGGAACTCTGGGGTCGGTTGACGCGCGCGAGGAGCGCGGAATCGTGCGGCCTCGGGTCGAGCCGGGGGCGATCGCGGTCGCGGACAAGGTTGCGGCCGTCGAGCGCGCGAATCAGGCGGCGCGCGACCATTCACCGCTGATCGGGCAGGTCGTGGTCCGCTACGCCGACGATGACCAGCGCGTGACGATCGCGACGAGCGACGGTGTGATCGCGCGCGACCGACGCGTGCACACGCGTTTTGTCGTGCAGAGCATCGCCGAGCGCGACGGGAAGAAGGAGACCGGCTTCTACGGACCGGGCCGGTCGATGGGGTGGGAGTTCTTTGATGTGATCGGGCCGGAGGCGATCGCCGCCGAGTCGGCGCGGATCGCGCTGGTTCGCCTGGAGGCAGACTTCGCGCCGCAGGGGAAGCTGCCGGTCGTGATCGACAACGAGTTCGGTGGCGTGATCTTCCACGAGGCATGCGGTCATCCGCTGGAGGCGACGTCGGTCGCGAACGACGCGAGCGTCTTCTGCGGGAAGTTCGGGCAGAAGATAGCGAACGACGTCGTGAGCGCGGTCGACGACGGCACGATCCCGGGCGGGTGGGGGTCGGCCGACTACGACGACGAGGGAAACCCGACGCAGCGCAACCAGCTGATTACCGACGGCGTGCTCACGTCGTACATGATCGACCGGCTCGGCTCGATCAAGATGGGGATGGCGGGCACTCATTCGAGCCGACGCGAGTCGTACAAGTACGCGCCGACATCCAGAATGACGAACACCTACATCGACCGCGGGAGTGACTCGCTCGACGCGATGATCGGATCGATCGACCACGGCGTCTACTGCGTGAAGCTTGGCGGCGGGTCTGTGAACCCCGCGACGACTGACTTCAACTTCGCGGTGCAGGAGGGCTACCTGATCAAAAACGGCGCGATCGACCGGCCGGTCAAGGGCGCATCGCTGATCGGGAAGGGGAGCGAGATCCTGATGAACATCGAGATGGTCGGCGACAATCTGGACGCAACCGGAACCGGGATGTGCGGATCGCTCTCCGGGTCGATCCCCGCGGCGGTCGGGCAGCCGGCGATCAAGGTGTCGGGCCTGGTCGTGGGAGGCCGATCATGAGCGCGATAATCGCACGGCTGGAAGCGGGCCTTCGGTCGGGATTCGGGTCGGGGCTGCGGTCTGCCGGCGGGGTGGATGGCGCGGGCGGCGCGCGTGGAGCCGGCGCCGGCGATCTGTTCTACTCGCGCGGGCGGACCCTGCAGATCAAGGCGTTCCGCGATCAAATCGCATCGCTCACCGAAAGCGACGAGCAGTGGATCTCCGCGCGGGCTATCGACGACCGGCGGATGGGCACCGCGTACACCGAACGCTTCGACGACGAGTCGATCGAGCGGGTCGCCAGACGCGCGCGGGAGAACGCGGCGTTCTCCGGGACCGACGACGGCAATACGCTGTTCGCAGGCGATGAGAACCGCGACCTGCGCGGCGACTACGACGGACGGCGCGGAAGGCTCGACACCGTGACGATAGACGACAAGAAGGCGATGACGCTCTCAGCGGAGCGCGCCGCGAAGGCTCACGATCCACGGATCGTGAACGTGCCCTACTGTTACTACGGTGAGACCGACGGCGAGCACGCGATCGCGAGCACGCACGGGGTGTCGAAGGCGCAGCAGACCTCGACGTGCGCGTGCTACGTGATGGTCATCGCACGCGACGGAGAGGAGACGCAGACCGGCGCCGAGTTCGCAGTGGCAGCAGACCCGTCTATGTTGGACACCGAGGCGGTTGCGCGTACTGCGGCGACGCGGGCGATCGAGAAGCTCGGCGCGCAGGAAATCGACTCGGGCACGTATCGCGTGGTCTTCGACAGCCGCGCCGCGTCGCAGCTGTTGGGCGCGTTCATCGCGTCGCCCGGTTCGCCGTTCTTCGGCGAGACGATCCAGAAGGGCCGGTCGATGCTGGCCGGGAAGCTGGGCACGCCGATCGCGTCGCAGCTGTTCACGGTCGTCGACGACCCCACGCGCGGGTTGAGTCCGGCGTTCTTCGACGGCGATGGTGTCGCAACGAGCGCGCTCACGCTCGTCGACCGGGGCACCTTCGCGGCCGTTGTGCACACCGTCTATTCGGCCGCGCGCGAAGTCGGCGCGAGTACGACCGGGCACGCGATGCGCGGTCGCGAGCGCGTGTCCACGGGGCTTCATCGGCCGTACCTGGAGAACGGCGACGGATCGCTGGAGTCGCTCCTGTCGCAGCTGGGATCGGGGATCCTCATCACCGAGGTCGAAGGGCTGCACGCGGGGCTCAACACCGTGACCGGCGACTTTTCACTCTCCGCGAAGGGCTTTCTGGTCGAAGGCGGGATCCGGGGCGTACCGGTCCGCAACGTCGTCGCAGCCGGCAACTTTTTCGATCTTGCGTCGAACCTGGCCGCGAAGGCGGGCGACCTGCGCGACGACAACCGCGGCGGCTTCGACTCGCCGTCGGTGCTGATCGAAGCATTGAGCGTATCGGGGAAGTAGCGCAGGAGTTGAAGCAGCGACGCCTCCGCGACGGTATGGTATATTGAGAGGTACCGAATGGGGGAGCCATCGATGGCGCTGCAGGACGAGGACGTTCGACGCGTAGGCGACTACATGAAGCCGTGGATTCGCGACATGGTGCGCGAGATGGTGCCGCGTCAGCCCGGACCGATCGACACGCAGCTCCTTGAGCGAATGGTCCGCGTGGAGGAAGAGCTCAAGGCTCAGCGCGAGCTGATGCGCGATCGGTTCGACGCGATGGACCAACGGTTCATCGACATGCGCGCGCACTCCGACGCCCGGTTCGAGGCGATGGATCAGCGGTTTGTCGCGATGCGCGCGCACTCCGACGCCCGGTTCGAGGCAATGGAGCAGCGGTTTGTCGCGATGGATCAGCGCTTCATCGACATGCGTGCGTACACCGACGCGCGGTTCGATGCGGTCGACGCGCGGTTTGATGCAGCCGACAAGAGGTTCGACGCAGCCGACAAGAGGTTCGACGACGCGCTCGCGCACTCTGACGCCAGGTTTCAGGCCGTCGACAAGCGGTTTGACGACGTGCAGGCGAGCTTCGCGCGAACGCAGTGGCTGATCGGGCTGGGATTCGTGATGCTCACCGCAGCGATCACGGTGTTTGGGTTCGTGGGATAGTCCGCGTACCGGCCGACGAAGCTCTCATCGGCGCTGAACCGGACAGAGGCAAGCCTCCTGCGCGAAGCGCTCGACGAACTGCTGCTGCGCTACGGGAGCGCGATATAGCCTGCCGTCACTCTGATACGTTTCGGCGCAGCGCGTACCGCGCAAGATCCGCGGCCACTGAGCACGTGAGGTCGAATGTCGCCAATGCAGCCCCTCCGGTGGCGTGCGCCGCCCATCCCGCGCCGATCGACCGAACCCCCGCCGCTGCGGCCGCGCCGGCGTCGGTCGAAGAGTCGCCGACGTAGATAGCGCGGCCCGGTGCGACGCCGAGCGCTTCGAGCGCGCGGAGGACACCCTCCGGGTCGGGCTTCGGCAGCGCAACGTCTTCCTCGCCGATGACCACCGCAAAGCGCGAACGCAGCCCGAGCACATCGATGAGCGGTTCCAGAACCGACCGACGGTTGTTGCTGACGATCGCCAACGCGACGCCGTGCGCCGCCAGCCGGTCAATCAGATCCAGGACACCGGGGTAGAACGCCACGCGCTCCTGTCCGACCTCGACCGCTATCCGGTAGAACTCGTCGGCCATCCGCTGTGCCAACCCGCGTGCATGCTCGTCGTCGGGGAGAGCCGCGTGCAACGCCATCCGGGGTATGGTCGGCAGGCGCATACCGTCGTGCACTGCGTCCGCCGGCAACGCGGGGAATCCATGCGCAACCAGCACGCGGTTGGTCGCTTCGGTCACGACAGGCAGGCTGTCCACGAGCGTCCCGTCCCAGTCGAAGAGGACAGCCGCGACCGGAGCGTTTCGGTCATCCGCGTCAGAATCAGTCTTCATCAACAACAATATCGGCACCAGTCGTTGGCGCTTGCCAAATCTCGCATACTCATCCAATCTGAGCGCATGAAGATACCACTGCGAAGCGCGACGAACACGGTCGGGAGACGGATGGCCGGGGCCCGGAGCCTGTGGCGCGCGACCGGGATGCGCGACGAGCACTTCGGCCGGCCGATCGTCGCGATCGCTAACTCGTTCACGCAGTTCGTCCCGGGCCACGCGCACCTCCACCAGATCGGGCAGGATGTGCGCGCGATTGTCGAGCAGCACGGCTGCTACGCCGCCGAGTTCAACACGATCGCCGTCGACGACGGGATCGCGATGGGGCACGACGGGATGCTCTATTCGTTGCCAAGCCGCGAGTTGATCGCCGACAGCGTCGAGTACATGGTCAACGCGCACTGCGCCGACGCGCTCGTCTGTATATCCAACTGCGACAAGATCACGCCGGGCATGCTGATGGCGGCGCTGCGGCTCAACATTCCGACCGTCTTCGTGTCGGGTGGTCCGATGGAGGCGGGGAAACTCGGCGATGAGCGTCTGGACCTGATCGACGCGATGGTGATAGCAGCAGACGATTCGGTTGATGACGATCGCGTGGCCGCCGTCGAGGCAGCCGCGTGCCCGACGTGCGGGTCGTGTTCGGGGATGTTCACCGCGAACAGCATGAACTGCCTGACCGAGGCGATCGGACTGTCGTTGCCAGGCAACGGGACGGTCGTCGCGACGCACGTGAACCGCACGCGGTTGTTCGAGCAGGCCGCGCACACGATCGTGGAACTCGCGCGCCGCTACTACGAAGAAGGCGATACTCGCGTCCTTCCGCGGTCGATCGCGACGAAGGTCGCGTTCCACAACGCGATCGCGCTCGATATCGCGATGGGGGGATCGACGAACACGGTGCTGCACCTGCTCGCCGCCGCGCAGGAGGCGGAGGTCGACTTCACGGTTGCGGACATCGACGCGGTGTCGCGCCGTGTGCCGTGCCTCTGCAAGGTCGCCCCGTCGTCGAGCTACCACGTCGAGGACGTCAGCCGCGCCGGAGGCGTGCTGTCGATCATGGCGGAACTCGAGCGCGGCGGGCTGATCGACGGCTCGGCGTTCCGCGTCGACGGATTGACGCTCTCCGAAGCGATCGCGCGCTACGACGCGCGCACCGCCGCAGCCAGCACCGCTGCGGCCGGT
>RECL01000320.1 GCA_007694025.1 Spirochaetaceae bacterium
ATCAACGCGGTCGTGCTGATCACGCCGCAGGTCGTGCGGATCATCGTCGACGGTGGTATCCGCAACGGCGATCAGAGAACGCTCACCATCGGCATCGCGGCGCTCCTGCTACTCGTGCTCGTCAGGGGAGTTCTGACCTTCGTCCAGGGACGCCTGGTCGAGCGGTCGAGCCAGGGGGTCGCGTACGATCTGCGACGGATCATCCACGAGCGGCTCACGTCGCTCAGCTTCAGCTTTCACGACACGTCGGAGAGCGGACAGCTCTTGTCACGTTCGGTTCAGGACGTCGAGCGGATCCGATTTCTGACCGGACGTGCGTCGCTGCGGTTGATCGAAGGATCGATCTTTCTGGTCACGACCGCGGTCGTGATGGTCGCGATGAACCCGACGCTCGCGCTGCTCGCGCTTGTGTCGCTTCCGATCCTCGCGTGGCGCGGCGTAGCGTTCGGGCGGATCGTGCGTCCGCTGTCGATGAAGATCCAGGAACAGCTCGCTGTGATGACGACGCGGCTGGAGCAGAACCTCCGCGGCGCGCGCATCGTGAAGGGCTTTGCGCAAGAGGATCGGGAGATCGAGCGGTTCGACCGGGAGAACGACGCGTGGCTCTCGCTCGCGTCGGAGCAGGCGCGCGTCACGTCGGTGAACGGACCGATGTTCACGTTCATCGTCCAGATCGCGACGGTCGGAATTGTCGGTGTCGGAGGCTTTTTGATCGTGCGTGACTCGCTGACGTTCGGCGAGCTGGTCGCGTTCATGACCTATCTGGCGCAGCTTGCGATGCCTGTGCGCATGATCGGCATGATCGTCCCGGTCGTCGGCATGGCGATGGCGTCGGGGGAACGGATCTTCGAGATCGTCGACGCGACCTCGGAGGTGCGCGAGGATGCGCACCTTTCGGAACTGCCGCAGGTACAGGGGCACGTTACGTTCCAGGATGTCAGCTTCGCGTACCCTGGGCGCGGAAACTCGCTGCACGGCGTGGACATAGAAGCCAAACCTGGCGAGGTAATCGCGCTGCTCGGCGAGACCGGGTCGGGCAAGTCGACCGTTGTGAACCTGATCCCGCGGTTCTACGACGTTACGTCAGGATGCGTACGAATCGACGGTTACGATGTCCGGCGCGTACGGCTGTCTTCGCTGCGAAGCCAGATCGGAATCGTGCTGCAGGAGTCGACGCTCTTCGCGACGACGATCCGCGAGAACATCCGCTACGGCCGGCCCGATGCGGGCGACGGCGACGTGGAAGCCGCCGCGCGCGCCGCGCAGGCGCACGAGTTCATCGCCGCGATGAGCGATGGCTACAACACGAAAGTAGGCGAGCTCGGAAAGACGCTCTCCGGCGGACAGCGGCAGCGGGTGGCAATCGCCCGTGCGCTCCTGAAGGATCCGCGAATCCTGGTACTGGACGACGCGACGTCGAGTGTAGATTCCGAGACCGAGCATCTGATCCAGCTCGCGCTTGAGCGGCTGATGTCCGGTCGGACGTCGTTTGTGATCGCGCAACGCCTGTCGACGCTGCGGATGGCCGACCGGATCCTGGTTCTGGAAGAGGGGCGCGTGGCCGCGCAGGGCAGCCACGACGAGCTGTGGGATCGGTCGGAGTTGTACCGTGCGATCTACGAGCGGCAGATGCGGCAGGAGCACGACCGTGATCGGTAGCGGCGGAATGGGAATGGGTCCGCGCGGCACATTGAGCTCGTTTGCGTCGGAACACGACGGCGTCGCGTTCGATCCTCACGTCGCGCGTCGGCTGCTCGGATTCGTACGGCCGTACACGGGACGCATGATCGTCGCGTTCGTCTTCACGGTACTGGTGACGGGGCTCAGTTTGCTTGCCCCGTACCTGCTGAAGGTGCTCGTGGACACCGACATCGCCGGACGCGACACGACGGGAATCGTCCGTACCGCCGCGTACCTGGCGGCGACCTACCTTGCGCTCTACGGCGCGACCACCGCCCAGCGCTACATCCTGTCGTTCACCGGCCAGCGCGTGCTCCACGACCTTCGCGCGAAGCTCTTTCGCCATCTGCAGGAGCTCGACCTGGCGTACCACGATCGGCACATAGTCGGCGTAACGATCAGCCGGGTCATCAACGACGTCGGCGTGATCAACGAACTGCTGACGCAGGGTCTCATCACGGTGATCGGCGACATGCTCCTTCTGATCGGAATCGTCGTCGTGATGGTGTCGATGAGCCCGCGCCTCGCGCTCTACTCGTTCTCCGTGATTCCACTGATGGTCATCGCGACGCTTATCTTCTCGCGCAAGGCGCGCGGCGCGCACCGCGAGACGCGCACGTCGGTCGCGCAGGTCGTCGGGGGTCTTGCGGAGGATATCTCGGGCATGCGCGTGATCCAGGCGTTCAGCCAGGAGGGCCGCGCGCGCGAAGAGTTCGACGAAAAGAACGCGACCAACCGCGAGGCGCACGTCCGCGCGATGTCGCTGTCGTTCGTGTTCCTGCCGAGCGTCGAGTTCCTGGGCATGCTTGCGACCGCGATCGTGCTCTTCTTCGGCGGAATGGGCGTGCAGAGCGGCATCGTTACGCTGGGAGTCGTAATCGCATTCCTGACCTATGTCACGCAGTTCTTCCAGCCGATCCGCGAGCTCAGCCAGATCTACTCGACGATGCAATCGGCGATGGCCGGCGGCGAGCAGATCTTCCGACTGCTCGATTCCGAGCCATCGGTGCAAAACCGCGCCGATGCGATCACCATGCCGCCTATTGAGGGGCGGATCGAGTTCGAGTCGGTATCATCCGGGTACACCGACGTTCGCATCCTGCACGATGTGAGCCTCACGATCGAACCGGGTGAGACTATCGCGCTCGTCGGTCCGACCGGCGCGGGCAAGACATCGATCGCGAACCTGATCGCCCGCTTCTATGAGATCTCCGATGGGGCGATCAGGATCGACGGACACGACATCCGAACCGTGACGCAGGAGAGCCTGCGGCGGCAGATGGCGCTCGTCAACCAGGACCCGTTCCTGTTCGCCGGATCACTTCGCGACAACATCCGGTTCGGAGTTCCGGAGGCGACCGATGCACAGGTCGAGCAGGCCGCTCGGCGTGCGCGCGCTCACGCGTTTATCCGACGGCTACCCGACCGGTACGACACGATCGTCCAGGAGGGCGCGACGAACTTGTCGGTCGGACAGCGGCAGCTCGTCAGCATCGCGCGCGCGATCCTGGCCGACCCGCGCGTGTTGATCATGGACGAAGCGACGTCGAACGTGGACACGCTCACCGAAACGCTGATCCAGGAAGGACTCCAGGAGCTGTTTACCGGGCGCACGTCGGTCGTGATCGCGCACCGCCTGAGCACGATCCAGCACGCAACGCGGATCTACGTGATCCAGGACGGTCGTATCGTGGAGGTTGGCGCGCACAACGAGCTGCTCGCTGCCGGCGGCGTGTACGCCGATCTCTACCGGCGGCAGTTCGTGCGCAGCGACCACACCGAGTGAACGCGACAGTGACGCACGCACCGGCAATCGTTCAGCAGCCAGCTGTAACGCGGTCGCGACCGTGGTGCTTGGACTGGTACAGCGCGGTATCGGCCGCACGCATCAGCGTTTCGTAGCTCGCGCACCCGGGTCCAAGCGTCGCAACGCCGGCGCTCACGGTGACCGCCCTACCGCCGATACAGTCGTGACCAAGCTCGCGTGCGACTTCGCATACTCGCGACCCGATCGCGAGTGCGGTCTGTGCGTCGGCGCGTGGCAGCAGGATCGCGAACTCCTCTCCGCCGGTCCGACAGAGCGGATCGCTCATCCGGAGCGTTCGCGTGATCTCCTCGGTAAGCGCGCGAAGCACCGCGTCGCCCGCCTGATGCCCGAACTCGTCGTTGACGAGCTTGAAGTTATCAAGGTCGAACAGAATGATCGACAACGGATCGCGGTCGCGCCGAGCGCGTGCGATCTCGCGCTCGGCGTACGGCTCGAACCAGTACCGCGTGAACGCGCCGGTCAGGGTGTCTCGAGTCGCCGCTTCGCGCGCCTCGGCGTAGAGGTTCGCGTTCTGGATCGCGAGCGCGACGAAGTCGCCCATCGCTCGCACCAGGTCGTGGTGCTGCTCGGTAAACCGGTCGCACGAGTCAGCGGCGGCGGTGAGCAGGCCAATCACCTGGTCCTGCGCAACGAGCGGCACGCCGATCCACGCGACCGACTCAGCCGCGGCGGTCGCCGGCAGATCGGGGCACGCGTCGGTCGGGCACGATAGGAGCGTCGACCGGCGTTCGTCGATCACCCGAGCGTACGGCGCGACATGGTCGATCCGGATGATCGAACCGGGAGCGCACGACCGCGCGACCGGACCGGCGCAGTCGACCACCTCCAGCGAATCACCGGTCAGCACCCCGACGGTCGCGGTGACGTACGGGACCATCGACCGCAGAAACTCGAGCACCTTCGCGACCGCCTGGTGTCGATCGAGCGTCGCGGCGATCACGCTGCTCGCGTGGCGCAGCATGTCGGCTTCGCGCCGCAGCCGGGCGGCGTCGGCTCGCGCGCGTTGCGCGTCGGCCTGAACACGCTTGAGGTCGGTGATGTCGTAATCGATGCCGACCATACGATCGGGCGTGCCGTCGTCGGTGAAAGAGATCATCACCGACTTGCTGAGAACCCACCGCGTTTGACCCGACTTCGTGATCACCCGGTACTCCGACTGCGATACGGGATCCTTGCCCGTTTCGTGATCGGCAAACCGCGCGCGCACGACCACCCGATCATCGGGATGGAGCGCCTGAAGCCATCGGTCGCCACGCATATCGTCGGCGGTGTAGCCCCACTCGGTCCACAGATGATTCGGGACGTGTCTGTCTCGGGTGAAGTCCTTCAAGAACACGCCGAGCTTCGTCAGCGCCGCAAGGAATCCGCCGAGCTCAGCCTCGCAGACCCCCCGCAAATCCCACTTCTCCACGCGACATAGTAGCCCGAGACTCGCGCTGTGTCGAGGAACCGTCAGACGCGGTTACTCGTCGGTCATCCCGGCGAACAGATCGTCCATGTGGCGCAGGCGACGGCTGATGTCGCGCGCAAGGTTCATCACGATGAGCGCGTATGTCTTCATATCAACCTGCGAAACGCGGTAGAGATCGTGATTGGAGAGCGACAGCGTTTCGGTTGGCTCGAGCGATCGGACGGTCGCGGCGCACGGCTGGATGTCGATGAGTTCCATCTCGCCGAACGTGTCGCCGGGGCCCATCGTGGTGAGGCGCCGGACCGGCGCATCAAGGCCTCCATGCGTGCGCTTGACGATCTCAACCGACCCCGATTCGATGAAGTAGATCCGGTCGTTGAGCGACCCTTCGGTTACGATCGCCGTCCCGGCGTCGAAGCGGATGTACTTCAGGTGCGGTCGAAGCGTATCGAACGCGTGCTCGGTGATACCACCAAAAAGTGAACAGCGCTTGAGCCGACCGTAGTCGAGCTCGTGCTCCGCGTCCATACCTCACTCTACCAGAAGGCGGCCCGGACGTCACGCGAACAGCGACGTATCAACTCCAAGCCGGTCGCC
>RECL01000328.1 GCA_007694025.1 Spirochaetaceae bacterium
GGATCGAACCGCTGGTGGCCGGCGTGCTCGCGACGCGGCCCGGTACCGACGAGTATGCCGCGGCTGTGACGGAGCTCGAACGGCGTCTTGTTTCCGAGTTCGAGTCGCTCGTGGAGATCCTGGGCGCGACCTGGTACGGCCGAATCAAGGAGGCGGTGGAGATCGAACTCCGGAGCCTCCCGATTCGGGCGCGGCACGACGTCCACGCGCGTGAGCGCATCATGATCGACCTCACGTTGCGGACGGTCGCCGACGCGGCCGACTCGATCGTCGCGGTCAACGTTGGCATGTATCACGCGCAGACGCGGCGGTACATGGGCACGCGACAGGAGTGGCTCGGTGAGCACCTGGCCGCGAACGCCGACCGGTTCGGCGGCGCCGACCGGCTCTACGCGATCGCGTTCTGGGGATTCGACGGCGAGCGGATCCGCTCGTTCATGGATCGTGATCCACAACCGGTACCCGCCGCGATGGAGCGGCCACCGACCAACCTGAGCCGGCAGATCGCCGATGTCGTGGCACGCCGCGACGGCGCCGATCGTCCAGAGTCGGCGGCCTTCCTGGACCTGTCGCACCCGGTGTTTGCGCGAAGGATGCCCATCGCGTTCGGATACTCTCCGCTTCGCGCCGCTCCTTCGCGCCAGTTTGACGCGTACGTGATCTTCCCGGAGATCACTATTCTCGAATCTATACGTCGCGAGTGGTAGTCGATCGCCTCCGCCCTCAGCCGAGCGGGAGAACGCGGACGATTCGCAGGAACACGGTGTTCTCGGCGGTCGCCCGGGGATTCACGCGCTGGAACTCGGCAAGGAGTCGACGCTGCTGCGCAGGATCGGAGATGTACTCGCATACGACTCGGGCCCCGGTGTTGCGTTCCAGGCGGTCGGCCGAGTCCGGGTTGTGTTGATAGACCGTCAGGATCGAGTAGCCGCCACGCCGCATGTTCACGATCGTCTGTGGACCGTCTCCGCCGAAACTCTGCGCAAGGATTCCCTGGTTGCGATCGACGACCCCCGGCACGAGTACCGCGGCGTTGGGTGTTCCGTTCGCGTTCATGGTCGACCACACGAATGCCGCACGGCGTGAGCCGATCAGGTCGTAGAGTGCTACGCCGGAGAGCGAGCTCTCCTCGTAGTAGTTCTGGGTCGACGCGGCTGAGATCGCATCGACACCAGTCTGAGCGACAAGCGGGGCGGCCGCGACGGTGGCCAATGCACCAATGACAATGAGAACACGGAAGAGCTTCATGGAGCCTCCTATAGCTATGAAGTTATCGATAATATTATATCGAAACGAGGCTTGCCGGTCAACCCTGTCGCGTCGCTCTATAGTCCCCGGACCCGGCGTGCCGCTCGAGCCATTCGGCCACCATCGACTTCAGTCGATGGTCGAGCGGAGACTTCAGCTGCCGCTTGTAGTCGGCGGTGCCCGGCTTACCTTCACGGAGCAGGTGCGTGAGACCCGGGATCACGTGGCCCTCAAACGGACCGCGTACAATCGGCTGCATCGCCGCTACATCGTCCGGGTTCACCTGGATGTCGTTCCCGCCGGTCATCGCGAGCACCGGACAATGGCTTCGGGCCAGGTCATCGGCCGGGTTGTACGCGATGAACTCGCGCATCCACTTCGCGTTGAGTTTGACGACGAGCTGTACCCGCATCGTGTCGCCCGTAGACGATGCGACTTTCGTGAGCAGCTTCTTCTGCATCTTCAGCGGATCGATCGGCAGCGTCCTGATGAGCCAGCCCTGGAAGCCCGTGATGTGCTTGACGACTTCAGCGGCCTGCCACGCGAGCACATCCTCACCGCGTTGCGCGGTACCGGCTATCAGCACGACGCCTGCCGGTACGATCGCTTCGCCGGCCAGTCGCGACGCGATGAGTGCTCCTTCGCTGTGGCCGATCACAAACGTCCGTTCCGAGTCGACCTCATCGCGTCCCTGCAGGAACCGGAGCGCCGATGCGGCATCCGCGACGTTGTCAAAGAAGCCCGCCGTGAGGAACTTGCCCTCACTCCGGCCGACACCGCGTTTGTCGAAGCGAAGCGACGCGAACCCGCGATCGGCCAGGGTGCGCGCGAGTTCGTTGAACGCGTTCATCTGCATCTTCTTGTGGTTTTCGTTGCGGTCGACCTCACCCGACCCGGCGACGAAGACGACGCCGGGGAACGGCCCTTGACCGGCGGGCAATGCAAGCGACCCCGAAAGCCGCAACCCGTCTGACACAAACTCGACTTCATGCTCGTCCATGATCTCCTCCTCATGACTGCACAATCTGATCTCCGGTCGCCGACGCATCATCGGCGTCTCGGCGGCGGCTTCTGTTCACCATCTCCGTCGACAGATCGATTCCGGATACGCTCGCCGCGGCCGTGTCGTACCATCGGCTCAGTGTCGTCCCTATCGCTCATACGCGTCAGATGATGAACCCCAGCGCCGAAACCAAAACGACGGGCCAGAAGCTCTTCCTGGCGATCACGAAGAGCGCGCCCGGCACGATCGACCAGACCAGCACAAAGGCCGCACCGTGCGGGCTGGTTACGAGATGGATCATCCCCCAGGTGGCAAACACGCCCACGCTGCCCCACGGGAACCAGTGCATCCGGGACCAGCGTTCGCCGACGCGCTGGAACAGAGCGACCAGCGCGGCGACCAGCACGTACTCGACAAGGTAGTAGACGTTCTGGAAGAGCGACAGGATCCACGCGTGGTCGCCGTACATCGCCTGGAAGCCGCGGTACTCGCGCAGGAGCTGCGGAGCCGCCAGCCCGGTGAAGCGGGCGTGGAGCACGCCGAAGGCAATGGCGAGAACAGCCCCGGCCGCGGTCACATACGCATCGCGAGCGGTCACACGGAACCTGACGAGCTCGTTCACCACACCGGTACGCTTCGCCCATCGGTACGCCAATGCGATTCCGGCGGTCCAGATCGTGATCGTGACGGTCCAGTGTACGAGCAATGCGTACCAGTTGGCCGGCCAGTCGACTACGAAGGGCGTCTGACCGTCCACCAGGTTCGTGAGGAAGAACACGGGGAACTCGATACCCAGCAGTGCGAAGATCAGAAGAGCGACAACCAGAAACGCCATCCCACGAGTGTAGAGGGTACCATGGCGGGCGTCCACTCGTGCGGCCCGACTCCCTGCGGATGGGGTTGGCGCGCGAGGCCGATCCGAAGTAGTACTTCGGAATGGAACGGCGCCTAACTTCCTTTGGCCTTGTGGTGATGACGGTGATCGGTTTTCTGTTTGTGGCCAGCCTCGCCAACCACCGGATACAGCTTGCCCGCGAACAGGCAACCCATAAGCCGCCGGGACAGATGGTCGCGGTCAACGGCCATCGGCTGCACGTCTACGGCGAAGGCGTTGGGCAACCGACGCTGGTGTTTCTATCGGGCAGCGGCACGACCGCGCCCACGTACGACTTTCGCGGCCTCTACCGGCGGCTGTCGGGCGACTACCGGACGGTGGTCGTTGAGCGAGCCGGTTACGGCTGGAGCGATCACAGCAACGCATCGCGCGACATCGCCACCGTTCTGGCGGAGACTCGAACCGCGCTGCGTGCAAGCGGCCACGAGCCCCCCTACGTCGTATTCCCACATTCCATGAGCGGCCTGGAGGCACTGTATTGGGCCACCGTCTACCCCGACGAGGTCGCGGCGATTGTGGGCCTGGATCCGGCGGTCCCGCCGGTCTACGAGGTGCTGCCACCTCCCCGGCTGATTCTGACGTTGGTCGCGTTCTCCGCTCGCACGGGACTTCTCCGCCTGTTCCCGTCACTCTGTCGCGACACGCCGCCGGTGACGCGGGGCTACGTGTCGGCGCAGGAGGTCGACGGCTACTGCGCGATCCTCTTCGGGCGCACGATGACCAACGACATGATCGAGGAGATCCTGATCACCCAGGCCAATGCCGAACTGGTCGCCTCTCACGGCTTCCTTGATGTGCCGCTCTTGCTCTTCGTGTCCGACGGTTCCGATCTGGCCGTACCCGACTGGACCGAGCTGCTCATCGCCTACGCCAAAGCGGCCGGCGGCCGGTACCGGCTGCTCGACGTGTCTCACTACGTCCACAATCTGGCCGCCGAGACGATCGCCGCCGACATCCGGTCGTTCCTGCACGAACTGGCCGGGGAGTGAACGCCCGGCGGTCGAACGGCGCCCGGGCACAAGCTCGCGTTATACAAGCTGCGAAAGGAACGTGGAAGCCGGAACGATGGTCGGTCGGTCGGTCGCAAAGCAGTCGGCGTCGACATACTCGCGGTCCATGACCACCTGGAACGCGTGCAGTGAGCCGGTCTCGCGCTGGAAGTACTCGAGAGAGGGAGAGAGCGGCCCTGTGGATGACTTCACCTCCACCAGAAACCACGGCTTCCCGTCCCGCGTGACCACGAAGTCGACCTCGCGCTTCGCCTTGTCGCGCAGGTAGAATAGATCAAAGGTGCCGATACCGACGTCGGTCCACCAGTGAACCGCCTTCAGGAGATGCGATGCGACGAAGTTCTCCGCGCGCGGGCCACTGCGGTCGACCATGCTCCAGTCCCACAGGTAGACCTTTGGCTGGCGGCGAAGCGACTTCGGGATGTTGCGGAACCACGGGCGAATCGTGTAGCAGTAGTAGAGCGCTTCGAGCGCCGCGGTCCACCGTCGTGCCGAGTCGACCGATGAGTTCAGGTCCGACGCGAGGTTCGAGTAATTCAGCACTCCTCCCGCCAGGTTCGCCAGCAGACGGCCGAGTACCTCGACCTGACCAACATCCTGGATCAACGTCAGGTCGCGCAGGTCCTCTCGAAACAGGAGTTCGCTTCGAAGTCGACGCCATCGATTGTAGAAGCGGGTGTCGCTCTTTAGAAACGGCTCCGGGTATCCTCCGAAGCGGATCAGACTCGCGATGGACGCGGCATCGACTCGTCGGGGTTCGCGCAGGGCCGAGTGAGGCGGAAGCGTGCAGGCGAGCTCGCCTAGAGAGATCGGGTGCATCCGGTACAGAAAGTAGCGCCCCATCAGGCTGTCGCCGCCGCGCCGGAAGAAACCGAGCCGTGCGCTGCCGGTCACAACCGTCCGAGTCGACGCCTCATAGACATCGAAGAAGCCCTTCAGGAAGGTGCGCCACGAGCGGTACTTGTGAAGCTCGTCGAAGATGACGTGACGCGGAGCCTCGCGGAGCTCGGCGAGTCCGAGCTGTGCGGCGACCGCATCCGGTCCCCGCAGAATGACGGCTCGGTCGGTCTGCCGGTCCCACGTATAGTACCTGTGATCACCGGCGGCCTGCCGGGCAGTCGTGGTCTTTCCGACCTGACGGGGGCCGGCCAGCAGCGCGATCTGTCGATGCTCCGCGAGGTGGTTGCGGATCAGCTCATCGTAGATGCGTTCCATGCTTTGATGGTAGTGGATCAAGTTACAGCAGGCAAGTCCAAATTACGGAGTATCGTAAGACGGTCCGAACCAAATTACGATAGAACGTCATACGGTCCTGCCCTTCC
>RECL01000329.1 GCA_007694025.1 Spirochaetaceae bacterium
GACGACGTCGATGTTGTGTTCGTGGCCGATGCACAGTTCCTGTCGCAGGTGGAACTCGATCGCGTCGCCGACTATCTCGGGCGGGGAGGAGCGGTTCTGTTTGCGGTGAGCGGCTATTCGATAGACCTCGACGGGACGCTCGTTGCGCGGCGGATCGCGGGAGAGCCCGTGCGGGAGCTGCTGACCGAGGCGGGTATCGTGGTCGGACGCGATCTGCTTCTTGATGAGCGGCACCAATCGATACCGGTACGCGAAACCGCCGCCGGGTTCGATACTCAGCGTCTGGTCGGGTACCCGTTCTGGCCTGTCTTCACGCGCAACCACACCAGCGAGACCCATCCTGTAACCGCGCACTTCACCGGCCTCGACCTCTTCTGGCCGACCTGGTTGCAGACAGCAGCCGGTGACCCCACCGTCGAGACCATCGTCGCGTCTTCGCCGCGCGCATGGCTTGTCGAGTCGCCGCAAGACGTCACTCCCGGGTCCGACGGCGCTGACCCCGGCGGCCGACCCCGCGGGCAGTTCGGCGTCGTTGCTACCGGTGCGAACGCCGCGACGGGGAGCAGGATCGCGGTCGTGGCCGACGGCGGATTCGTGATTGACCGCCTGGTCGCGACGACCGATAGCAGGCATAACATCGCGTTTGCCGTGGCGCTCGTCCAATGGCTGTCGGGCGACGACGAGATGGTATCGGTGCGTGCCCGACGCGCACGGAGTCTGAGGTTTGACGAGAGCGTCACCGCCGACCGCCGGGCAGTCATCGGTGCGTGGTCCTTGGTGCTCAATGGAGTGGTGGTGCCCGGCGCAACGCTCGTGATCGGCGCATTTGTGATTGTTCGACGGCGTCACCGCGTGCGCGGGGGGCGTCGTCCGGACGGGGGCACCGCGTGAGCGAGCTTACCCGGAAGTTGATCGTGCGCGGCGCGATCGTGGTCGCCCTTGCGATTACGCTCATGGTCGGCCTTGAGCCAGGGGCCGACCGGATCGAACCACTCGTGTCCACCGACCTCGGATGGGTGCGCGAGCTACGCGTTACCGACGAGCGAAACCCGCACGACGTGCGCAACATCGTCGTGTTTCACGACGGGGTCGAGTGGGTCCTCGATCTGGGTGATTCGCTCGTACCGGCGCGTGAGGACCGGGTGGTCGCGTTTCTGCGCGCGGTCGCCGGTGCGCGTGCGCGACGGACGGTCACGAGTCGGGAATCTGAGTTTGCTTCGTTTGGAGTTGGCGATCAATCTATCCGGGTGACCGTTGACGGCGAGCGCGCACCGGTGCGTATCGCGATCGGTGATGACGCCGACCCACCCGGGTCGTTCTACGCCCGAATCGAACCCGATGGAAGGGTCGTGGTTGCCGACGGTGGTGCTGCCTTCTTCGTCCGACAGCCCGCGGTGTTCTGGGCGTACCTGCGCGTGTTCCCGGAGAGCGTTCGGCGCAGCGATATCGTCGCGGTCTCCGCGTGGGCCCTCGACGCGGATGGAACTATCCGTCGATCGCGCGCGTACCGTGATGAGAGCGACACCTGGCGCGTGAGCGGCGAGGGACTTCGCGACGAACCCGTGCGGGTCGTCAACGAATGGACGGCCGCATTGGCCGACCTGGTCGGGGCGGCATTCGTGATCGCGGAAACCGATGAGTCGGCAGGCGATCCGGTTGCCGGCCTGACCTATGAGCTGTCGGACGGGCGTAGCTACGGATTGTCGCTGCGGATACCTGGTCTGGGCTCCGTCGCTGACGCAGCGGTGTACCCGGATCTGGCGTGGATCACCGCTACAGGCCCGGGCCTGCCGTCCGAGCGATTCGCTATTGCAGGGTACCGTATCGGCATCGCCACGGTGCAACGGCTCTTCCCGGGGCTGATCGACTGAGTCAGCCTGCGTCGCGATGCTCGGAGAGAAACTGGCGGTACTTGCGCGCGTCGGGTCTGAACCCGACTATACCCGATCGTTCTGACCGGGCGTGATCGAGGCTCCGCTGTGCTTCCTTCACGATTCTGGACGCCTCGACGAGCCGCCCGTTTCGCGCGCTGATGCCGATCGCCGATGCACCGGCTCCTGCGCGGAAATCCGTCGCGGTGCGGATCGCCTGGGTCAGGTCGGTGTTGGTCAGGATTACGCAGAAAGTATTGGCCGCGAAGTCGAAACACAGGTCTTCGAATGTGAAGGTCCTGAGAATCTGCGCCGCGCGTTCGCTGTGCAGTTCGGGTGTGTCGGATCCTTCGAACGCGATGATCAGGATGCTCAGATCCTGATCGTGGTACGCCGAACGCTCAAGCTCGAGGCTCAGTTTGCGTTCGAGGTGTTCACGGTACGACAGGCCGGAGACCGGATTGATCATCGCTCCCGGTTCACCGGGATCGGTGGCGATCTCCTCAAGATCGATCTCCACGAGCGCCGGTTCGGGCGAAGCCGCCGGTTCGGGCGAAGCCGCTGGTTCGGCTGGAGGTGTGGTGACAGTTGGCGCGACGCTCGCCGGTACGGCCGGTTTCGCGTGCTTCGCTTTCGCGGAGGATCGCGATGCTCGGCTACTGTCGGGCGTCCGTTTCTGCCCATCGATCAGGATGAGCAGGAGTATCGACACGAAACCGTACGCCAGCAGGACGATCAGAGCGTCGCGTAGCGGCGCGTAGACGTCGGTGAAGCGCAGGACACGATAGACGACATCGAGGTAGAACGGGGCCGAAGCAGACACGCGATTGCGGACGCTGAACTGGGTGATTTCGCTGAGGTCATACTGCGGGAACCCGCGAACCTCGGCGAGATTTCGATCCGACAAGCGAAGCATCCGGGCGTCGGTTGTCCAGACGTACCGGATTCCGACATTGGGGTCGTACAGAACGACCGCGTCGACAGTTGGAACAACCGCGATGTACTCCCTGAGCAGGCGTGCCGGGTCGGCACCAGTATCGAACGCGGCGCGAAGATCAGCTTCGATACGACGGTAGCTTGCTGTTGCTTCATCGATCGCCGTCGTCCTGTTCGCGTTGAGCCGAACCACGACCAGAAGGAGTAACCCAGCAAGCAGAACACAGCTGAGAATCGCGTAGTAGAGTCCGAACCGCCGCACCATAGCTGGAGTATAGGGGAAACGTGGCATTTGTGCAGCCACTATCTGGCGAGCGCTGCAAGTCCTGCGTCGATGAGGCCGACGATCTCGTCTGCAGCCTCGCAAAGCAGGCGCGGTGTCGGCGAAGTGTCGCCGGCGACGCGCCGAGCGTGGAGTGCCGGCAGCAGACACGCGGCGGCCGCGCGTGCGCGCGGTTCGCCGGAACCCTCAAGCAGCGCGCGGTACTCGAACTGATCGCGTGGGAGCGTACTCACCGTGTCGCGGAGCGTCTGCAGAAGAGCGGAAACATCCGCTGTGTCTGTTCTGGCCCGCGGAGAATCGACCGGCGACCGACCGCGTGCCCTCCGCTCCTCCGCCTCCAGGGTCGCCGGTGGAGCGGGTAGGGGCAGGCCGAACGCGCACGGAAGAGAGTAGACCGGACGCGTTGCAGCCCGAGCGGTGGCGATCAACCGCTCGCGGTACGACAGCATCAGAGCGGTCGTCTTGACCGCAGTTTTGGGATCCACCGTAAGACCCGGCCGATCGGCGACGAAAGCGTACTGGCGGCCACACAGTGGGTGGATCCTGTCCGATGCGCTGGTGTAGAGCGTGTCCACGTAGCTACCGCGGCAGTATCCGAAGCCGTTCGGGTACGACAGATCTGCGCCCGCAAGCGTAACCGACCGTGGATCGCGTGACAGAGCCAACCGAACAGACGCGCCGGTGACGGTTCCGTCGCCGGCGTCAATCGCTTCGGCCGCATATCCGGCGAGCGCCAGGAACTGGTGAAGCGGATGACGAGACAGCAGAAGCGACACTGAATCGGCCGATGAGGCAACCAGTCGGGGGACCGACAGATCGCACGCGCAGTGCAGTGCGGGTCTGGGCGCGGTGAGCGCGTGCAGGTACGAGATGTGCTGGCAGTCGATCGCCGCCACCAGATCGGGCTCGGCCCCCACCGACTGGAGCGTGGGCAGCGCTGTATCGGTCGCCAGCAGGAAGACGCGCGCGCGATTCTCCCTTATCCAGTGAAGATGGTTCTCCAGCGACGGTCCGGCGGCTGCAACGACGACGTGGCGCCCCGACCAATCGGGTAGCGCTCGTGTCGTGATCTCACCGCGTGCGGCAGCGATCAGGTTTCCGATGCCATTGCGGACCCACTGCCGGGAAAACGCCGACTGAGTCGTCACATCTGAGACAATCCGACCTACCAGTTCGTGAAGCCGGGCGCGAAACGGCGTGAAGCACGACGGATCGATACCGACCCGTCCGTCCAGGTCGACGCTGACCAACCGACCGTCGATGGACGCGTTATACCGGCTCGCGACCGTGCGCTCGAGCTCATCGGGGTCGACGACGACTCTTAGCTGTTCGCTCGCCAGCAGCGACGTGAGGTCGGTGTGCGACAACGCCGTTCGGATCAGCGCCGGATTGGGCTCTACGACCACGACTCGAGCGCCATCGGCGGCGATACGCCGCACGTGGTGAGCGAGTCCAAGGCCAAAGACAACGACGAAACCCGCGCCGCGAGCAGTGTCGGCAAGACGAGCGCACTCGGCATCGACCGAGTAGCGCGAATGAAAGAATCTCGCGCGTCCCGACGATGTGATCCCGTTGATCGGGAAGCCGTCGCGCGATCGATCGATGATTTCGTCGGCCATCGGTCTGGCGACGGCTACCGCAACTGCAGTCTCTGACCTCACGTGGCGTAGATTCGCTCGCAGCAGGTCGTTCATCGCGTGCATCCGCGCAGTGCGTCGAGTCGGGCTACGATCGCGTCACCAAGCTCGTGCCGATTCGTCGGCGACGGATCTCGCTCGTAGCGCAGGAGTTCAGAGATCGCGACGCGTCGGCCTGCGTCGAGCACGTCTGCCGGCAGCGGCAGCGGCAGCGGCGCCGCCGGGGCGCGCAGGAGCACGTCTGAGGTATGGCGGGCAAGCGCCTCAAGCTGTGAGCGAAGGAGCAGCCTGCGTGCGGCGGGTGAGGGACACTCCGCGGGTGCGACTGCGACGCCGCGATACGTTTTCGGACCGATTGCGGGCGGAGAATCGCAGCTGTCGAGCGTGCGAAGCGCGGGTGACGGCTCGATGATACACAACGGCGCGAACCGTGACGTCGCGCTGCGCGCAAACCACTGCGCGTAGGTTGCGAGCGACCGGTCCTGGGTCCATCCTGAGCCAACACGCGTGTGATTTCTGGTTGTTGCGAATCCCGCGGTAGCGGTCGGTGCGAGTCGGGTCGACGCGAAATCGCGGTAGCGCTCGGCGATGTGAGGCCGAGCGTGAGACCGGTCTTCGAACCACGCGCAATCGAGCCCGGCAACCAGAATCGGCCACGAATCGAGCATCCGCAGGAGTGCGATCGCCGAAGCGGTCACCGT
>RECL01000189.1 GCA_007694025.1 Spirochaetaceae bacterium
GCCGCAACCGCGAGCAGCAGCGCGGCCGTCCTGAACAGGCGCCAAGGCCTGGATCGTTGGTTCGTCATTACGGTAAACATAGCGATCGTAGCAGGTAGTCGGCGCGACGGCGGTCCCCGGTAACATAGAGCCGGCTCGGGGAGCGGCGGGAGCCGATGAGCCGGATAGTGCGTCGAACTTGGCCTGCGGACGATCCAAGCGCCATTTCTTGCCGATATGAACGATAACGAACACTATTGAACGCAGAGGAAACATGCCAAAGACGATCACGATCCGCCTTGATGATGAGACCTACGATCTGATCCGGAGCGCCGCCAAAGGTCAGATGCGGAGTATCGCGAACTTTGTGGAGTACGCAACGATCTCTTACCTTACCGAAGAGTCATACGTGACTGACCAGGAGATGCAGCAGATCGTGTCGGACACCGAGCTGGTCCAGACCCTGAAGAAGGCGCGAACCGACGTGAAGGCAAAGCGATACACCGTTGCCCAATAGGTACACGATCGCAGAAACCGAGACGTTCCGCAAAGCTCTCCGAAAGAACAAGTCGCTCCACAGTCTGCATCGTCGTATTGTGGAGGTTATCTACCCATTGCTCCGGCGCGAGCCCCACTTTGGGCCGAACATCAAGCGCCTCAAGGGCGAACTGAGCGATTTCTACCGCTATCGTGTCGGCGACTATCGGTTGTTCTACACCATCGACGAGCTTGAGGTGATTGTCGTTGTGGTGGATCTCCGCAGCCGCCGGAACCCCTACCGGGAGTAGCCTGCGGTTCCGTAGTCCTTGGTGTCGGTCCGTCTCAAGGCGCGTTTCACGGTCCGGGCTCCGACCTTTATCGATCAAGCCAAACGCGATAAGGTTGACAGGGGCGTACGAATGAACAGACGAGAAACACTCCTCGAACTCGCGCGGACCGGCAGGCTCACCGGAGACCGCGTACCTGCTGCGTTCTTCCTTCACTTCCCGGACGAGTTTCACTCGGGGCGTGCGGCGGTTGACAAGCACGTCGAGTACTTCCGGGCGACCGGAAACGACATCGTGAAGGTCCAGTACGAGCACACCTTCCCGAAGCGCGACGACATCGCGTCGGCGCGCGACTGGGCGAGCATGCCCGTCTACGACGAAGCGTTCTACGCCGATCAGCTCGCCGTCGTCGAAGGCGTCGTGAACAAGCTCAAAGCCGAGGCGGTCGTCATCGTCACGCTCTACTCGCCGTTCATGTTCGCCGAGCAGACCGTCGGCGCCGACGTCCTCTCCCGACACCTTGAAGACGACCCGGCGGCGGTCGCACAGGGGCTTGAACGAATCGTAGAGAGTATGGCGATCTTCATCCGTGGATGCATCGCGCGCGGGGTCGACGGGTTCTACGGATCGACGCAGGGTGGGGAAAAGGCCCGCCTGCCCGCCGGAGTGTTCGACGACTACGTCAAACCGACCGACCTCATGGTGTGGGACCTCTACAAAGACACGACCGAGTTCAACGTGCTTCACGTCTGTGACTACGTCGCCCCGTACGAGAGCTTCGACCGCTACCGCGAGTACCCCGGGCAGATCGTGAGCGCGCCGACCGATATCGACGGGCGTCGCGTGTCGGGAAGCGAGATCGCTCGTATCTTCGACCGGCCGTTCTTCGGCGGGATGGAGCGGCTGGGCGTTCTGTCAACGGGACCGGTCGATGCGGTCCATGCCGAGGCGCGGGCGGCGATCGAAGCGGGACCGTCCGCGATGATCCTGGGCGCCGACTGCACGCTTGCCGCCGACACCGACTGGACGAACATCGCCGCCGCAACCGGCGTGGCGCACTCGACCCACCCGGCGTAGTGTCGGGTCAGCGTGTCCGTCAGTGAGCAGTCGAGCTGCGCCTACGAGACCCACTCAAGACTGGGCTTCTTCTGCTTCTCCACGCACTCCTGCAGGTAGAGGTTGATGAGGTTCTGATACGGGATACCCGTTTCCTCAGACAGAGCCTTGAAGTAGCTGATCACGTCGACCCCCATGCGGATCGTAATCTGCTTCTTCAGGTGCTTGGCGTAGGGGTTCTGGCGACTGCTTATGCGGTTCAGGTCGAATTCTTTCTTCATCACCTTCTCTCCAGGTAGACATGCCGTTCGGAAGACGTTGGCTTTCGCGCGGAAACGATCCGAATGACACCATCCTTCTCTCGAAACGTGTGCACGACAAGAAGGAGTCTCAAGTGCGAACTGAGACCAAGACTGAGCTTCTTCGAACGAAACACCATGGGTCTGCTTGCTACCGCGGTTTTCGCCTCATCCCACTCGAACGAGATCGAGTACATATATCTTAATTATACTGTAGTTTCTGCCGCTCATCGATGCACCCTTCGGATGTCGAGCAACGGACGCACGATTGGACCTTCAGCCGACCGGTTCGGCCGCGGGTAAGCGGGTGGCGACGATGAGCGCGGACGCGGAGAGGACGGCGGTGATCGCGAAGAGCGCGCCGTAGGTCCAGAACTGGATGATGAGGCCGCCGAGGATCGGGGCGAGCGCGGCGGGCACAAAGCCGATACCCATCAGCCCGGCGTAGCGCGGGCGCTCGTTTTCGGGAACGACCGCGAGCATGTAGTTTATGAAGGGAGGTCCACCCTCGAGCGCGAAGCCGACCAGAAAGAAGAGCAGCGCAAACGGTACGATCGCAAGCGATCCGGGAGCGGCGAACGTGAGCGCCAGGGCAAGGGCCGCCGGGACTACCGACACGAGCACGACGCCGGCGATCGCGCGCTG
This sequence comes from Spirochaetaceae bacterium, assembly GCA_007694025.1. GTDB lineage: Bacteria > Spirochaetota > Spirochaetia > DSM-27196 > SLST01 > SLST01. The sequence goes on from RECL01000189.1 coordinate 2,747, forward strand.
GTGGCCGAGTCGGTCGCCGAGCACTCCCCAGAGCACCGCTCCGGCGATCCGCCCGGCCATCTGCACCGGGATGATGATCCCGAGCGCGCTGTCGGGCAGGCCGAAGACCTGGCGGCCGAACACGATGTAAAACGGAATGCTCAGACGCGCCATATTAAAGAGGACCAGTACGCCCATCGTGAGCGCGAACGGACGATTCGCGCCCAGGTAGCGGGGCAGCCCGCGGAAGAGCGCGCCGATCGGCAGCCGGTCGGAGGTCGAGCTCGGGCGTTCGACGAGTCCGACGAAGGTCCCCACGTTCGCCAGGTAGATCACCGCCCCGATCAGAATGACCACGCCGTAGTTCACCGGAAACCGCAGCCCTTCGAGCCCGAGGACCGCGGCGACGACGATGCCCGCCACGACCGACAGCAACCCGCCAACGACCTGCCTGGTCGCGAAGAAGCGCCCCCGGCGGTCGTGCCGCACCGACTTGCCGACCATGTCCATCCACGCCGGGTCCCCGGATGCGTCGCCGAACCAGAACAGAACCTGAATCACGAGCAGCAGCACCGCCCAGAGAAAGCCGGGCGCCCGGGGAACCCAGATGAGCGCGAGCGCCAGGATCCACAGCGGCAGCCGACCGATCGACATCGCCGTGACCAGGAAGCGCTTCTTGTACGCGAGCGACGAAATCCAGTTGCCCGAGATGATAGGCGCGAACCCCTTGGCCAGCGGCTGCACCGCCGCGAGCACCCCGATGAGCACCGCCGACCCGGTCAGTCGTTCCATGAGCAGCGGAAGGACGGTGTTCGGATCGAAGAAGACCAACCCGACCGTGAAGAGAATCCCCTCGGCGACGAGCAACCCGTAGTTTCGTCTTGTCTCGTGCGGCTGGTAGCCTGAGCTCATGGGGAGCCATGATACGGGAATCAGGTGACGACGGCTACGGCGTGAGGAGGTACTCGCCACACCTGCTGCCGCGGCTTGACGGCAGCCGCCAAGGAGGCTTAGGATCTTCTCATGGCGATGAATGCCGAGACCATTGTGACCGAGGCGCTGCGGCTCTCACCGGATGCCCGGGCGTTCGTGGCCGAACGGCTGCTGGAGAGCTTGGACGCGGAGCCAGGAACAGAGATCTCGGAGGCCTGGCGCGACGAGATCCGAAAACGTTGCCAAGAGACAGACGAAGGTGCCGTCGAACTCCGCGAGGCATCGGAGGTGTTTGCGAGGGCGTATAGCGCTATCGGATGATTCCGCACCTTTCCATTTGGCGTGCTGTTTCGCGTCGAACCTGATCTTGTCACCATCATTGCAGTCATGCACCTGCACCGCGAACCTGGCTACTGGCGTGGTCGTGGCCCGCCGGATTGGCATCGTGACGTATAGACGACCGGGAGCCGCTGCGGATCGAAAGGCAATCAAGCTTCGGGCGTCGGGTCGAGGCGCACGCGCGATCAACGAACGGGGCATGTCATCGATACGCTTCATCATGAGTTCCAACGTTCACAGGAATGACAGTGTCGTCATCGACGATGAACTCCAGACTGATTCTGTAGGTCATGTTGATCGATACGCTGTACAGTCCATCGAGTTTGCCGGTCAGTTTGTGGAGTCGTAGAGATGGATGTGACGGACTCGCCTGAAGCAACCTCAGGGTCTTCTCGTACTGACCCAGAAGATCAGGATGTCGGTGTGCGAATTTCTGAGCCCGTCGGATGTAGCTCTGAGTGTAGATGATCTCAGGCACTGGTGATCCGCTGCATATGGGCCTCGACGGATTCCTGTACCGTGTCGCCATTCTCAAGGTCCCGGCGGGTCTGGACAAGGGCTGCCTCAAGTTCGCACTCTCGGAGGTAACTGTACTGCTCGACCGTCAGGACGACGTATCGTCGCTTCCCACGAACCGAGATGATCGCTTCGTCGCCGTTCAAGGTGATCTCGTCGATGCGAGAAATACCTTTCGTCTTCAACTCATTCGCAGTGACGATGTTTTCCATACGATTCTCCAGATTATGAATCATACTATGAATAGCACTGTTAAGCAATCGATGGTGCGCAGCGCCTCGTCGCGAGAGACATGGCCGATCAAGAGTCGGGCCGAGGCGTCGGTGTCAGCGGCGACCGCTACTTCGTAGAACGGACGATCGCATCGTTCGGAAAGCGAACGTGGGGCTTCGAAGTACCTCGAGGTACTCGGTCAGTATCCGCGTCAGGCGGTTTCGAAGATGAAGAAGAAAGGGGGAGACGCGGGGCCATGGGGCTCTGGTGTTCGACGCTCTGCGTGCTCAACCGTGCGGGGCTGTGCGGCTCTGGTGCTCCGGCACCATTGCAGGGGTCTGAATCCCGATAAGTGGTCCGGTTTGGCGGTTCCGGAAACCGGGCTACGCTCCGTCGCCGAAGCGTTCGCTCGTGCCCCCCTGTCTCCCGTAGATCACGTTGTTTCGTCGGCGAACTCCACGGATACCTCGAAGCTCGCCTTTCGCAGCGCACGGTTGAGTCGGCGAAACTCAAGCCGCGCCTGATCAAGCTCATCCCGGACCACCAGGAATGGAGTCTGGGGTTGCTCAACGATGTCCCGATCCTCCTTGTGTATTACCTTGGCCGCCGAGCTACCGGAAAGTTGGGTGCTCAGCTCACCGACGCGCTCCTTCGCCGCCTTGCGGAGCTCGAGCGCCTCACTCAATGAGACCTCTTC
>RECL01000331.1 GCA_007694025.1 Spirochaetaceae bacterium
TGCCCTGGCTCCAATCGGACGCATCAACGCCCAGAAGGCTGAACTCGCCCCCCTCACCGTTTGCGTCCCCGTCTGCTCCCGACTCGCCCGACATGTCGCCCGGGCGATCGAACCGTCCGTCGCCCATAAGCGATCCGTCCCTGAGCAGGCTGTCCGCGCGTTCGTCGAGCGGGACCGGCGGCGGGTTCACCTCGCGGCCGAGCAGGTTGACCACCGGGTTGTGCTGGACAAAATCAGGCGGCAACGCGAACGCGGCCAGCAGCAGGATCGGCAGCGTGGTCGCCAGGAACACAAATACCTCACGGCGATTACGCCGCGTATCGCCATCGGATGCCTTGTCCGCGATTCTGCTGTCGCCGACCGGATGGAACCCGCCGCGGGAAAGCGCGAGCGAGACCACGATTCCGTGCATCAGGAACGCGACGACGACCAGAAGGAAGATCAGCTGCGTTGCTCCGACCGCGTCTATCGCAACCTCCTCGCTCGCGCGCGAGTAGGTGAGCAGCCGGAAGTAGAGCGTTGCCAGGACGATCTGCTCGATCGCGAAGAGCGACCGTATTCGCGGTCCAAAGTGGAAGAGCGCCGCGGTCAGCGCGAACGCAAGCGTTCCGGCGATGATCGGTGGCCCCGGGTTCGCGTCGATCCCGATGATGGTCGCGACGACCGCGATCGGAAGCGCGGCGGCGACCAGCCACTCGCGCACCGAAAGCCGTGGCGGAGCGAAGAACCATCCAATCACCATCTCGAGTGGCACCAGCACGAACCAGATCAGGATCCCGGTTCCTTCGTAGCCTACGACGACGGCCGGGTGGAACGCCGGGACGAGCACCGCGGTCAGATAGAGCAGCATACGACTGATGAACAGTACCGTCATCATCGTGAAGTACCTCCGTTGCGTCCTCGCTCGTGCGTGGTACGGTCGAAGACGGGTGTCAGAGCGACCTCCTCCAGGAAGAGGGCGCCGGGCGGCGCCGACTGTGTCGGGCGTTCACCGCGATGGGCCAGACCCAGCGGGGGGATCGGCAGTAGATGCCCGCCGCAGATGATCGTAGCGGTGTCGGTCGTGTGCATTTCTGCTCCACCGCGGACGCCACCGCGCTCGGCTGGTGCGCGTCCGCCGGCGAACTGCGTCGAAAAGAGCGTCATCGATGCCTTGGGCAGGCGGGCGGCGAATGCGTCCAGGGTTCGGTCGAGCGGGGTTGTGAACACGACCGCATGCGCCGCGGCGCGGTCGATCTCCAGCGTCGGTGGTTCGGGCTCAAGGCCCAGGTCGGCGATCGACCACGCGAACGCGTCGACCGCGTCTTCGTCGATGCACGGTGTCGTCCCGCGCGCGGTCACGACCCGGAAGGAGATCCCCGGCTCCTGGCTCATCAGCGTGCGCATGAACGCGATCACCCAACCCCGGATGTACGCGCCGTGCGCGACCGCCTCCAGGGTCGGTCGTGAAGTATCGGCGAAGTGCCGCAGGTAGATCGTAATCGTACGGCTCTGCTCCTGGGTCTCGGGGGAGATCCGCGTAAACAACTCGCGTATGCGCGACGATGCCTTCCAGTTGATGTCGCGGAACCGGTCGCCTGGAATGTACTCGCGCATGTAGTATCGCTCTTCCTCGGGGCTGCGGGTGCGCGTGCTCTCTTCTTCGCCGGAGGTCGCCACGCTCTGGATGAGCTGCGGCGCCCGCGGCATACCCGGCGGAACCGGCGTCGATAGCCGAACCGGATCACCCAGGCTCGCGCGCGACAGGCCAAAGACATCGCGGATCTGGAGCCTCCCGGTCAGTCGTGCCGTACCGGGCAGCGGAATCGCAAGCGGAACACGCAGCGTCCTGCTTTCGGCGACCGCAATGTCCTCGTAGAAGTGCAGCCGAGCCCTCGCCCCAACCGCAACCGTCCCCGACACGCGAGCGTGGAGTCGATAGAAGAACCACGGTGAGATCCCGCTTACCCCGACGTTCAGGTGTCCCCACCGTCGTGGATCGGTCATCGTTGCGACGGTGTCACGGCTGGGGTCCCAGGACACGTCGATATCGGTGAACCGACCCGACTGGATTCGCGCGAGCACACCGAACACCATCGGTGCCGCGATCGCGAGCACCCCGAGTGTCATCCGGTACACGTCTCCCACCAGGGTACCACGCGCGACGAACACGACGCCGATCCCGAACACGAGCGTGCCGACGACGGTAAACGGATAGTATCGCGAAACCCCGTGACGCACCGACTGGAGCGCACCCGTTGCGGTTACCGCCATCAGCGTCTGCCGACCGCCTCTACCGGGACTGTTTTGAGCACGTCGTCGATCACATCGGACGGGTTCTGCGCCGAGCTCTTCATCGCCAGGCGGTGAGTCACCGCGGCGGAGAAGATCTCCTTCACGGTGTCAACGGTGACGAAGGTTTCCCCGCGGATCAGCGACAGCGCGCGTGCCAGACGTGATACCTTGACGCCGGTTCGGGGGCTCGCTCCGGTCATCACGTCGGCGTGCTCGCGCGTCGCGCGTACACAACCCACGATATAGTGGATCACCTCATCGGCGATGTAGACCTCGTCGACCATCTCCTTCCATTCCAGCAGCGAATCGGCCGGCACGACCGGAGCGAAGCCCGACCACGAGTCGGTGCGGCCGTGCTGCGCGACGATTTCCTTCTCGCTCTCCATCGGTGGATATCCCATCGACAGCTGGATCATGAACCGGTCTAGCTGTGGCGCGGGTAGCGGGAAGAGGTGGGCACCTTTCAGGTTCATCGTCGCGATGATGAAGAATGGATCGTTGAGCCGGTACGTGCGCCCCTCGACCGAAACCTCCTGCTCCTCCATCGCCTGGAAAAAGCTGCCCTGCGTCTTGGGCGTGAGCAGGTTGATCTCATCGCAGAGCACGAAATGACTGAAGATCGGTCCTTTGTTGAAGCTGAGCTCACCGCCGACCCCGGACATCCGGTTGTACCCCAGGATATCCTGCGGGAGCAGGTCGACCGTGCACTGGACGCGGCTGAAGTCCTCCATCTGAACGCCCGGTGTCGGTCGGTCGCCGTTGGACCCCGGTGCCACGTCGCGCTCCTTCCACCGGATGCTTCCGGCGAGCGCACGCGCAAGGCTCGTCTTGCCGACCCCATGGCTGTCGGCCAGAAGCACGTGACCACCCGCGATGTGCGCAGCGACCAGGTGCTGGAGCTTCGTGTAGTCGATAGAGATGACGCTGCGGATGTTGTCGATGAGCGCCTCAACGCCCGTCCGGACGGTTTCCGCCGTTTGGGTAGATACTTCCACCCGTCAATGATAGGGGTATCCTGCAAGCCGCGGCAAGTGAAACCTGAGTTGTGCGGTCGGGACCGACTAACGTGAACCGCGAAGATCGGCCATCAGGCGCCACCGGAACCGGCGGATGAAGCGCAAGTCGCGCTCGGTGACGCGTCTGCCGCCGAACGCCACGTCAAGGATGAGCCTGGCCGCCCGTTTCCCGTGCCGGCCGGCAGCCGCGCCCCAGCCGCTCCATCCGGCGACCGTCGGTGCCGGAAGCCCGCGCCGATGCGTGCGTCGGCCGAGCACCGACGCGTGGTGCTCGAATCGCCGGTGGACGCTCAGGCGCACCGACCGCCGAACGCCGATCGCGATCAGAACTGCGAACGCCAGGCCGATCACGATCAGCGCAACGCTACGGAGGATCAGCATGCCGGTCGACGGCTCAGCCTCGCGGTCGGGATCGGTGATATCGCGGCGCAGGATCTCCGACAGCTGTGACACGGTCCGACCCTCGTTGCGGATCGCCGCGAACCGGTCGAAGAAGGTGTTTTCATAACCCGGCGGCTGCATCGGGGGCGTCGCCTCGACGATGCGCCACCCGGTCTGTTCGAGCCAGATCTCCGGCCATGCGTGCGCGCTGTACCCCGACACGGCGATCGACTCAATCAGCGGCATGCCACCCATCATGAGCTCTTCGAAGTCGGGTGGCTGCACCAGAAACCCGGTCACGTAGCGCGTCGGAATCCCCTGCAGCCGACTTATGATCGTGAACGCGGTCGCGAAGTGGACGCAGAAGCCGCGATTGTGTTCTTCCAGGAACGCTTCCAGAAACCGATCGGCGCCGCGTGGCTGCGGGGGCTCGAGCGTGTACTCGAAGTTTGCACGGAGAAAGCGCAACGTATTGAGCATCGATTCGCTCGGTGTCGTGCCGGTGAGGTCGGCTGCGAGTGCGCGCACCGACTCGGAGATCGAGTCGGGAACGCTCAGATAGCGATCTGGATCGGGTGTTACAGTCTCGGTGCCGGACGCGCCGCGAGTCTCGGGCTCGCGCAGAAGCTCGACCGCCTCACCGTAGAGCAGCGGATCGGTGAGGACGTATCCGATCGATTCACCCGCGCGGTCAAAGCGTACCGAAGACCGTCCGGTGATCGCGAAGCTGACCGTGTCGAGCGTATGAGGAACCATCGGGTAGAAGTCGGTCAGGATGTCGATCCGAGTCCGCACTCGAAACGGCGCAGCCGGCCCGGCGACCGGCTCGGCGACCGACTCGGCGGCCGACTCAGGGTCTTCGACCACGAGCGCAAGCTCCCTGTCTCCCGGAGCGTCGCGACGCGCCCGCCACGACGATCCGGTGAACTCGTGGAAGACTTCGGTGCGCAGGTAGAGCGGGCGATCGTCGACCGGTGATACCCGGAAAAGCGGGCGGTTGGACAGCACCGGAGATCGGCCGATGTTTTCGGATGCAAACCGGTAGCCGTAGCCCGGGATATCGTAGACGATCGGGAAGTTCGGGAAGAGCGTCACCACCATCCGGCGGAATCCAGGGCTCAGAACGTCATCGACGATCCGGCTCCCCGCGGCAGTTGTGACGCTGCCAAGCCCGGCGCCGATCGCGACAGCCAGGCCCGCCAGGACGATCGCGTGAGAGATCGCCCGTATCGCGCTGCGGACACGGTTGCCTTCCGCGGCGACCGCGACCAGGCCGACTCCGACCGAGACCGCGAGCACGACAACCGACTCTGCACGCCCAAGGATCGGGATTGACAGGAACGCGAGCCACGCGATGTACGCGCTCGATGCGATGATCGGACGCCGGGTCACCGCTGCGCCGAACGCGGCCGATCCCGCCGCGACGAGCATCACGAACACGAATGAGACCGCGCCGCGCGCGCTTCCGGTCTGCACCAGGTCGAACCAGAGCAGGTACGCGGAGAAGGGGATGATCACGACATCGGCGAACACGACGAGCGCCGCGACAATCGCGAGCGCGCTACCACTCCACGCGAGGATCCGCGACCCGCGTTTGGCAACGTGGGGAACGAGCGCGAAGAGCACCGCAGTCGTAGCCGACCACGCAAGGACCGGAAGCAGCGGACCGGTCGCGTCGAGCAGCCGCGCGACGACGAAGGCGGGGATGACCGCGA
>RECL01000109.1 GCA_007694025.1 Spirochaetaceae bacterium
GAGTTCCGTAATCGGCGATCAGCGCGGTCTGCCTGGCTTCGTCGGGCGGGAAGAACACGTCGTGCTCTCCGTTGACGATCAGAATCGGCGCGGCGACGTGCGCAACGCGTTCGCGAACGTCGGCGTCACGAACGATTCGGGTCAACTCCACGTAATGGCCGGAATGCGCTGGAGTACCGTAGAGTTGAGGAAAGCCCCACGCGATTGCCCCGAGCACCGCGCGTTCGATCGGCCCCGGGTAGTACGCGCGGGTCTGTCGACGGGCCAGTTCGCGCCACCGTCCGGCAGATGCGTCTTCGATCGCAAGATCCAGGAGCGATCGCCCCGCGTCCGACACCCGGGCGCCACCCGCGACCAGCGCGAGCCGTCGGCACCGGCGACCGATGCGGGCAGCCACTTCAACTGCGATGATCGATCCGGTCGATACCCCGATCAGCGACAGATCGGCCAGTTCCAGCTCGTGGATCAGGTCGACGTAGTCGTCGACGATCCGGTCCAGCGTCGACTCCTGAGTGACCGTCCGCCGCCATGCGACGCAAAGGCCTCCGTCGACCAGCTCTTCGAACGCGCCGCGAACCCCCTGGAGTCGCAGCCCGTCGGGGACCTCTACCTCCGGCTCGACCCCCGGTATAACCAGGCGGGTAGGTAACCCGTCGCCGATCACGGCGTACGGCACGCCTGTTGCTGCGATGGAGGAATAGCCGCTGACCATGGCTGCAATATAGTCACCGGCCGGGTATACTCCAACCGGATGATCGAAGGAATAGCATCGCTCTATCGTCTCAAGGAGCAGCCGCGGCAGGGATGGCTGTTGCGGGGGGTAGCCGGTCCGGAATCGGTCGCTGATCACAGCTGGGGCACCGCTCTCCTGTGCACCGTCTACGCCGAACAGGCCGGAGTCGACCGCAGCCGGGCGGTCGAAATCGCGCTGGTTCACGACCTGGCCGAGGCGATCACCGGCGACGTGCCGACGCGGGTCGCGACGATGAACGACGACCGGGTAGTCGCCGAAAAGCGCAGGAGCGAGCTCGGCGCGATGACAACTCTCACCGGGGAGCTCGATCGGGCGACGCGCCTTCACATCACGGCACTGTGGCACGAGTACGAGGAGCGAGCTACCGCTGAGGGCCTTTTTGTGCGCGACATGAACCTGATCGATATGCTTCTTCAGGCGTACGTCTACGAGGCAGACAGACGGTACGACCAGGACGACTCATCGCACTTCGACGATTACGCGGGTATGGACGAGTTCTTCGCGACGAGCGTCGCACGCCTGTCGACGCCGATCGGTCGGACGCTTTACGATGAGATCGCGCGCGTGTACGCGGCGCTGCCGACCGTGGCCGCACGGGGAGGGTTCTGTGTCTGACGCCGCATTCGCTTCGCGGATAACCGAGCTCAACGACGCGCTGCCACGGGCGGGTGCGTACGTGCTCTACTGGATGCAGAACAGCCAGCGGACGCGGTGCAACCACGCGCTCGAGTACGCGATCGGGCGGGCGAACGAGCTTCGCGTGCCCGCGCTGGTCTGCTTTGCGGTGACTCCCGACTACCCCGACGCGAGCGAGCGTCACTACCGTTTCATGATCGAAGGACTGGCAGACGTCGCGGCCGGGCTCAAACGGCGCGGCGTCGCGTTCGTGGTCAGGTTCGGTGATCCGCCCGCGGTTGCGCTCGACGTCGGTCGCGACGCGTCGCTGATCGTCTGCGATCGCGGCTACCTTCGCCATCTGCGGCAGTGGCGGTTCGACGTCGCGCGGACCGCCCGCTGTCCGGTTGTGGAGGTCGAGACCGACCTTGCGGTCCCGGTCGAGGCCGCGTCGTCCAAGCGAGAGTACGCGGCGCGGACGATCAGGCCGCGAATCCATCGACGTCTGGCCGAACACCTTGTGATGCCCGATCAGATCGATCCCGACCACCTGCTCGACCCGGTGCCCGCCGGAGTCGACGTCGGCGACGTCGATGCGGTGATTGGCCGGGTATCGGCTGACGTGTACCCCGGTCCGGTGAGCAGATTCTTCCGCGGCGGAGAGTCGGCAGCGTGGTCACGGTTCGAGCGGTTTCGCGACTCCGCGCTCGAACGCTACGAGGAGCAGCGCAGCGAACCGGCCTCCGGTGTCGCCTCGGGCCTGAGTCCGTACCTGCACTTCGGTCAGATCTCCGACCTGGAGATCGCGATCGAGTTGGGGGCGCATGAGTTCGTAGCGGGCCTTGAGCAGGGCAAGGGGCGGATGTCCAACCAGCCGGGGAGCGTCGGGATGCGAACCGACTCAGCGACGCTCGCGAGCTCGCGCGATGCGTTTCTGGAGGAACTTCTGGTGCGGCGTGGCCTGGCGTTCAACTACGTCTGGTATACACCGAACTACGATCGCTACGAAGCGCTACCCGACTGGGCGCGGGGGACGCTCGATGACCATCGCGGCGATGAGCGACCCGCTTGCTACACGCAGGAGCAGCTGGAAGCGGCGCGGACGCACGACGAGTACTGGAACGCGGCGATGACCGAGATGAAGGTCACCGGATCGATGCAGAACTACATGAGAATGTATTGGGGCAAGAAGATCCTCGAGTGGAGCAAGTCTCCCGAACACGGCTTCGAAACGACGCTCGCGCTGAACAACCGCTTCTTTGTGGACGGGCGCGACCCCAACAGCTACGCGAACGTCGGGTGGATCTACGGGCTGCACGACCGACCGTGGACCGAGCGTGATGTATTCGGCAAGGTGCGTTACATGAACGCCAAGGGTCTTGAGCGAAAGTTTGATATGGCCGCGTATCGGCTCAAGGTCGACGAACTCACCCGTCGCGAATAGTAGGATCCGCGACGGGCGACCGAACCCGGGCCGGTCGCCCGGCCGGGTTCGTCATCGCGCGGTCTGTCTACCGGCGATCTTCCGGGTTCCAGACGCCTTCGCGCCGCTCCCCGTCGACCGACGGAATTCGCATCTCCATGCCGGGCAGGATCAGGTGCGGGTTGTTCGGGTCCGGGATCCTGTCCCTGTTCGCCTCGTAGAGAATCGGCCACTTCCACGGGTCGCCGTAGATGAAGTCGTACTCCGCGATTCGCCAGAACGAATCCCTGCGCTCCGGGATCAGCCGGACGATGTATACCGCCGGAAGCGCCGGTTCGGCTGCCGGGGCGGGAGTCGGGGCCGGTCTTGGGGCGGGGGCCGGTGCGGGTCTTGGAGCCGGGGCCGGGGCAGGCGCAGGAGCTGGTTGCACGACCATCGGCGGGGGCTGCACGCCTTCGAGCGCGCGGGCTACGCTACGCGCCGAATTGAGCGCGTCGAGCCACTGCTCGTTCGCGAACGACTGGCGCGCTTCGGTCATCAGCTCGTTTGCCCGGGCCCATTCGTCAGGGTAGAACTCGGATGCCCGCATCCGTTCGGCACGAGCGATGTGCGCCGGAGCGTGCGTGTTCACCCAGCTGTTCGCGCGGAAGCGCAGAACGCGGATCTGGGCGTACTCTTCGGCCTCCGCGGCCTTCGCCTCGGCCTGCTCGGCGAGTTCGACCGCGTCGCCGTAGCGACCTTCATCGATCGCCGTTTGCGCCGCCGCGCGCAGGCGATCCGACTCTTCGACGAGCGCCCGGTACTCCGGGTCGTCCATCAGAGACTGAGCTCCGGCGAAGACGGCTACCGCGAGCAATACGAGTGCCACCACTATTCGTTTTGCGATCATTGGTCTCCCTCCGGTCCAGCGAGACTCTCTTCGGCCTCGATCTCTCCTTCGAGCGCCTCCTGCTCAAGCCGCTGTTGTTCCGCGTCGAGCTGCGCCCGCCGAGCGTCGGCCCGGCCTACCGCATTGACCGCACGGCGGCGGGCCTCTTCGGCCCTGTCGGCTGCGACTGAGAAGAGCGTGGTCGCGTTCTCGAACAAGGGAATCGCGTCCGCTGGACTTCCAGCTTCCACCGCGGTGTTCGCCTGGTTGTACACGGTAAGCGCGGCCTGATAGTCGTCGGGCACCGCTACGTCGGCTCGAGCCGCTTCGGCTCGCTGCTTCTGCGCGTCGGCGGCGGTCTTGCGTGCGGCCGCCTGACCTCGGAATCCTTCGCGTACGACTACGGTGTAGTTCTCGATGGCCTCGTTGAAGCCGGCTCGTGCGGCCTCATACTCGCCCGCGTTGTAGGCGGTTTCTCCCGCCGCAAACGCCGCGTCGCCCCGCTGGTTCTCCGTCCGGGCGAACTGCGCCAGATCGCTCTGGGCGATCTGGGTTCTCAGTGCTCGCGCCGCGTCGTACTCCTGATCGGGGGGTGGTACCGGATCGGGGGGACTCGCGCACGCTCCTATCAATAAGGCTGCCAGAACGGCGATGACAAGTGCTCTTTGCATCCCATCCTCCTCTGTGCAAGATAGCAATATTCGTCGGTTTCGTCGCGTCAGATTCCACAGGCGCGCCCGCTTTGGTATACTGCCGGGGTATGAGCGACAGTCAGAGCGTCGGTACCGACTTCATCCGCGCCCGGATCGTGGATGACCTCAAGAGCGGACGGTTCTCCCGCGTGCAGACGCGGTGGCCGCCGGAGCCCAACGGGTATATACACATCGGCCACGCGAAGGGCATCTGGCTGAGCTTCGGTATCGCCGAAGACTTCGGCGGCGCGTGCAAGCTTCGGTTCGACGACACGAACCCGACCCGCGAGAACGAAGAGTACGTCCGGGCGATCGAACACGACGTTCGTTGGCTCGGCTACCAATGGGAGGAGGTCGTCTTCGCGTCCGACTACTACCAGCAGCTGTTCGACTGGGCGGTCCTGCTGATCAACGCCGGTAGCGCGTACGTCGACTCGCTGTCGCGCGAAGAGATCTCCGCGTACCGTGGTTCGCCGACCGAGCCAGGCCGGAACAGTCCTTTCCGCGATCGGACGATCGGAGAGAACCTGGACCTGTTCAACCGGATGCGTGCCGGAGAGTTTGCCGACGGTACGCACGTACTGCGCGCGAAGATCGACATGGCTCACCCCAATATCAACATGCGCGATCCGGTGATGTACCGGATTCTCCACGCGCACCATCACCGCACCGGCGACGCGTGGTGCATCTATCCGACGTACGACTGGGCGCACGGGCAGAGCGATTCGATCGAATGCGTCAGCCACTCGATCTGCGGTCTGGAGTTTGAGAACCATCGCCCGCTCTACGACTGGTTTCTCGATCAGCTCGGGGTCTGGCACCCGCAGCAGATCGAGTACAATAACCTCAATATCACGTACACGATGATGAGCAAGCGCCGGCTGCGCGCGCTCGTAGAGGAGCGCATCGTCGACGGGTGGGACGACCCGCGGATGCCGACGCTGCGCGGGATGCGCCGGCGCGGGTACACCCCGACCGCGATCCGGGCGTTTCTGGAGAAGGTAGGACTGTCCAAGACCGAGGTCATGGTCGACGCGGGTCTGCTCGACTTCTGTCAGCGCGAGGAACTGAACCAGGTCGCACCGCGCGTGATGGTCGTGCTCGATCCGATCAAGGTCGTGATCACGAACTATCCGCAGGGGCAGCAGGAGACCTTCGACGCGGAGAACAACCCTGAGGATGCGACTGCGGGAACCCGTCCGGTCTCCTTTTCGCGCGAGATCTACATCGAGCGCGACGACTTCACCGACGACCCTCCGCCGAAGTACTTCCGCCTCTTCCCGGGCGGCGAAGTGAGACTGAAGCACGCATACTACGTCACCTGTACCGACGTGATCCGTGACGCGTCCGGTGAGGTTGTCCAGGTGAACGCGACCTACGACCCCGAGTCGCGTGGCGGCCAGACACCGGACGGTCGAAAAGTGAAGGGGACCCTCCACTGGGTCAACGCGGCCGAAGCGGTCGCCGTCGAGGTCCGACTGTTCGATCGGCTCTGGACACGCGAAGATATGGTCAACCTGGGCGACCTGGATTTCCGTGACTTCCTGAACCCACAGTCGCGCCTGACCGTGACCGGTGCGCTTGCCGAGCCGGGAGCGATCGGCTTTGATCCGGGCACACGGCTGCAGTTCATGCGGCACGGCTACTTCTGCGTCGATGAGATCGACACCAGGCCCGGTGCCCCGGTGTTCAACCGCACGACGTCGCTGCGCGACACGTGGGCGAAGGCGGCAAAACGGTAGGTCCGACGCGGGGTGCACACGGCGCACGTCGCCCGCTATATTGAGCGTCTATGAATAGCCATCCCCGTCTGGATTATCTGCGCTCTGCGCTTGCCGAGCGGATCGTACTGCTAGACGGCGCGATGGGCACGATGATCCAGGCCGCGGGTCCCGACGAAGAAGACTTTCGCGGAGGGCGGCTCTCCGGTGCGCGAACGGCGATCGGCAATCTCCACCCGGAACTCTTTTCGCTCACCGAACCGGTTACCGCGGCAGCCGACGCGGCGAAGCCGCTTCGGGGCAACAACGATTTGCTGAGCCTCACGCGGCCCGACATGATCTACGAGATCCACGCCGAGATGATCCGCGCCGGCGCCGATATCGTCGAGACGAACACGTTCAACTCGACGACGATCAGCCAGGCCGATTACGCGCTCGAGTCGATCGTCTACGACCTGAATCTCCAGGGGGCGCGCGTCGCTCGCGCGGCCGCCGATGACGCGTCCACGCCCGAACGCCCGCGTCTGGTCGCTGGAGTGCTTGGGCCGACCAATCGCACGCTGTCGCTCTCTCCCGACGTGAACGATCCGGGGATGCGCAACGTCACGTTCGACGAGCTGCTGCACACGTACACGATCGCGGCCGAAGCGCTCGTCGCCGGCGGCGCCGATCTGATTCTGATCGAGACGATCTTCGACACGCTGAACGCGAAGGCGGCGATCTACGCGCTGATGACGCTCCGCGAGCGCGATGCGATCGACGTTCCGGTGATGATATCGGGTACGATTACCGACGCGAGCGGCCGCACGCTGACCGGCCAGACCCCGGAGGCGTTCGCCTACTCGGTGCTCCACGCCGCGCCGCTGTCGGTGGGACTGAACTGCGCGCTTGGTGCCGATCAGCTGAGGGAGCACGTTGCGAGCATCGCCGCGGTCGCACCCTGCTTCGTGAGCGCGCATCCAAACGCCGGGCTTCCGAACGAGTTGGGTGCGTACGACCACAGCCCACAGTTCATGGCGAAGATCGTGCACGGCTACGCGACCGACGGGCTCGTGAATATCGTCGGTGGCTGCTGCGGATCGACCCCGGAGCATATCCGGCAGATCGCCGAGGCCGTCGACGGCGTCGCGCCGCGCGCGATTCCTGCGATTCCTGAGAAGACCCGGCTGAGCGGGCTCGAGCCGCTCGTGATCGACGAGACGCGCGGGTTCATCAACGTCGGCGAGCGGACGAACGTAGCCGGCAGCCGCCGGTTCGCGAAGCTCATCAAGACCGAGGCGTACGCCGACGCGCTCGACGTCGCGCGCGAACAGGTCGAAGGCGGCGCGCAGATCATCGACGTGAACATGGACGAGGGGATGCTCGACGGCGTCCGCGCGATGACGACCTTCCTGAACCTGGTCGCTGTCGAACCCGATATCGCGCGCGTGCCGATCATGGTCGACTCGAGCAACTGGGACGTAATCGAGGCGGGACTGCGTTGCGTGCAGGGCAGGGGCGTCGTGAACTCGATCAGCCTGAAAGAGGGCGAGGACGCGTTCCGCCACCACGCGCGTGAGGTGCGCAAGTACGGCGCAGCTGTGGTCGTGATGGCGTTCGACGAGCAGGGGCAGGCCGACACGCTCGAACGGCGGCAGGCGATCTGCCGCCGGTGTTACGACATCCTGGTCGACGAGGTCGGCTACGCGCCGCACGACATCATCTTCGACCCGAACGTGTTCGCGGTCGCGACCGGAATCGAAGAGCACCGCCGCTACGCGCTCGACTACTTCGACGCAACAGGCTGGATCCGCGAAAACCTGCCCGGGGTGCACGTGTCGGGCGGGGTGAGTAACGTGAGCTTCTCCTTCCGCGGGAACGACGCGGTGCGGGAGGCGATGCACTCTGCGTTCCTCTATCACGGCATGAAGCGCGGGATGGACATGGGCATCGTCAACGCGGGTCAGCTCGCGGTGTACGATGAGATCGATGCCGATCTGCTCGAGCGTGTGGAGGATGTGCTCCTTGACCGACGCGCCGACGCGACCGACCGGCTCATCGAGTTCGCCGAGAGCGTCACGAGCGGTGCGACCGCTCGCGTCGAGGACCTTGCGTGGCGCGACGCGCCGGTTGCCGACCGATTGCGCCACGCGCTCGTCCGCGGTGTGCTGACCTACATCACCGAGGACACCGAAGAGGCAAGGCAGCTTGAGGATCGTGCGCTCGACGTGATCGAAGGCCCGTTGATGGCCGGGATGAACGTCGTCGGCGACCTGTTCGGTAGCGGGAAGATGTTCCTGCCGCAGGTCGTCAAGAGCGCGCGCGTGATGAAGGCGGCGGTTGCGCATCTGCTCCCCTTCATCGAAGCCGAAAAGGTAGCGGGAGCCCGGTCGTCGAAGGGCCGGATTCTGCTCGCGACCGTGAAGGGCGACGTGCACGACATCGGGAAGAACATCGTCGGCGTCGTGCTCGGGTGCAACAACTACGAGGTCTTCGACTTGGGCGTCATGGTGCCGTTCTCCGAGATCCTGGCAGCTGCGAAGAAGCACGATGCCGACATCATCGGATTCTCGGGGCTCATCACTCCCAGCCTGGAAGAGATGGTCTACAACGCGCGGCAGATGGAGAAGGAGGGGCTGACCGTTCCGCTTCTAATCGGGGGCGCGACAACGAGCACTATCCACACAGCGGTCAAGATCGCGCCCGCGTATTCGGGTCCGGTCGTCCACGTGAAGGACGCGAGCCGCGTCGTGAACGTCGTGAACAAGCTCATGAACCCCGATACGCGCGACGCGTACATCGCCGAGGTGAACGCCGGGCACGAGTCGATCGTCCGCGACCGCGCCGGCAAGTGGGAGGGGCGCGGGCTCCTTCCGATCGCCGACGTACGCGCAAAGCGGTTCGATCCCGGGTGGGGTGACTACACGCCGCCTGTGCCCACCCGCCCCGGCGTGCACGTGATGCGCGATGTTCCGATCGCGACGCTCGCCGAGTACATCGACTGGGCGTACTTCTTTGTCGCGTGGGACATCGTCGGTTCGTGGCCCGATCTGCTGACCGACCCGAAGTACGGCGACGAGCCGCGCAAGCTCTACGACGACGCGCGGGCGATGATCGACCGGCTCGTCCGCGACCGCGAGGTACGTGCGCACGGCGTGTGCGGATTCTTTCCCGCGAACTCAACGGACGACGACTGCATCGAGATCTACGCCGATGATTCGCGCACGTCGGTTGCGGCGGTTCTCCCGACGCTGCGCCAGCAGCAGGAGAAGAAGGAGACTCCCTACTACCTGAGCCTCTGCGATTACATCGCGCCGAAGGCGAGCGGAGCCGCCGACTGGATCGGGCTGTTCGCGGTGAGCGCCGGCGAAGGCGTCGAGCGGCTGGTCGCCGAGTTCGACGCGCAGGACGACGACTACTCGAGCATCCTGGTGAAGATCGTCGCGGACCGGCTTGCCGAGGCGTTCGCCGAGTACCTCCACATGCTCACCCGGCGTGAGCTGTGGGGCTACGCCGCGGACGAGGCGCTCGATCTGGAGGGAATGCTACGGATCAAGTACCGGGGAATCCGTCCCGCGCCCGGCTACCCGCCGTGCCCCGACCATCGCGACAAGGAAGTAATCTGGAAGTTACTCGATCCCGAAGGTTCGTGCGGGATCGGACTCACGGAGAGTCGCATGATGATGCCTGGAGCGAGCGTGAGCGGCTTCTACTACAGCCACCCGGCGAGCTCGTACTGGGGGGTCGGCAAGCTCGGACTCGACCAGGTCGAAGACTACGCGCGACGGATGGGCTCCACGCTACCGGAAACCGAGCGGTGGCTCACGAGTCTGCTCGGGTACTGAGCGCGGCCGACCTTAACAACGATCGGGGCATCGGGTATGCTTCGCGCCGATGTACTTCAACTGGCGCGGGTTTCTCCACGATCTGTGGATATCGATCGTACCCAAGGGCCATCCGCATCTTCGCCTGACCGGCCACCGCGCGCGCGTCGTCGTGATGCTCGTTTTCTGCATGGCCTGGATGGGTGGCTCGGCGCGGGTGGGGCTCATCGTCGACCATCTGCTCTTCCCGTGGTTTCGCCGCCGTCGAGTGGTTGCGCCGACCTTCATCGTAGGAAACTTCCGCAGCGGCAGCACGCTGCTTCATCGGCTCCTGGCGCATTCGTCCGCGTTCACCGCGATGAAGACGTGGGAGCTCTACTTCGCGCCGTCGATCACGCAGCGGAAGTTCTGGCACGGGGTGTGGATCGTCGATCGCTGGTTCGGCGGGCATCTGCGCTCGGCAATCGTCCGCGCGCAGGCGCGCCGGCTCGGGCAGGTCCAGATGCACAAGGTGAGGCTGGAGGAGCCCGAAGAGGACGAGGCGCTCTTCCTCTACCTCTGGGACAGCTTCTTCAACTGGTTCTTTGTGCCGGCCGATGCCGATCTCAACCCGTACTGGCGCTTCGACGACCGAGTCCCTCTCCACCGGCGGCGCGCGGCGATGCGCTTCTATCGCGGCATCCTGCAGCGGCATCTGGCGCTCGCACCGCCCGGGGTGACCTACCTGTCGAAGAGCCCGGCGTTCACCGCGCGACTCGGCTCGCTGATCGAAGAGTTCCCCGACGCGCGCATCGTGGAGCTCGTGCGGCACCCCTTCGACGTGATCCCGAGCGGTGCCGCGTGGTTCGCGTTTGCGTGGCACTACTTCGCGTCGCCTGTAGACCGGTTCCCGTTCCTGGATACCTTCCTGTCGATGGTGAAGGAGTGGTACCTGCGCCCTGAGCGTGTGATCGCGGCGAGCGACCACGCCGGCACGTACCACCGGGTTCGATACGGGGAACTGGTCGCGCACCCTTCGGCGACGGTCACCGGGCTGCTGCACGCGCTTGGTCTTGACGCTGATGCCGAGCTTCGCGAGCGGCTCGTTCAGCTCGAACTGGCCGCGGATCGCCCACGGTCGCATTCGTTGTCGCTTGCCGACCTGGGACTCAGCCGCGAGTCGGTAGCGTCGACGATGTCCGACGTCTTCACCCTGCTCGGCTACGACCCCGATCACGGGGCGGTTCCCGACCTCGACGACGATGACTCGGCGGAGAGCCTGTGACTGGCCGAACGCCGTCGGGAGAGCGCTTGCACCGCCGCAGCGGAGATGACACAGTGTGCGCGTGATTTCGCCGATCCGCATCATCATCACCGGTGGCACCTTCGACAAGCAGTACGACGAGATCCGTGGCGAGCTGACGCTGCGGACGACCCACCTGCCGCATCTGCTCGAGAGGGTACGAATCACCGTCCCTGTCCAAATCGAGATCAATCAGCTCGTCGACAGCCTGCAGATGGACGACGACGGACGAGCGCGCGTGGTCCGGGCGTGCCGCGTGGCACCGGAGCGGCAGATCATCGTCACGCACGGGACCGATACGATGACGCAGACCGCGGCGCTGATCCGGGCCGCTCGCCTGGACAAGACGATCGTCCTGACCGGAGCGATGGTGCCGTACGTCTTCTCCGGTAGCGACGCGGAGTTTAACCTGGGGTGCGCGTTCGCCGCGGTGCAGTCGCTCTCTCCCGGCGTCTACATCGCGATGAATGGTCGGGTCTTCCCGTCCGACAGCGTCGTCAAGGACCGGGAACGCGGGCTATTCGTCGACGCCGACGAGTAGTCTCGCTCAAGCTCGCGTGGCTTTGCGCTGATAATAGAGGTGATGGTTCGCGTCCTGGCCCAACAGTCGGTATCGCACCGTGCTCACTCCCTTCGATCGTACCGGCGACGCTCGGCCCGCGACAGCCGACGCACGGTGTGGCGCGCCGATCTTCGAAGGCGCGAGCGACGAACAGGCAGCGGGCTTCGTAAGCTTTTTGAGGCAGCCCGGACCGTGGTGCTGATCGCGGTCGTCGTCGGGCTCGCGATCGGTGCCGTCCGGATCGTTCCCGACCTGGCCGGTGCCGACGAGATTGGTGGCGAGTATCAGCGCGCGTCGATCGCTCCGTTGCCCGGGATGCCGATCCGCAGCCTGCCGATCGAGTTCGAGCGGGTTGGTGAGGTCGAGTATCGCGTTGTCGAAGGCGACAATCTGAGCAAGATCGCCCGGTTCTTCATGGTCGACGTGTCCGATCTGGTCGCGCTGAACGGACTGACCAATCCGGATACGCTCACCGTTGGTCAGCGGCTGCGTGTCCCGGCAAGTCGCCGATAGCGCGGCTGCAGCCGGATCGCAGCCTTGACATTCCGAGGTATCCCGGCTATCTAGTAACAATACGACTACAATCTGTCGCGGGGGAGCCCGGTTCGGGACGTTCGCGGCATGTATACCCAAAATCAGCAAAGAAGGAGAATGCATGAGCAAGATCAAAGTTGCATTCAATGGCATGGGTCGAATCGGAAAGAACGTGATGCGCGTTATCCTGAGCCAGCTCGACGACCAGTTCGATATCGTTGCAGGAAACGACCTGGTATCGGCGGAAGAGATCGCGAAGAGCCTTCCGAAGGACTCGATCTACGGTCGGTTTCCGGCCGACGTGAGCCTGAAGGGCGAAAACGTCATCAAGGTCGGACGGCACGAGATCACGGTCTACAGCGAGAAGGACGCGGCGAACATCCCGTGGGGCAAGCACGGAGTCGACATCGTATTCGAGTGCACCGGTTTCTACCTGACCAAGGAGAAGTGTGAGGCACACCTCAAGGGTGGCGCGAAGAAGGTG
The DNA here is from genome assembly GCA_007694025.1 of Spirochaetaceae bacterium. Lineage (GTDB taxonomy): Bacteria > Spirochaetota > Spirochaetia > DSM-27196 > SLST01 > SLST01. Next base: position 12,739 of record RECL01000109.1, read on the forward strand.
ATCATCAGCGCGCCGGCGAAGGACGACACGCATACCGTCGTCGTCGGGGTCAACCACGACACGCTCAAGGCTGGAGAGACGATCATCTCGAACGCAAGCTGCACGACGAACTGCCTTGCGCCGCTGGCCAAGGCCGTCGACATGAGTCACAAGATCATTGCGGGGCTCATGAGCACGACGCACGCGGCAACTTCGACGCAGCGGGTCGTTGACTTCTTCGGCGGCGGCAAGAACCGCGCGACGATGAACAACATCATCCCGGCGTCAACCGGTGCCGCGATCGCGGTCGGTAAGGTGCTTCCGCACCTGAACGGCAAGCTCAACGGCACGGCGCTCCGGGTCCCGACGGATACCGGCAGCGTGGTAGAAGCGGTGTTCCTGGTCGAAGGCAATGTGAGCCAGGAAGAGTTCGCGAAGTCGATCGCCGCAAACGTTCAGAAGATCAACGATTCGTCGATATCCAAGAAGATCGCGTACTTCGGTGACTACTACGAGTGTTCGCGCGACTGCGTCGGCGAGCCGTTCTCGTCAATGATCTCGAGCGACCTGGTTCTGGTCAACCTGAACGGGCAGACGATGGTCAAGGCGACGAGCTTCTACGACAACGAGATGGGCTTCTCCAACCGGATGGCCGAACTCGCGCAGATCTTCAACAGCAAGTGACCCATGCCGGCGATCAGCCGGTGTCAATCGGGGTCTGACGGTCGCGCATCACGCGCGATCTCGACCCCTTCGACAGCCATGAATGCAGGCCGACCGGACTCCGGTCGGCCTTTTTCGTTATCTACGGCGCCTTCCGGATAACCACTATCCACGCCGCTTGCACTCGACTAAAATCGGGCATACTCCAGCGGGGAAGGAGGCACTATGCAAACCATCACAACTCAGGTGATGTCGAAGGATTCGAAGGCGACTGTCGAAGCTCTGCTTCAGCAGGTTGCCGCGGCGTTCCGGTTCGACCGGGATGAGACCGAACGCTTCGTCGCGAAGCCGCTTGCGCGGCTGATAGCGTCGCTGCCGTTTCTGGCCGGCTGCGATCATCCGCAGCGGACCGCGGTTGAGCATCTGGGCGTCTACGTGCTGTCGTGCAAGGAGACGCGCGAAGCGTTCTACGCGACACCCGAGGACGATCGCGACGTCTACGCGCGGCTTGAAGCGGGCATGCATTTCAGCGGCGGTGACCAGGCGATAATCGCGCGCGGCATGGCGCTCATCGCGCTTACGATGGTCAACGACTACGTCCGCGACGTGACCGTCGACCGCGTGCTCGGCAAGCACAACCCGGTCGCAACCGGCGCCTGGGACGCACCCGAGCTGATCGAACGGCTGACCGACCAGGTCAACGCCGTCCGGTGTCCGGAAATGGACGAGATCCTCAGCCTGGAAGAAGGGACGCTGGCGTTCTGGAACGCGACATAGGCCATAGAACGATCGGTATTGACCTGATGAAGCACGGATCCACGGCAAGACGGATCGTAGGTTCTCTGATCGCGATCGCGAGCTTCGGGGTCGCTGCGGTCAACGCGTCGATCCTGAGCGACCGCGCCGACTCGCTCTGGTCCGTGATCGCGTCGCCGTTCGTCTGGTCGCTCGCGCTCGGGGGCGCGCTCGCGCTCGCGAGCGTCTTTGTTGCCCGGCTCGGGTGGGTACAGCCGGCGTACGCGCTCGCGGCCGGGCTCTACGCGACGTGGGATGGGTCGCCGCTCAATCTGACCGGTTTCATTATTGTCTTCCTTGCTCTGCTTTACGCGTGGGAGCTCGGGTACCTGGACCGGTACGGACGACTCACGGTGAGCGCCGTGCTGACTGCGTTCATCGTCGCGATCGTCGGTGGAGGATTGGTGAACCTTCCGGGGGCGAGCCGGCAGCTTATTAACGCCGTAATCGCGGCGTCGGCGCTGGCTTCGGTTGGGTGGTACGTGATTGTAAGGCGGATCCGCGAGTCGGAACAGCGTGAAATCGTGCTCGAGGAGAAGGTTGCCGATCGAACCGCCGATCTGGAGACCGCTCTGATCGCCGAGCGTCAGGCGCTCGACGCGAATCGCGTCCTTCTTGCGGAGTTGCACCACCGGACCAAGAACAATCTGCAGCTCGTCTCGTCGATGCTGTCGTTCGAGCGCGACTCGCTTGCCGATCCTGTCGATGCGTCGTGGGTGGAAGGCGCGCAGAACCGGATATGGTCGCTGTCGCGACTCCACGACCTCCTGTTCGCGTCGACCCCGTCTGAGGAAACCGACTTGGCGTACTTTCTGCGGGAGTACCTGCGCGAAGTCACCGACCTGGTCGGTCACCGACCCGCCGAAGTCTCTACCGACGTATCGGTCGACGGTCCGGTTCCGGTCGATCTGGCGATCCGGGTCGCACTGATCCTTCACGAGATCGCGCTTGGGGCGATCGACAGCGCGCTGCGATCCGACAGCACCCCACGACTGCGGATCGGCGTATCGGCCTACGACGGCCGGGTGCGGATCACGACCAGTGACGCGGTACCCGACGAGCCGGCCGGTACCGCGCGCGAAGAGCTTGGCCGGCAGATCGTCGTGTCGCTCGCAGAGAGCGTCGGAGGCACGGCGATCGTCGATCGATCGGGCGGAACTGCGTGGATGATAGACCTGCCGCTGCCTGCTACTCCGTCCGGCGATAGCGCTTAGCCGCCATCATCGCTTCGGTCGTGGTACAATCCGGTATGACCGGTGAAGAATCGATCGTCGTCGATCTGCACTGCCACTCCGATTCGAGCGACGGGTACTACTCTGCGGGCGAGGTCGCCGACTTTGCCGCGGACGCGGCGGTGCGGTTCGCAGCGCTTACCGATCACCACACCACCGACGGACTTGCCGCGTTTCATGAGGTTGCAGCCCGACGCGGCCTGGTCGAGTTCGCGGGCGCGGAGATCCACGCGCTCGTCGACGCCGCCGAGATTCACCTGCTCGCGTACGGGTTCGATCCCGACTCCGCTTCGATGAGGGAGCTCTACGCGACCGTGACCGACGCCGATCGTGCGATCGATCAGATCCACCGGTCGGGCGGGATCGCGGTTCTGGCTCATCCGTTGACCAGCTGGGAGCGCGAGTCGGTCGATGCGCTTGTCGTTCGCCTTGCGGGCGTCGGCCTGGACGGGATCGAGGCGTACTACAAGCCGTATCCAGTCGAAGACCGGGAGTTTCTGGTCGAACTTGCCGACCGTCACGGCCTTCTGGTAACCGGGGGCAGCGACTTCCACGGCCCGCGCCACGATGAGGCGAGCCGACCCGGGGTGGAGATACCCGTAGCGCGCTGGAAGCGGTTCAGGGAGGCTTTGGGTGCACACGCGCGAAGCGCAACCCACGCGCGAAGCGCAACCCACGCGCGAAACGGGAACCACGCGCCGGCCGAGTCGCGGCGGATCGACGACGTCGCGTACGCGCCGTTGAACTGGCCGTGGTTGATCGCGCGCATCGTGCTTCCCTCCGTTCTCGTGATCGCGTTTTTTGTGGCGCTGATCTTCGGGTACCTGGTGCCGACCATGGAGCGCGGGCTGCTCGATCGAAAGCGGGAGATGACCGCGGAACTGACGAACTCCGCGTGGAGTATCCTCCGGGATTACGAGCGCGATGCTGCGACCGGTGCGCTGCCGGAGCACGATGCGAAGCAGCTCGCGATCGAACGGATCAGGCGCCTGCGGTACGGGCCCGACGGTCTCGACTACTTCTGGATCACCGATACGCAGCCGCGCATGATCATGCATCCGTACCGCCCGGATCTGGAGGGGAGCGACCTCTCCGACTTCACCGATCCTGACGGGATACGGCCCTTCGTTCGGTTCGTCGACGCGGTGCGGGTCGAGCAGTCGGGGTACGTGACCTACGTCTGGCAGTGGCAGGATGATCCCGAACGGCTCGAGCCGAAGGAGTCGTACGTCCGACGGTTCGATCCGTGGGGATGGATCATCGGCACCGGCATCTACGTCGACGACGTGAACCGGGAGATCCAGGCGGTGACCAGTCGGATCATCGACGTGTCGTTCCTTGTGACCATCGTCGCCGTGGTGCTCCTGACGGCCGTCGCGTACCAGGCGCTTCGTGCGGAGCGACAGCGCGGCGATGCCGAGATCGAGCTACGGCTGTCGCACGAACGGTACCGCGCGCTCGTCGAGTCTTCAACCGGCGGAACGCTGCTTCTTGTCGACGGGCGGTGCACGTATGCGAACAGGTCGGTGCTCGAGATGCTCGGTTACTCGGCGACTGAACTCGCGTTTCTGGACATCCACGATATCGTGATCGCGGACGACGACGCCGATCGCCAGCAGCTGTCCAGGATGATCGACGGCGCCGAGGTCCGCGACGCGATCGAACTGCGAGTCCGTCGGCGTGACGGGTCGGCTGTGCTCGCGCTGCTGTCGTCGTCAGCGGTCTACTTCTCCGGGGAGAAGGGAGTGATTCTGACCCTTCAGCACGTGACTCGGCATCAGCAGTTGAGGGATGAACTCGGGGAGAGCCAGGCGAAGTACGAGGCGCTCGCCGAGCGCATCAGTAGCGGCGTGTTCAGGGCGGCGATGGACGACGACATGACCATCTTCGAGCTCAACGACGCGGCGCGGCGGTTGTTCGGGGCCGAGGGGCGCGAGCCCGCGGCGGTGTCGCTACGCGCTGCGGTGTCGACGTCGCAGGCGTTCGATGCGTTCGCCAGGCGTCTACGCGCCGATGGTGCCGTTCGTGACATGGTGATCCAGATCCGTCGGCTCGACGGTGGCTCGGTGATCGTCAACCTTTCGGCGGTCGTGTCTGACGCTCGCGGTACCAGGCACGGAGTGTGCGCCGCGATCATGGAGGACATCTCGGAGCGACGGAAGACCGAGATCGACCGGGAGACCACGATCTCGCAGCTGCAGACGTCGCTCCTGTTTCTGACCGAGCCGGTCCGGTCGTTTGCGTACGACCCGGTGACCTGTCCACTCGATACCCCGATCGCGCAGGCCGTACGCGCGATGAGCCGTGCCGGATCGGACGCGCTGTTGGTTGTACAGGCCGACCGGGAGCTCATCGGAATCGTCACCGACCAGGACATCCGTGACCGTATCGTCGCGGTCGGGGCCGACACGCGAGCACCGGTAACGCGGATCATGAGCGCTCCTGTGATCACGATAGGCGAAAGCGCACCGCTGTTTGAGGCGCTGCTGCTCGAGCGCGAGCACGATATCGACCATCTGGCGGTCATCGATTCATCCGGCAAGACGGTTGGGCTGATCCGAGGCAGCCGGGCGGTCAGGCTCGAGCGCTACTCGCTGGTAGTGCTGCTCCACGAGATCCGTCACGCCGACGCCATCGACAGGCTCGCCGGCTGTCAGGAGCGACTGCACACGCTTGTGCGGTCGCTGGTCAACAGCGGCGCGCGTCCGCAGAATATCAGCCACGTTACGACGGCGGTATCCGACGCGATCGTCGATCAGGTCGTCCGTCTGGTGATCGACGATCTTGGACCCGCTCCGGCGCGGTTCGCGTTCCTGGCGCTCGGAAGTGAGGCGCGACAGGAGCAGACGCTTGCGACCGATCAGGATAACGCGCTTGTGTTCGACGACGACGCGTCGGCATCGCGCGACGCGGTGAGTTACTTTCTGAAGCTCGGGGAAATGGTCTGCGACGCGCTCCATGAGGTCGGGTACCATCACTGCCGTGGTGGGACGATGGCCAGGAACCCCGCGTGGAACCAGCCGCTGTCGGCGTGGAAGCGTGCCTTTTCCGGCTGGATCGGCGAACCCGACGGCAAGGCTGTCGCGAACTGCAATATCTTCTTCGACCAGCGTTGCGTGTACGGCGACCGATCGCTCGCATCCGATCTTTGGAGACACGTTGACGAAGAGATCGACGCGCATCCGTCGTTCCTGGCGTTCATGGCTCGCGGCACCGTGCAGTACAAGCCGCCGGTCGGTCTGTTCGGGAAGATCGTGACCGGATCATCGGGCACATCCGCGAACGCGTTCGATATCAAGGAGGCGATGACGCCGCTGTCGAACATCGCACGGCTCTACGCGCTGCAGCACCATCTGGCCGACACGAACACTCTCGACCGCTTCGAACAGCTGCACACGCTTTCGGTGCTGACCGACGAAAGCTTCCGGTCGCTCACCGACGCGTTCGGTCACTTGATGCAGCTTCGACTACGGACCCAGCTCGACGCGATCGAAGCGGGGCGGCCCGCCGATAACCTGGTCGACCCACGGTCGCTCTCCCAGCTCGAACTTGGCACGCTCCGTCACGCGTTCGCGCAGATCTCCGCGATCCAGAAGCGCGTCGCTCACGAGTATCACCTCTCCGCGTGACCCACCGTCTGGCTATGCGGGAGTCGCGTCCCTCTGGCGCGTTGCCAGCGATACCACAACCAGGACGATGAAACTCAGCGGGATCGATACGATCCCGGGCTGGTTGATCGGCATCGGAGCGGTGGCCGGGTCGAGCCCGTAGCGCGCCCACATATCAGGGCTGAGCAGGATCAGGCCGACCGACGCGATGATCCCGACCAGAATCGACGCGATGATGCCGGTTCCGGTCGTGCGTTTCCAGAAGAGCATCAGGACCAGCGCCGGCAGGTTCGCAGACGCCGCAACCGCGAAGGCCCAACCTACCAGGAATGAAACGTTCATGCCGCGGAAGAGGATCCCGAGCACGATGCCGATGACGCCGACGATCACTGCGACGATCCGACCCGCGAGGACCTTCGCGTGGTCTGACACCTCCCGTCGCAACAGGTTACCCATCAGGTCGTGCGCGACCGCCCCGGACGCGGCCATGATCAGCCCCGATACGGTCGCGAGCACCGTCGTGAACGCGATGCCTGATATGATCGCGAAGAGCACTTCACCGAAGCTGCGCGCGAGCAACGGCGCGCTCATGTTGCTGGTTTCGGGGTTGATCGCGCCCGACGCGAGCGCGCCGACTCCAAGGTACATCGTCAGGATGTAGAACAGACCTATCCCGCCGATTGCGACGATGGTCGACTTGCGCGCGGCCTCAGCGCTCGGCACCGTGTAGTACCTGATCAGAATGTGCGGGAGCGCCGATGTTCCCAGGAAGAGCGCGAGCATCAGCGAAATGAAGTTCAGACGGTTCAGCAACGTCGTGACCGCGGGCTCGCCCTCGCGCGCTTCGAGCGGAAACATCAGGCCGGGTCGCATGAAGGTGGAACCTGCCACGCGCTCCTCGTAGAAGATCGTCACCGCGTCGCCGTCGGTGGACGTGAAGGCGACGCTTCGCGGTCGCAGAACGGTCGTCGATCGATCGCTCAGTACCGCGAGCAGCCGTAGCGGGCCGACCGGACCGGTCCGTGAACCAAGATCCGCCGGGATTTCGGCAATGCCACCCATCTGCCGCGGCCGGTTCGCTCCGCTCTCCGGAGCGCCGTTTACCAGGATGCTGCCGTTCGCGCGCGTGGTGCGCGACTGTGTTTCCACGAGCGTGCCTCGTGAGCCCGTCGCGTCGACGACCAGAAACCATTCGGCAACGCGCACGTACGTGTGGCCGTCGTGTTCTTCCATCGTCCATCCGTCGCGCGCAGCGCGCGACTGATCGAACCGGGCCGTGCGTCCCTTGACGTTCGCGGTGAACGTTCCTTGGTCGACCGGGGTTGCTTCGACAAGATGCGAAACCCGGTAGAACACCGATGTCTCATCACCGGTGTTTCGATCGACCACCGCATGGCGGGCGGTTGTCTGCGCCCCACGCAGGTCGGCAACAGGACGGCCTTCGACCATCTCGAAGGGGATCTCATCGAAGTGATAGCTTTCCAGCCCGGCAACACCCTCCTCGGTCGGGCGTTCGGCGGTGTCGACGCCCCGGACCAGCACCGCGATCGTCAGGACCGCCGCGAACGTCAGGAGTAGCCCTCCGTTGAAGAACTGCACGTACGTCGTCGACGTCATGCCTCCGCCGGCGACCAGCACGATCACGACGGTTCCGACAATGATGACGCCCCAGAAGTGCGGGATTCCCAGCAGCGGTTCGACCAGAACTCCCGCCCCAACCATCTGCGGCACCAGGTAGAAGAGCGACACGACGAGCACGCTCAGCCCCGCCGCAAGCTGGATCCCGGGGCGACTGAAATTCCGGTTCAGCGCGTCGGAAAAGGTGAAGGTCCCCATGCGCTTCATCGGTTCGGCGATCACGAACAACGCGACGATCCATCCGGCCAGGAACCCGATGGAGTAGAGGAAGCCGTCGTAGCCGAAGAACGCGATCAACCCGGCGATCCCCAGGAAGCTCGCAACCGACAGGTAGCCACCGGCGAATGCGATGCCGTTCACGCCCCACGGAACCGAGCTGTTCGCGACGAAGTAGCCACCAACGGTGGCGGCCTTGCGGCTCGTGTACGCGGAGATCGCAAGAATGAGCGCTACGAAGATGACGAATACGGCGATTGCCATCTACGCGCCCTCCCTCTTGCGTCCGCCACCGGTCGGCGGAACCCGACAGAGGTGGTTGTAGACGAGCGCGAACACGATCGCGATCACAATGAGCCCGAGCCCGTACGTTACGGCCAGGTTGAGTCCGAGCACCGCGCGCGCGCCCATCGACTCGGGGCGAAAAACGCTCAGGATCACGAATCCTGCGTAGATCACCGAGTAGATCAGCGTCATCCGGACACCGATCCCTGATTTGCGTTTCTCAAAGGCCTGTTCATGATCCGCCGGTTGACTGCTCATACGAGTCCCTCCGTTCCTGCGTTGCGGTATCGTAGCACGGTTTTTTTCACCGCGAAACCGATTCCTGGCGGGGCAGCGCGAATGCGGTCTGCAATCCGCGCTTGACCGCCGATCAGGTCAGCAGTAATATAAACCGACCGGTCGGTATGTACCGAGGCCACAACCAACCGGCGGAGGAGTTGCGCGTGACGAACGACGAGCGAAGCGACGCGACGCGGACCAGGATACTCGACGCCGCGGTCGCGTGTTTCACGCGCGAGGGGTACGATGCGACTTCTGTATCCGACGTCTGCCGTGCCGCCGGCGTGAGCAAGGGGGCGTTCTACCACCACTTCGATGCTAAACAGGCGGTGTTTGTCGCGCTCCTTGAACCGTGGCTCGCCGAGCTCGACGCGGCGGTCACGGAGGCGTTGACGCGTCGGCAACCGGCTCCGCAGCGACTGGTGCATCTTGCGACGCTCGTCAATCGCGTGACCGCCGAGGGTCGGGGCCGCATCCCGATGTTCCTGGAGTTCTGGCGGCAGGCCGCGAAGGATCCGTCGGTCTGGCGCGTCACCGTCGAACCGTACCGACGTTTTCGGTCGTCGTTCGTCCGACTGGTCGAAGACGGGGTTGCCGAAGGGAGTCTCCGACCCGTCGATCCCGATCTGGCGGCGCTTGTGCTCGTGTCGCTTGGGGTGGGCCTGGTGCTGCAGGGCGCGCTCGACCCGGTCAGCCCCGCTGGTCAGGGACTGGGAGAACGCGCGATCGCGCTGCTTCTGGAGGGGATCACTAACGGGGGAGCTTCATGAATCGGGACGTCCTGGGTGGGATTATCCTGTTCTCGTACTACCTGGTCGTCTGCGTGATCGTTCCGGTCCCGCTGAAGTACTGGACACGGGTTCCACCAGAGATCATCCGTAAGGTGCAACACATCGGGTACAGCCTGTCGGTCTTTCTGCTGCTCAATCTGTTCAGCACCTGGTACTGGGCTCTATCGGCTTCGGCGGTGCTTGTAGTCGTCGCGTATCCGACGCTTGCGCTCATCGAGCGGACCCGGTGGTACAGGAGGGCGTTCGCCGACCGTGCCCAATCGGGGGGAGAGTTCAGGCGGTCGCTCCTGATGGTTCAGGCGACATTCGGACTGCTCATCGTTGTACTCTGGGGCTTGATGGGCATACGGTGGGCCCCCGTCGTCGGCGTGGCCGTGACCGGGTGGGGGTTCGGTGACGCCGCCGCGGCTCTGGTCGGAAAGGCATGGGGGCGCCGGCGGGTTCTTCTTCGCTGGGTCGATCACGCGAAGACCTACGAGGGCACCGCCGCGATGGCGGCATTCGCTGCCGCTGCGTTCTTCCTGACCCTGTTCTTCTACGTCGGGCTCCCGTGGGCATCGAGCCTTGCGATCGCGGTGATCGTCGCACCGATCTGCGCGATCGTCGAGCTTGTGACGCGGGGTGGCTACGATACCTTCACTGTCCCGATCGTCGCAGCGCTCGCGATCGCGCCGCTCGTTGGCCTGTTCTCAGCGGCCGGACACTGACGTGCGCGGGTCGGACGCAATCGGAACGGCGGGTCGTGCGGTGCGTGAGCGGACGCTCGCGCTCGCGATCATCTTGAGCGCGTTTGCTCCGGTTGCGACCGGGTACGCGGCGTACGTGAGCCGGTCGACGACGCAGATCGCGGATTTTCTCCGGCGCAGCGTAGAACTCGTCGCGATGGTTCTGTCGTGGGCCGCGTTCAGGTACGTGACGCGTCACGACCTTGCGCCGGATCGGCTGGCCCGGATCGATCGGCGCGCGAGCAGAGTCGTCGCCGTGGCGATGGCGACGTCGGCCGCGGTGATCGCGCTGCTCGCGGCT
>RECL01000059.1 GCA_007694025.1 Spirochaetaceae bacterium
GTCGACGAACTGCGGGTCGAAACGATCTGCGAGGACGCCGTGGTCCGCACGGTCGTGGAAGCGCTACTGGCCGCGCACCCCTACGAGGAACCCGCCTACGACGTGATCAGGATCTACACGATCGATGATCTGCCTGGCGGGGAGTAAACCCGGCCGGATCATCGCGTGCCCGGATCGCATCAGTACGACCAGATGTTGTCTGCTACCCGCACTACCTTGAAGAAGCCGTCGGAGAGCGTGTGGGCTGGGGGGCCTCCGCCCTCCGTACCCTCCTTCGTCTTATCGCCCTTTGTGCCCTTGCCAGAGAGCGACGCTTGGAACGATCCTGTCATGTACTCACCGACCGATGACGGCGACGTTGCGACGATCACGGTCAGTTCGCTTGCCGTCACCGACAGCGTGTCGTCCCAGTAACCGAGGGTGACCGCGTCGTCGTCGTCGATCGAGTATTCTCCGACGGCGATCTCCGGCAGCGTGACCCACAGACATATCCCGGACGTCTGGTCCTCGGAGCCCAGGTCGTCGATCATCTCGTAAATCCAGAACTCGAACCCGTTATCCGACCACGATCCGCCCGGCGCTCCGTGGCCCCACGCCGCAGCCTGTTCGGGATCCGAGCTATCGGTGTACCCGGCCGTGAGCACGATTCGCACGCCATCGAAGAGAAACGACGCGCCGGGGCTGACGTGGATCGTTACAGACCAGTTTACCGGGCGACCGAAGGTTGGGCTTACCGCGACGGACGTCGGAACGCCGTCGGCGAACGCGGGTACGCCGACCAGCGTCGCACCAGGGGAGAGCCCGATCGCGGGCTGAACACGGGCCAGATCGACCGGTGGCACGATCGCGGTCACGGTTCGCGCGGTTCGGTCGATCGTCGCATCGACCGACACTCCGTCGATTGACAGTGACACGATGCTCGCATCGTTCGGTCCAAACAGGAAACAGCCCGACACAACCAGAGAGACGAGAACGATGCCGATCCGCGCTGCGATTCGCAAGGCGACTCCTCCGCTCAGCCCGGTCGGGAGTATACTTTGGGTGCGTATGCACCGCAAGCACGTTTTTTGCCGGAGTGTTGCCCGCGCCCGCGTCCTGATCGCGGTTGTGCCGTTGCTGTCTGGATGCTACCTGATCAGGCAGGGCGCCGGGATCATCGCGTATCAGATCGACGCCGAGCCGATCGCGCCGGTTCTGGATCGCGGCACCTTTCGTTCGGGTACGCCGGCCGATGAGCAGACGATCGCGTTTCTCCAACGGGTCGAACGCGTGCGCCGCTTCGCTGCCGACGATCTGGGGCTCGACGTCGGGCGCAACTACAGCCGGATCGTCGTGACCGACCGCGACTATCTGGCCGCGGTCGTCAACGCGGTTCACGAACTCGGCTTCACGCGCCACGAGTGGCGCTGGCCGTTCGCCGGTCGGTTTCCGTACAAGGGGTTCTTCAACCCGGTGCACGCGCGTCGCGAGGCCGATCGGCTGCGCGAACGCGGGTACGACGTCTGGGTCAGGCCCGTCGACGCGTTCAGCACGCTCGGCATCACGAGCGACCCGGTGTTCAGCTTCATGAGCGACTACCCACCGCACCGGATCGCCGACCTGATCATTCACGAGTCGGTCCACGCGACGATCTTCCTCCGCAACCAGGGGCAGTTCAACGAGGAACTCGCGACGTGGATCGGCGTCGAGGGCGCTATCGCGTACCTGGAGCTCTCCTACGGTCCGGAGTCCGATGAACTCCTCGCGTTCGACGCCGCGCGAGCAGACTCGCAGCTCTTTCGTGCCGACATGCTCGGTCTGCGCGATGAGCTCGACTCGATCTTTCGGAGGCTTCGCGAGGCTCACGTGTCGGAGGACGATGCGCGGACACAGAAGGCCCACGCGATCGCCCGCTTCCAGGAGCGCTTCGCCGCGACGTACGACGACCGATACCGCACCGACGCGTACCGTCGGATCGCGGAGATACCGATCAACAACGCGTACCTCGATCTGGTTGCGACCTACAGCGCGGACCTGGAGCTGTACGCCCGGCTCGCCGATGCGGCGGCGGCGGTTCTGCCCGGGCGGGAGCGCGCGACCGGTCGCGTTGATCGGATCCGCGCGCTTGTCGATCTGGTGCTCGAGTTCAACCGCTCGCCGGCGACGCGCCGTGACTTCAGGCGAGACCCGAAGGGGTTTCTGACCGGCTGGCTCGATCGGGTGAATCAGTGAACGTGCAGATTTCCGAGCCGTCTGCTTCGGCGTTCGACGGCCATGAAGATGATGACGCCTGCGACCGGGAAGAGCAGAGCCGACGCGGCGACGATTGCCATCTGCATGGACGGGTCGATGAGCGGTTCGATGCCCAGCGTCCTTGAGCGCAGCAGGTCGATCACGTGCGTGATCGGGATTCCGACTGAGATCGCGAGCAGGAACCGCGGGAAGACCTGCGGCGGGTTCTGCGTGCCGGTGAGCCCGCTCACCAGAAAGCTCGATGTGTCGACCAGAGTGTTCGCGTCCTTGAGCAGCAGTACGAGCGATGCGAAACCGATCCCGAGCCCGTACATGATCAGCAGGAACGGGACAAACAGGAACAGATTCGCCACGATTGTCGCCGGCAGCGTGAACCCGTAGAGGTAGCGATAGACCAGAAGCACGATCACGACCTCTACGGTCAGGCGAGCCATGGAGAAGAGCGACTCGCCGATGATGTACACCATGCGGGGGACCGGACACGCCCAGATCGTCTCGAGCATGCCGATGTCCATGAGTCGCTTGAGCGCGAAGCCCAGATTCCAGAAGACCGTCATGATCACGTATCCGACGATGAGTCCGATCGGGAGGTACTCGAAGAAGCTCGACGTGCCGACCCACGCGTCGAGTCCGATCGACTGACCCGCGGGTGCGAAGCTCACGATCAGGAAGTAGATCGGCAGAAACCAGATTACCGGCAGCACCAGGCTGAACGCCAGGTTGACCGGGTACCGGATGAACTCGAGCGCGTTCTTCACGAAGACCGCGCGAAGTGCGCCGAACATTGCCGCCGCGCTCGATCGATATCGCCCGTCATCGTCGATGCTACGCATACTCTCCTCCTAATAGCCGGTCACGAGCCCGCTCGAGCGGACACTGCGACGGACGAGCTCGAACGCGATCGCGCCCAGAGCGCTCAGCGCGATCCCCGAACCCAGCAGATACGCTACCGACGCTGCATGGTCGAAAACCGCGCCGCCGTGGATGACGATCGTGCGGACCAGGTCGATGAAGTGCGTGAGCGGGATCGCCGCACCGATCGACTGCAGCACGGGTGGCAGCACGGCCAGCGGAAACTGCAGTCCGCAGAGGATCGAGAATACCGTGCGCAGAACCTGCACCAGGATACCGGCCTCACGAAACCGCACGGTGAGCGCAGCGAAGCAGAGCAGGAAGCCAAGCAGGAACGGGACCACCGTGAGAATCGCCAGGATCACCTGCACGATGCTGCCCGTCATTTCCAGCCATCCGATCGCCGCGTAGAAGCCGATCGCAACGACCATCGGTACGAAGTTCAGCGCAAGCGACGCCAGCGTCGCGCCGACCACCAACGCGAGCTTGGACACGGGCATCGTCCAATGCGTGTCGAAGGTTCCGCGCGTCCGGTCGGTCATCAGCGACAGGCCGCCCATCCACAGGTTGATGTTCACGAACATCCAGACCAGACTTCCAACTATCAGGAAGCTCGAGTAGTCGGAGGTGCCGGCGAGCGCGGTGAAACTCTCAACTCCTTCGCCGTCCGGGCCCGCGAGCCCCTGACCCAGAAAGATCAGCGAAAAGGGGAAGATGATCGGCCAGATGAACGACGCGACAAACCAGCTCTTGTAGCGCGTCGTGATCCGGATGTCTCGCCACGCGACCGAGAACACGGGATGGATGAACCGCCTATACCAGGAGTGGCTCTGCATCGGCACTCTCCACGCGCTCTCCGGTCATTTCGATGAACACGTCCTCCAGCGACGGCTCCTCGACGCGGACCGTTGTGATCATCGCGCCGTACTCGTTCACCATCCCGGCGAGCTCTCCGATCGCGATCTCGCCAGAGCGTACCATGATCGTCACGTGCATCTGACCGTCGCGCTCCTCGGCGACCGCGTCGTTGCCCGGGAAGCGCCGGTCGAACGCCATCGTGCACTCGTGCGGCCACACGTCGGTCTCCAGCCGGATAATCTTGTTCGCGTTGAGCGATCGCTTCAGAACCGCGGGGCTGTCCATGCAGACGATTCTGCCGTTGTGGATGATCGCGACCCGGTCGGAGAGCTCGTCGGCTTCGTACATGTAGTGCGTCGTCAGCAGGACCGTCTTACCCTGATCCCTGATCGCGCGGATCATCTCGCGCAGCGACCGCGCCGCGTGCGGGTCGAGTCCGAGCGTCGGCTCGTCCAGGAGGATCAGCGCCGGATCGGGCAGAAGCGCGCGGCAGAGCACAACCTTCTGCCGCTGCCCCGTGGACAGCTTCTCCACGAGCGCACCGAGTTTCTCCGCGACGCCAAAGAACGACGTCAGCTCGTCGATGCGCCGGTCGGTGAACGCTCGGTCCAGACCGTAGAGCGCGGCGAAGTACCTGAGGTTTTCCCGCACCGTGAGCTTCCAGAAGAGGGTTCGCTCTCCCGGGAGCACCGCGGTCATAAGCCGCCGCACCGCCTGCTCTTCCTTCACGATATCGTGGCCGAGCACCCGCGCTGATCCCGCGGTGGGGATCAGCAGTGTCGCGAGCATCTTGATGCACGTAGTCTTGCCCGCCCCGTTTGGACCGAGCAGGCTGAAGATCTCACCCGCCGGGATCGAGAAGCTCACGCCGTCCACCGCGGTAACCGTCTCTCGCCTGCGCCGCCACGGCGGCCCGCTCCTGCTCGTGAACTCCTTGCGTAACCCGTCGACATCGAGCGCGATCATGCGTCCTCCGATTTCAGGAATAATAGCATAGATGCGTTAAAAGTCAATAACATGAGCCTAAGGACTTGTATTATTGAATGTAGTAGCTTAACAATCACCATATCGACGCGTAGCCTTGCACTGCCGCATCGAGTCCCGTCTGTCGTCTTCTCTCTATCCTGAGTATTTCAGTCATGCGTGGTAGACTACGAGTATGAGTCGCCACAGCGCGTTTCCGTCGTTCCTTGTGTTTTCCGTGCTCACCCTGGCACTGATCGGCTGCCCTCTGCCGTTCGAGTTCACTCCGGCCGGCGCGACGGGGGCGGTCGCTTCGACCAGCGATCCGGCGAACCCGAGCGTGACGGCGCAGCCGACATTCGACGTGGTACAGACGAGCACCGGATCGACGCTTGATGCGTCTGGGCAGTCGATAGTGTCGAACCGGAACGTGCGGATTCGGCTCGAGTCGGAGAC
>RECL01000333.1 GCA_007694025.1 Spirochaetaceae bacterium
GCTGCATCATCAGCGCGGCGTCGGCAGGCGTCGCGACGCCACCCGCGGAGAAGTTAGGAACGGGGAGTTTGCCGGTCTGTGCGATTTCGACGATCAGGTCGTAGGGCGCGCCAAGATCCTTGGCAACGGTCATCAGCTCCTCGGGCGGGAGGCTTCCGAGTCGCCTGATCTCGTCGGTCACGGTGCGGATGTGGCGGACCGCCTCGATCACATCGCCGGTGCCTGCCTCGCCCTTCGTCCTGATCATCGCGGCGCCTTCGCCGATCCGACGAAGCGCCTCGCCCAGGTCGCGACACCCGCACACGAACGGAGCCTTGAACGAGTGTTTGAGCACGTGGAACCGGTCGTCGGCTGGGGTGAGGACTTCGCTCTCATCGATGAAATCGACGCCGAGCGCTTCAAGGATCTGAGCTTCGACGAAGTGCCCAATCCGACACTTCGCCATCACCGGGATCGTCACTGCGTCCTGGATGCCCTTGATCATCTCGGGATCCGACATCCGGGCGACTCCGCCGTGCGCCCTGATGTCCGCCGGAACGCGCTCGAGCGCCATCACGGCCTGCGCGCCCGCCTCCGCGGCGATCTTCGCCTGTTCGGGGGTCACGACGTCCATGATGACGCCACCCTTCAGCATCTCCGCCAGACCGACCTTGGTCCGCCAGGTCGCCGGTTGGCGCTGGCTCCACAGTGCTTCACTCATTGCTGAAAGGTAGTTTGCCCGTCTATCGCGAGTCAACAGATGGGCCATTCTCCGGGGAGCTTTCAGCGGTCGCGTCGCCTCTGATACAATGGGTTATGCTCCTGGAACGGATACGGACGGTTACAGACGCGATTCGCGAGGCCACCGCAC
Source organism: Spirochaetaceae bacterium (assembly GCA_007694025.1). Taxonomy (GTDB): domain Bacteria; phylum Spirochaetota; class Spirochaetia; order DSM-27196; family SLST01; genus SLST01. Next base: position 851 of record RECL01000333.1, read on the forward strand.
GCGCGGGGAGGCCGGATGGATCGGTCAAACTCCTGTCGGTGACCAAGAGCCACCCCGCAGATACCGTCCGCGACGCATTGGACCACGGTCTGACCGTGCTCGGTGAGAACCGGGTGCAGGAGGCGATCGCGAAGTTTGAACCAATTCGCGCGGAGCTTCCCGGGCCCGCGTATGAGCTGCACCTCATCGGCCACCTCCAGAGCAACAAGGCGGCGAAGGTGCCCGGCCTGTTCGACTGGGTGCAGAGCGTTGATTCGATCGCGCTCGCCCAGGCGCTGTCGCGCCGTTGCGATCAGGCCGGTGTCACGATCGACCTGCTCCTGCAGTTCAACTCCAGCGGCGAACAGACCAAGTCAGGCTACGCCGATCCCGACGCGCTGGTCGACGACGCGGCTGCTATCGCGTCGCTCGCTTCGCTGCGGCTTCGCGGAATCATGACGATCGGGCCGTTCACCGACGACGTCCGGCTCATTACCGACGCGTTCGCGCGAACGCGCGCGCTGTTCGAACGCGTCGCCACAGCGCTCCCCGACGAATGCATAGACACGCTGTCGATGGGCATGTCGGACGACTACCGGATCGCGATCGGCGAAGGGAGCACGCTCGTACGGATCGGCAGCGCGCTCTTTGGAGCACGCTCATGAGATCGCGCCGATCGCTTCGCATCGCGGTCTGCGTGGTCTCGATGATCGTCTGCTGTGCGCTCGTCGCGTCGGCCCAGCAGGCGCCGGCGGTGACCGACTCGCCCGACGCCGCACCCTACGAGGATGCAGAGTTTCCGCGCTGGGCGCTCGATCTCAGACGCGCAGAGATCGTCGCATTCGGTTCGTTGCCGCTCACGCTCCTCACAAGCCGACTGGTATACGCGATCGGCCGCTACGCGATCGCGAGCGTACGCGCCGGCGGAAGCGACCCCGCGTATCTTCCTCCCGCATTCGCACCGCCGGGCGCCGTGCCGTTTGACCGCGCCGACGGGGTACGCATCGTAATCGGAGCCGCCGTGCTGTCGACTACCGTCGCCGTTGTCGACTATCTGCTCGGCCGGCGCGAACGGATCGACGGTGAGTAGCACCGTGCATCCGACCGACGCCGGGCAGTTCGAACGATCGGCGACCGTCGATGACGAGCACGCCGGGATGCGAGTCGATGTCTACCTAAGCGACGTGCTCGATCTGTTCCATCGCAGCCAGATCGCGCACCGCAGCGTAACGGTCGCGGTCGACGGCGCACCGGTAAAACTGTCACGGAGGCTTCGCGCCGGGCAGCTGGTCACCGTCAGGTACACAACACCGCCACCGGTGCACGCGGAGGCACAACCGGTCGGCTTCGAGATCCTCTACGAAGACGCCGACGTCGTCGTGATCAACAAGCCACGCGGCCTGGTCGTCCATCCGGGGGCGGGCAACAGATCGGGCACGCTGGTCAACGGGCTGCTCTACCACGTGCAGGGCCTTGGGGAGCGGTTCGGTGACCAGGTCAGACCCGGCATCGTACACCGGCTCGACAAGGACACGACCGGGGTGCTAATCGCGGCGAAAAGCCCGGCCGCCCTCGATGCGCTCGCGCGGCAGTTCGCGCATCGCACGACGGAGAAACGCTACCTTGCGGTGGTGACCGGGATGCTGAAGGGGGCGGACGCAACGATCGATGCTCCGATCGGCAGGGACCCGCGCCATAGACAACGATTCGCGGTGAACGCGCCGGCCGGCAAGCCCGCGGTAACCAGGTATCGCGTGATCGGTCGCTTCGATCGGCGGACCCTCGTCGAGCTGCGCCCGGAAACCGGACGCACGCATCAGCTACGCGTACACATGGCGTCGCTCGGATGCCCGATCGTCGGCGACGCGATCTACGGCAGGAGCTCTGGCGACGACCCGCTTCTGCTGCACGCGTGGTCGCTGCGCATCGTGCTGCCGGGCGAATCGGCCGCAAGAGAGTTTGTCGCGCAGGTCCCTGAAGACTTCAGCACCCGACTTCCCCAGGCGCTGCGCCGGCGTATTGAAACGTCGTACGCTCCAGCCCAACCGTCGACGGAGGCCCCCAGAACGGAAGGATGACGGTCCAGTCTGGAAGCGACATCACGCGATCCTTGATGTGCGTGACGAGTACCGACAGCGCGCTCGTGTTCGGAACGCTGCCGGTCTCACCGGCGGTCAGCGCGATTCCGCTGAACAGAAACCCGTTCAGCAGATACGCCATCGAGTCGCGTCCGTAACCCGGCAGTCCAATGACGTCGACCGTCCCGACGTCAAGACCGATGCGATTTCCGTGATCGACGCGGTGCGCCGGGAGGTCCAGCAGCATCGGTACGGCTGCGTGAACAGTGCAATCGTAGATCTTGCGCAGCACTCGAAGCCCGTCGGTGTGACTGTTGTCGCAGTGCGTGAACAGCACATTCCGGATCACGTACCCGTGCCGCTCCGCGAGCGAAAGGAGCGAGGTGTCGAAGCACGAGGGATCGACAAGGATCGCATCGCCCGGTCCGTCGGGCCCCACCAGATAGCAGTTCGACAGCGTCGTGTAGCAGTAATGGCTGTACACCCTCACGACCCCACCTCGTTTTCGAACGTCGCGTCTTCCTGGTTGGAGTAGCGAAACACAGTCGTGGCAACATCGGTACCCAGGTAGCGGGTTTCCTTCAGATTGCAGTTCTCGAACCGCACGTCGTCGAACACCGACACGTTGAACCGGGTGTGCAGCAGATCGCAATCGTCGAACACGGCCCGACGCGCGGTGATGCCATTGAAGTTGCACTGCACGATCAGCGAACCACCGAACTGACACGAGTCGAGCGTCGATCCGCCGAAGACGCAACTACGAACCGTAAGGTCGCTGAACCTCACGCGCTCGAAGTGCGAAAACGGGAAGAAACAGAGTTCGAACTCCGTCTGCTCGATGATCGTATCCGACAGGCGAAGACTCGCGAAATTGCACCCGTAGAAACGGTGACCGGATATCGTCTCACCGTCGAGTGAGAGCCCCGGCATCGTCAGGTCTGAAATCACAGTGAACGTATCAAGCAGCCGGCGCAGGCGTTCGGCCGTAACCGGGCGATTCGGTTGCGCGTCGGGGCGAAACATGTCCGATCGTAACGCGGACGGCACGTTGAGCGCAAGCGCGAGTTGATCGATCGCACGGGTCGGGGTATGATGGCGCATGGCGTCGTGCTACAACTGCCAGACCGAACTACCCGAACGGATCTACCGCAACACGACGTGCGATCGGTGCGGTCGCGACTCCAAAGTGTGTCTGAACTGCAGATTCTACGACCCGACGGCGCACTGGGAGTGCCGCGAGACGATCGGCGAACCGGTGCGTGATAAGGATCGTGCGAACTTCTGCGACTACTTCGTCGCCGGAGGCGCCGGACGGTCGCCCGCTGCTGAGAAAACCGACGCGGCCGATCGAGCCCGCGCGACGCTTAACAAGCTCTTCGGCGACGATTGACCATGGCAAGCCGTCCGATAGCGTACCTCGACTCAGGACTCGGTGGATTTCCCTACTTTGACGCGTCCCGACGCGCGCTGCCACACCTCGCTCACGTGTACTACGCCGATACCGCGAGCTTCCCGTACGGAGAGCGCGCTCCGGCAGAGCTGTCGGCGATCGTCACGTCGGCGGTCGACCGACTGATCGCCGACTTCGACCCCATGATGGTCGTCGTTGCGTGCAATACCGCAAGCGTCGTCGCGCTCGACGCGCTACGCGCAACCTTCGCGCTTCCGTTCGTCGGCGTGGTGCCCGCGATCAAACCCGCCGCCGAGCGGTACGGTACCGGTCCGATCGGCCTTATCGCGACCACCCGCACGGTCGAAGATCCGTACGTGTCCGCGCTGATCCGCCGGTACGCTCCCGAGAGCCGGGTTGTGATGGTGGCCGCTGGAGGCCTTGTCGACCGGATCGAGCGAAACGGTGCCGACATCTCCGCGTCCGAACTGAACGACGTGCTGCGCGGCCCCATTGCGACTCTGGCGACCGAACGCGTCCGATGCGTCGTACTCGGTTGCACGCACTTCATCCACGTGCGAAACCACGTCCAGTCGATGCTCGGTGACGGCGTCGCATTGGTCGACTCGGTGGAGGGGGTCACCCGACAGATTGTTCGCGTCGCAGGAGCTGACAATTCGCAACCGTCGCCGTCGCCGTCGCCGCCGCAGTCGGTGCTCGTCCTGTCGAGTAGAGCGGAGATCCCCGCCGCGTACGAGCGTATAGCCCGCAGTCGCGGTCTTCTGGTACATCGCGCAGAGGAGGGTGCGCCTTGAACCGCCACACGATGCGCCTGCTCGAGTTCGAGCGCATCCGGCGCTCGGTCTGTGATCATGCGCTGACCGAAGAGGCGCGCGCGACACTCGCTCGTCAACGGATTCTGACCAATCCAGACGAAGTCGATGCGCTCAAGCAGGATGTGACGCTTCTCAAAGCGTGCCTGCTGTCCACCGTTCGTGCACCGGTGACCAGCTTTCCGTCGATCGACGCTGCGGTCGATCGCGTGCGCAAAGAGGGCGTTGT
>RECL01000104.1 GCA_007694025.1 Spirochaetaceae bacterium
GCGAGTTCGAGCGCTTCGTCGCTGTAGCGGACGTTGTGGAACGCTTCGTAGCGCGATTTCAGACCCTTGAGGATCTCCACCGTTTCTCCGACGCTCGGTTCGGGGACATCGATCTTCTGAAAGCGTCGAGACAGCGCGCGGTCTCGCTCGAAGTAGCGGCGGTACTCGTCGTGAGTAGTCGCTCCGATACAGCGAAGCCGACCGGCGGCAAGCGCGGGTTTCAGGAGGTTTGACGCTTCGATCGACCCGCCGCCCGCGGTGCCTCCGGCACCGACGATCGTGTGTATCTCATCGATGAACAGGATCGCCCGCTCTTCAGATTCGAGCCGCTTCATCACCGCCTTCATCCGTTCCTCAAAGTCGCCCCGGTATCGCGTGCCCGCCATGATCGCTCCCATGTCGAGCGCGAACACGCGGAACCCCTTCAGCACGTCGGGGACGTCATCGGCGGCGATGCGCTGTGCGAGACCTTCGGTGATTGCGGTCTTGCCGACGCCGGGCTCGCCGAGGTGGACGGGATTGTTCTTCAGACGTCTGCACAGAACCTGGATCGTCCGTTCGAGGATATCCTGACGTCCAACAAGCGGCTCGAGGCGGCCTTTACGCGCGACCTCGGTCAGATCGGTAGTGAACTGCTCGAGCGGGTCGTTTCGGCGCTTGCGCGACCGCTTCTCGTCGGAGGGGTCACCGGTAGCGATCGGCTGTTCGTCCTCATCGTCCTCTTCTTCACCGAAGGTATCGGGGTCTTGCTCGCTCTGCGGCAGGCCGTGCGAAATCACCTCAAGCAGCGCCAGGCGCTTTATCCCGGCGCGCTTGAGGAAGTACGCTCCGAAACTCTGTTCCTCATCAAACAGGCTGACCAGGATGTCTCCGACGGCGACCTCCTCCTTTCCGGCGCTTTCGCAGTGGAAGATCGCGCGCTCGACGATGTTCTGGAACCCGAGCGACTGCTGCGGGTCGCCGCGATGCACGGTCGGAACATTTTCCTTCAGATGATCATCGACGTGAGCGCGGATCTCATCGGGATCGGCCCCGCACTCGCTGATCACGTCGCGCGTATATTCGAAGTGAAGCGCTGCGTAGAGCACGTGCTCCGGGGTGAGGTATTCGTGCTTGCGCTGGCGCGCTTCCTGATACGCATTGCTGAGAATTTCATTGACTTCCTGACTGAGGTTCATTCACCCTCCGCGTGTAAGATCAGCAGACACGATCCGTGAGGCAACTACGCGCGCTCCATCGTGCACTTGAGTGGAAACTCGCGCGAACGCGCCATTTCGGTCACTTGTCCGACCTTCGTGCGCGCGATGTCGTACGTGTAGCGCCCCGCCTCACCGCGGCCGCGCTTGTGAACGTCGAGCATGATCCGCGTCGCGGCGAAGATCCCCTTCCGGAACACCGACACCAGGACTTCTATGACGAAATCCATCGTCGTGTAGTCGTCGTTGTGCAGGATCACACGGTAGAGGTCGGGCTCGCGGACCTTCTCATCGGCCTGGTCGTCGGTGGCGGGCAGGATGTCGGTGTAATCGTCTCCAGCCATATCGAAACCGTTGAACGCAACCGCACAGGAGCGGCATCCGCCGTCCGAGCAGTCCGTGCAGCACGGTTACCCTCCCGCATAGCCGTCGTACGGCAACTCGACGCGCGCGCAGCCGCACGAACGCCTGTGTGAAGATATGAGCACGTCCGACCGAGGTCAATTCGCACGCGACGCGCACCGCGGGTACACGGCTGCTTTGGCGCCGTTCAGAAGACCAACGGTCCGAAGTAGCCCGACTCGTCGCGTCCGCTGCGGTCGAGGAGGTAGACTTCGACCTCAAGCGGAATGTAGCGCCGGCCGAAATCGGTGTCGTGGACGCTGCGATAGCGCAGCACATACCGACCGCTCGACCGACGCGTGAGAGCCTGTACGTGCCCGCGAACTCCCGCAGCCGCATAGAGGTAGACGCTATTCCCGCCGGTGATGCTGGCCAGGTAGTCGAGCTCGCGGTTGGTCGCGTTGCGCCTGGTATAGACAACGAGCAACCGGATATCGTTGTTGCTCAGGAACTGAGCCGTTTCCTCCAGACTGAACCGCTCGAATGCGCCTGGATGCTCGGTTCCGTCGGTGACTATGACCATCGACCGCGGGCCGAGCTCGCGGTTGATCTGGACTCCCGCAAGCCTGATCGCGCTGTCGAGGCGGCCGTTGTTGTACTGCGCCGGGGTACCGCGCGCCGCGCCCGCGACCAAAAGCCGCCCCGATCCGGGCCCAAGCTCGACCACCGGAAGCTCACCGGCGCTCACAACCGACAGCGAATCGGTAGGGCGAAGCGCGTCGACGATCGCGATCGCGGCGGCCTCAAGATCGTCCTGATGCGCAACCATCGACGCCGACCGGTCTGCAACGATCACCACTCCGCCCGGGAGTCCGTCGCCGGCGTGCGTCACGCTGAATACTCCGGTTGGGAGTCTGTCTTCGGTCACGCGGAAGTTGTTCTCGTTGAGCCCGATCAGCGGTAGCCCGTTGCGATCGGTCACCGCTACGTGAACCAGGACCTCGGGGTGGCGAAGCGCGTGTATCGATTCCACTTCGATCGTGATACCGGTGTAGAGCTCTTCACTCGCCGACAGGAAGAGGACGGAGTTCGACGCAAGGTCGCTTGCGAGCAGGTTGCGGTTTGCGTCGAGCGTCGCGCCGATGATTCGCCGGCGATCGGAAAACTCGGTGATCGGGAAGACCTGTTCGCCGTCCACGTCGATGATGTAGAGCCGGTTGCGATCGCTGACGAGGATCCTGCCGGGCTCGTACAGAGAAAGTCCTTCGGGAGCGGTCATCGCCGGGTTGGTGAGCGCTCGCAGGAAGTTGCCGCTATCGTCGAACACCACGATCCGCGCGGCGTCGGTGTCGGCGACGTATATCCGGTCGGCCTCGACGACGATGCCGGCGGGCGAGCGAAGCCCGTCGAACGTCGCTGACCGAGATCCGAATGCGAACACAAAGGTGCCGTCGTGTCGGAACTTGGCGATTCGCGCGTTGCCATGGTCGGAGACGTAGATGAAGTCGTCGTTTCCATCGATGTACTGCGGCCCGAGCAGACCGCCCGAACGTATGCCGCGACTACCGAACGAACCGATCTTGAGCCCCTGCTCGGAGATGATCGCAATCCGGTCGGCCCCGAACTCGCTGACGAGCAGCGACCCGTCGGCGCGCACGTGGACGTCGAACGGTCGGTCGAGACCTTCGAGCCCCCCGTCGATGACCCGGCGACGCACCCCGTTTGGATCGAACAGGACGACCGAGTTGGCCCCGAAGCTCGCCAGATAGAAAAACCCGTCGGGTCGTGGCCGGACCATCGCGGGCCGTCGGAACAGAACCGTGTCGCCCTGTATCCCGGACAGCTCGACCATCGTGACGTATCTACCCGGGACGATGTCGTCGCCGAGCCTCTCGCGCGTCAGTCCGCGTTCGAGCTCGACCCGCTCGATCCACCGATCGAGCACCGAGGTTCGATTGCGGTCGCGAACCCATCTCCACTCGGTCAGCGCCTCCTGCTCGAATCCCGCGTAGTAGAACGCGCGTCCAAGCCAGTAGCGGACGAGCGGCTGACTGGAATCGAGCGCAATCGAGCGTGTGAGGCTCGCGATCGCTTCGTTGACCCGGCCGTCGTGCAGCGCCGTAACCCCCCAGCGGAACTCGTCGCGCGCGGCGATCTGATCGGCCGTACCGATCTGGGCGTGAATCAGGGATGCCACCACCGCGAACAGCGCGATCGCGATCACTCTTGTCCCACCTGCCGGGAACGCTCTGCGTGTGACTGATCTGCGTCGCATTCCTACTCCCGTGAGGCCGGCTTGCCGTGCATGACTTCGCGCAGATGCGCCGCGATTTCCTTGTTTCCCGGAGCGAGTTCGAGCGCCTGACGAAGGACGTCGCGCGCCTCGTCATTTCTTCCGAGCCGGAAGTACGCCCAGCCAAGGGAATCCAGGTAGGCGGGGTTCCGCGGACGCGCGCGAACCGCTCGCCGGCAGTATTCGACGGCGCGCCTGACGTCGGCTTCAGAGTCGGCCAGGATGAAGCCGAGCGAGTTGAGCGCTCCGGCGTTATCGGGGTCGAGCTCAAGCGCGCGCTCGAGCTCCTCCATAGCCCGCTCACGTTCCCCCTGCGCGTGGAGCACAAAGCCGAGCGCTGCGTGCGTCCGCGCCGAGTCGAAGCCGTCGTCAAGGAGCTTCTTGAACTCGAACTCGGCCAGATGGAGCCTGCCGGTCACCGAATAGATGTAGCCAAGGATCATCCGGCTCTGGTAGACGTGTGTGAAGCTCAGTTCGGAGGTTACGACCTGCTCCAGATAGAGCAGCGCTTCGTCAAAACGCTGAAGATGCGTATAGCAGAGCCCAAGGTAGTACGACAGTTCCGGATACTCGGGTGATTCGACGTGAATGTTGAGCAGGTGGGTCAGCGCACGATCGTAGTGGCCGCGCTTGAGCAGCCTGATCCCTTCGTTGAGCATTACGAGTCGGGCTCCGCCCGGTTGAACACCGCCTGTCGGTACTTTTCGTCTTCGTGGTGGTCCACCGGGTTGAGATAAATCGGGCTGACCGAAATCGAACCTTCGGCGACCGCGGTCCAGTCGCTGCCCTTCTCCATCGCGTTCTCGATCGGATGGCCGTTCATGAAGTAGTACCGGTCCCCGTTGGGCGACTGGAACTCCTCGAGCTGGTCGTGGTAGACGCGCCAGCTCGGATGCGTGATCTCTACCGGAACATCGTCGGAGTCGATATTCGGGCCGTTGATGTTCACCAGGTGTCGTGGGTTCCACAGGCCGACGAGCGTTTGCAGGTTGCGCGCGACAAACCGCGCGAGCGGGGCCATATGGAACGGTGGTCGGTAGGAGTTCACGCTGACCGCGATCCCGGGGATACCCATGAACGCGGCCTGTCGGGCCGCCGCAACGGTACCGGAGTAGATGATGTCGGTGCCCAGATTCGGCCCGATGTTGATACCGGAGATGACGACGTCCGGTTTTTCGGTCATGATCCCGAGCACTCCCACGATTACACAATCGGCCGGTGTGCCGCTGGTCCTGAATATCTGCGAACCGAGCTCACGGCATCGGATCGGATCGTGCACGGTGATCGAGTGCGATTGCGCGCTGCGCTCGCCGTCGGGGGCAACGATCCAGACCTCGTGCGCGGCCTGGTCGTTGCGTTCGTCGTCAGCGTTGCGCGAGCCTCGCGATAACTCGACTCTCAGCGCGTCGAGTCCGGCGCTGTCAATGCCATCATCGTTTGTAAGCAGGATCCTCACAACCCCTCCCTGGTTCTACTCGAAG
>RECL01000334.1 GCA_007694025.1 Spirochaetaceae bacterium
AACGCACCGTCGATGAAGACCAGGTCGGTGAGCCGGTCGAGCACCGACAGCGCGGCGCGCGCGACCGTGATCCGGTTCATGCCGACGAGTTCGACGGTGCGCCCGTGCGGGCCAGAGCCCGCCGGACAACGGTAGACCCCCGGGCGTCCCAAGACCCCCGTCTGATCAATCGGTTCGATGAGCTCAAGCCCGCCGGCCAGCCGATCGGTGGTCACGCAGTACGAACCGGACGGAACCGTGATCGCGGGCTTTGGCAGTCGCGTCAGGATATCCTCTCGCTCGCCGTCGCGGCCGATCGAACAGATCGCGACGCGCATACCGGCACCCGATGCCTGCGCGGTGAGCGCGTTCAGCGTCGTGGTCTTGCCGGCGTTTTTCGCGAGGCCAACCACCGCTATGCGTCGGTGCTCTGCGATCGCGTCGAGCAACGGCGTGATACGGCTACCCCGTGGTTCGCTTCGAGCGCGATCGCCTGCGCAGATCACTCGGTTCGAGCGCGATTGCACTCCCGTCCAGAAGCCCCGCCACGCCTTCGGTGGCGTCGGGCTTCTGCGCGGCTTCGCGGCACAGCTCGCACCAGCACTCGGAGAAGATATTCGACGGCTGCGTATAGGTTGCCAGAACGCCTTCGTAGTTGCGCAGCACGTAGCGGCGGTCGGAGTGCGACACCAGGTAGTTCGGGCCGATCGGGATCTTCCCGCCACCTCCTGGCGCGTCGACGACGAAGGTCGGCACGGCCATACCCGACGTATGGCCGCGCAGGCTTTCGATGATCTCGATCCCCTTGCTGAGCGACGTGCGGAAGTGGCTGATGCCACGCGTCAGATCGCACTGGTAGATGTAGTACGGCTTGACGCGGATCATCAGCAGATCGTGGACCAGACGTTTCATGATGCGCGGACAGTCGTTGACGTCGCGCAACAGCACCGACTGATTTCCCAGCGGGATACCCGCGTCGGCAAGCCGGGCGCACGCGGCTTGCGCCTCGGCGGTGATCTCGTCGTAGTGGTTGAAGTGCGTGTTGACGTAGATCGGATGATACCGGCGCAGCATCGCGACGAGCTCATCGGTGATCCTCATCGGCATTACGACCGGCGTACGGCTTCCGATCCGTATGATCTCGACGTGGTCGATCGCGTGGATCCGGCGCAGGATCTCCTCGAGCCGGTCGGTTGCGAGCGTCAGCGGATCACCGCCTGAGATCAGCACGTCCCGAACCTCGGTATGGTCGCGAATGTAGTCGATCGCGCGGTCCAGGTTCTCCTGCGAGATCGCGGTGTCGGTCTGCCCTACCAGCCGCCGACGCGTGCAGTGGCGGCAGTTCATCGAGCATATTCGGGTCACCAGGAGCAGTACGCGGTCGGGATACCGGTGGGTCAGGCCGGGAACGGTCGAGTCGAGGTCTTCGTGGAGCGGATCGTCCATGTCCGACTGGTCGTGCTCGAGCTCGCGGATACTCGGCACCGCCTGAAGCCGCACCGAGCAGAGCCGGTAATCGTGGTCCATGATCGACGCGTAGTAGGGCGTAATCGCCATCCGGAAGCGGTCGAGCGTCTGCTCCAGATCGGTACGCTCGGCGTCGTCGATACGCATCACGCGCGCGAGCGTGTCGATATCACGAATGGCGTTGCGCATCTGCCAGCGCCAGTCGTTCCATTCGGCGTCGCTGACGTCGCGGTAGAGCGGTATGCGCCGGAAGTCGTGACTGGGAAAGCTCTTCATGTGTACAACCGCGTGAACATCGACTTCAGTATGTCGTTCTCGCGCAGCACCTGCAATGCTATCGCAGCGTGGTCCTTCGCGTACCCGTTGCCGATGATCATCTGGATGTCCTTGCCGACCCCCTCAGCGCCGAGCGCGGCCTTCGTGAAGCTGGTCGCCATGCTGAAGAAGTAGATCGTACCGTGGTCGCGGGTGCAGAGGATCGACGCCATTTCGGTGTTCGGGATGTTCACATTGTTGATCACAATGTCGGCCAGCTGATCGTCTCGGGCCGCGACTGCGCCCGCGACGACGCCGCGCGCCGCGACGCCGCGGTATTCGGCAAGAGCGTCGGTGAAGCGCTCGTAGAGTTCGACCGGTTTGGTTGCGTCGCCCTGGAGGATTATGTCGGCGAGTCCGCTCTCCTTGACGCGGGCTATGCCGCCGTCGGAATGACTGAACGCGACGACGGTTCCGGTCACACCGGCGCGCTTACGCGCCTCGTGCAGGCAGAGGAGCCCTGACTTCCCGCCCGCGCCGATGATCAGCACCGTATCGCCTGGTCGTACGAGCCGCGCCGTCTGCGCCGGAGCCCCGGCGACGTCGAGCACCGCGAGCGACAGCGTATCGGCCATGTCATCGGGCAGCACTGCGAAAATGCCCGACTCGAACAGGATAGCCTGCGCGTCGACGTCGACCTGATCGGTGTCGATCCGGATTGCGCCGATCGACGCAATCGACAGCGGCGTGAGCGACAGCGACACGAGCGTCGCGATCCGGTCGCCGACCCGCAGTCCCGCGTGCGTCGCGCCGGTCAGAGTGGGCCCGATCTGCGCGATGCGCCCCATCAGCATTCCGCCGGACCCGGTTACCGGGTTCTGCATCTTGCCGCGACGATTGACGATGTCCAGGATCATCGCACGGATCTTCTGTTCGTCGCCGGCGCACGCCTCCTTGATCTGCGTGAAGCTCGCCGAGTCGATGTTGAGCGTCGCGACGTCGATCAGGATCTCGTTGTCGTAGATCTCCATCGAATTGTCGATGCGGTCGGCCTGCTGCGGCAGCGAGCCGACCGGCTCTATCACCCGGTGCAGGCCGAAGGGGTTTCCGTGTTTCATGCTGCGCTCCTTTTCGGTATGCAGAGTAGATTCCGTGCGTCGTCGGGCGTCGCGAGCGGCCTGCCGTACTCGTGCGCGATGCGCGCGATCCGCGCAACCTGCTGACCGTTGCTGTCGGCGAGCACGCCGCGCGCGTAGTAGACGCTGTCCTCGAACCCGACCCGGACGTGACCGCCGCTTGCGATCGACAGCAACGCGATCGTCGTCTGGTGGCGACCGATTCCGGTCGCGGTCCAGCTGGCACCGGCAGGGAGCCGGCCGACCATGAAGAGCAGATTGTCCGGATTCGCCGGCAGCGCTCCGGGCACTCCAAGGACGATGTTGAAGTGCAGGTGATCGGGCAGGAGCCCTTCGTCGCGCAGACGCAGCGCGTTTGCGATGTGCCCGGGTTCGAAGCACTCGAGTTCGGGAATCACACCGCGCTCGCGCATCCGGACCGCGAACTCGCGCATCAGCGGGAGATCGTTCACGAAGATCGTGTCGCCGAAGTTGAGCGTGCCGCAGTCGAGGCTCGCCATCTCCGGGTTCGCGTCGACCGGCTGGACACGCTCGTCGGCGCTCATTCCGGCGGCGCCTCCGGTTGACGGCTGCACGATCGCGCGCACACCGGCCGCGGCGATCGCCGCGAACGCGGCGTCGAAGTAGCGGCGGTCCTGGCTCGGTTCACCGCGCTCGTCACGAACGTGGAGATGGATGATCGCCGCGCCAGCGTCTTCGGCCTCCCGGGCCGCCACCGCGAGCTCATCGGCGGTGAGCGGCAGATTTGGGTTGTCCGAGCGCGTCGCCTCGGCCCCGCAGATCGCCGCGGTGATGATCAGCTTGTCCATCAGACACCTCCATCGTCATCGGCGCGCGTTGCCGCGGTAGCGCGCGTGAGGCAGGTCTGCGCCAGATAGCTCGCGACCTCGGGCGGCAGAGTGCCGGCTCCGAAGCCGGCGTCGAAGCCGAGTTCGAGCGCGAGCTCGTGGCTGACGCGTGGCCCACCGACCACGAGCACGAATCGGTCGCGCACTCCGTCGGCCTCGAGCAGCTCGACCAGGTTTGTGAGATTCCGCACGTGAACGTCCTTCTGCGTGACCACCTGGCTCACGAGGATCGCGTCGGCGTCGACCTGCACGGCGCGGGCGATCAGGTCTTCGTTCGGGACCTGCGCGCCCATGTTCCAGGTCTGGAAGCCGCTGTACCGCTCGAGCCCGTATTCACCCGCGTACCCTTTCATGTTCATGATCGCGTCGAGTCCGACGGTGTGCGCGTCGCTTCCGGTGCACGCGCCGACTACGCGCAGCTTCCGGCTGTAGCGAGCGGCGATGTACTCGTTCACTTCATCGAATCCGAGCACAGGAGTGGTCACCTTCGCGACGACGATCCGGCTCGCATCGACCGAAACCGTTACGCGCGCGTAGAGCACGTGGAAGCTGAACCCTTCGCCGAGATCGCGCATATGCACGACCGTCACATCGTCGAGCCCCATACCGAGCGCGATCTGCCGGGCCGCCTCGCGCGCCTGCTCCGACGCCTCCATCGGCAGCGTGAAGCTCATCTGGATCCGGCCGTCGTCGAGCGTGTCGCCGTACGGACGGATCGCGGTGATGTCGGGTCGAACGCCGCTCATCGGTCACCCTCCGTCGAGCGATCGCGCAGGCGGCGCGCGAACTCATCGGCAAACGGGTTGAGGTACCTCTCTCCGGTTTCGCATACGCCGGAGGCGCCCTTGCCGCCGGCAACCGGACGGCCGATCGCCGCGAACCGGCCCGCTTCGATCGCCGCAGGGAGCCCGATCGACGCGACGTCGGCGAGCATCCGGTGCGTCTCTTCCAGGACCCGATCGGCCCGAGTCTGCACGACGCCGTCGGGGGCGAAGCGGATCTCTCGCGACAGGTGACGCGCGGTGTTGAACACGTAGCGCGCGTTTTCAATGGCGAGCGAGCGGTCCTGAATGAACGGCGTGTGCACCGCCTCGGTCAGCATGCCCAACAGCTGGATGCTCTGGTCGGTCAGGACCGACGCCAGGTTGAACATCGCGTTCATCAGATGGCCCTTGAAGATGTTCCCGGTCATGTGTCTGGTCGGCGGCATGTACTTGATCGGGGCGTCGGGGAAGATCCGGCGCACGAGCTCGGCGTGCGCGAGCTCGAGCAGAAATCCGTCCTCGCGATCGGGATCGATCTCGAACGCGTGACCGAGCCCCATCAGCCGCGGCGGTAGCCCCGCGCGCCGCGCCATCGCCTCGTTGATGAACTGCGACGCAATCACCGTGTGCGCTTCGTCGACCGCGTCGGCGGTGGTCAGGTAGTTGTCCTCGCCGGTGTTGATGATGATGTCGGCGTACGCGTTGATCATCCGCGAGAAGTGCTGATCGATGAAGGTGCGCTCCATGTTGATGTCGCGGAACAGGATCCCGTACATCGAGTCGTTGAGCATCATGTCGAGCCCCTCGAACGCGCCGGTGACCGCGATCTCGCTCATGCA
>RECL01000448.1 GCA_007694025.1 Spirochaetaceae bacterium
CTCTTCCAGCGCTTCTTCATCTCCGGCCTCACCGTAGGCGCCGAGAAGGGGTGACGTCCGTCACCCCACGATCCTGACACATTTCACGCTGTTCAGTGCAACAAGGCGGGGGTATCCTCGGGCCATGAAACAGGGGGTAACCATGGCTGTACGCACGAGGGGTGTGGTCAAGCGGTACCGGGAGGTGGTCGCGGTCGACAACGTTGACCTCGCGATTGACGACGGGGAGATCCTGGGGCTGCTCGGGCCAAACGGGGCCGGGAAGACGACGGTGATCAACGGGATTCTGGGACTGACCGGTTTTGACGCGGGAGAGGTGTCGATCTTCGGCCGGACGATGAAACGGATCGACCGCGACACGCGGCGGCGCATCGGGCTCGTTCCGCAGGAGATCGCCGTTTTCGACGATCTGACCGCGGAGGAGAACGTCACCTATTTCGGACGGCTCTACGGGCTTGGCGGGTCGGCGCTTGCCGACGGGGTTCGCTCCGCGCTTGAGTTCACCGGGCTCTCCGAGCGCGGCCGGCAGAAGCCGAAGACCTTCTCCGGCGGCATGAAGCGCCGGCTCAACATCGCCTGCGCGGTGGCCCATCGGCCGGAGCTGGTGATCATGGACGAGCCCACCGTTGGCATCGATCCGCAGTCGCGAAACCATATCCTGGAGTCGGTTCGCGCCCTCGCCCGCGACGGCGCAACGGTTGTCTATACGTCGCACTACATGGAAGAGGTCGAGGCGGTCTGCTCGCGGGTCGTGATCATGGACAACGGCCGCGTGATCGCGTCGGGAACGCAGAGCGACCTGAAGGCGCTCGTTGCCGACGCCGAAATCGTCGACATCGAGCTCGAGCGAATGTCGCCCGATATCGTTGCCGCGGTCAGGGGGGTCTCGGGGGTAAAGGAGTGCGCGTCCGATGGAACGCACCTTCGGATCGCGGCCGAGCGCGACGGAGTGCGCCTGGGGCGCATCATCGAACGGGCGGTGGATGCCGGCGCCGAGGTCCTGTCGGCGCACGTCGAACGACCCACACTGGAGAGCGTCTTTCTGTCGCTCACCGGGCGGTCGCTTCGCGACTAGGGGGATGCGATGAAACAGTTTCTTACCGTATTCCACTATTCATTCATCCGAAACTGTCGCGAGCCGTCGACGATCCTCGAGCTGGTGCTGCTGCCGCTCGGTCTGATCCTGGTGCTCGGCGGCGCCCTTGGCGGCGCATTTGACGCGCGCGATATCGGTCCGACCCCCGTTGCATACGTGATCGAATCCGAGTCGCCGATCGCGACAACCGTCCGGGACTTTTTGCACCGGGAGGACGTGGGGCGCTACATGGCGACCAGCGACGCGGGGACGATCGAGCGCGCCACCGAGCTTCTGGCCGCCCGGGAGGTGTTTGCCGTGGTGCACGTCCCGCCGGGGTTCGCCGATAGCCCCGATTCGGCCGGCATCCGGCTTATCGAACGCGCCGGGAACGAACTGCGAACCGGCATTGTGCGCGCGGTGCTCAGGAACTACACCGCCGGTGCGAACGTGACCGCCGCGCTGCTGACCGGCTCGCCGGCCCGCGGCGCTGGGCCGGAGGCAGGCGCTGGGCCGGGGAGGGGCGATCCGCCGGACGTTGGCTACGCTCCGATGCCCGCGCTGTTCGAGGTGCGGGAGATCTCGCGGGAGGGACGCGCACCGGGATCCTTTGACTTCTACTCGGTATCGATGCTGGTACTCTTTCTGATGTACGTCGCGGGCTACTCGGTGGATGCGCTTCGCGAGGACATCCTGGAACCGATCGGCCTGCGGGTGCGAACGACCGCGATCCGACCGTGGACCCATCTCTCTGCGAGGTTCACCGCGAACGCGACGTCGGGTCTGGTGCAGGCAGCCGTGATCATCCTGGTGACTCGCGTCGCCTTCGGTGCGAACTGGGGTGAGCGACCGATGCTGCTGGCGGCGATGGTCGCCGCGATCACGCTCTTTGCGGTTTCACTTGGTGCCCTCGTCCTGGCGCTGGCTCGCGACGGACAGAAGGCGCTCTCGGTGGTGAACGCGATCGCGATTGGCTCGCTGATCCTTTCGGGTGGCGCGATCCCGCTTGGCGCGGTCAGCCCGGGATTCCGGGCGATCCAGCGACTCCTGCCGCACTACCAGGGGCAGACCGCGCTGCTCGCGATGGTCTTCGACCGTGCCCCGGCAGCGATACCGGAGGCGTTTGTCTACTTTCTCGGTGGCACGGTCGCTGCGCTCGCGCTCACCGTAGTGCTCGCAAGGAGGAGTGCATGATCGTGTTGAAGACCTACCTCAGGCGGATGGCGGCCCGACCGTGGATGATCGCGCTGACGATGGCGGTACCGGTGCTCATGGTGCTGACGGTGAGCGGAGGCGGAGGCGGCAACGGGATGCGCGTGGCACTCATCGACCGGGACGACTCGCTCCTGTCTCAGATGGTTCGCGACGCGGTCGAGCCGGTGGCGCTGTTTGTTGAGGTGGAGTACGAGCAGATCGGAGCGGCACTCGTGGACGGCCGCATCGAGTACGCCCTCGTCCTGCCGTCCGGGATGCAGGAGGCGGTGATCGGGGGCGGGCGCGCCCGCGTCGAGACATACTCGCTCCACGGAGTCCAGATGACTCGGATGATCCGGTCCGCCGCGGACGCCGTGTTGTCGGCCGCCCACAACGTCGCGCTTCGCACCGACGGCGATACCGAGCGCTTCGAGCGCGCTCTGGTGCGCGTGCGAGACGGACGGTTTCAGCTCGAAATGGAGACCTTCCGGAGCGACCGGGGTGCGCTCGCCACGGACCAGGCGGGGAGCGTATCGCAGCTGATCGGATTTCTCACACTGACGATGCTGCTGAGCGGGCTGGGGACGTCACTGCTGTTCCTCAAGGACGTGGAAGACGGGACCTTCCATCGCACGATTGCGGGTCCGATCTCGCTGCGACGGTACATGGTGGAGACGAACGCCGCGTTCTTCGGGGTCGCGGCGCTCCAGGCGATCGCCGCCGTGCTGGCGTTGCGGATCGCCGTTCCGCAGCTCAGCCCGAACGCGCTGCTGATGGTTAGCGCAATCCTGGCGACCTTTGCGCTGGTTGCGGTCTCCGCCACGCTGGCGGTCGCGAATACGATGAAGACCGTCAGGCGCACCGCGATCACGGCAAACTTCCTGATCATGCCGGTGGTGATGCTCGGCGGGGCGTTCTGGCCGTTCGACATCATGCCGGACTATCTGCAGCGGATCGGCGCCTTCTCGCCGACTCGCTGGACAATGACTGCCACTTCGGCGGTGCTCTCGGGAGCGTCACTCGCCGACATCGCGGCGCAGCTCGGCGTGCTAGTGCTCTTTGCGATCGTGTTTGGACTTCTGGGATCGTGGCGCCGGGTGGACGTCGCGAAGTAGCAGGGGTAGAATCGGGCGTGGAGCGGTCGGACGCTGAGACAGCCCGGTGGGGAGTGAAGATCGCGGTGTGGCTCTACGCCGCGGGGTCGCTGGCGGCATCGCAGGGGCCGGACGTGGCGATTCTTGCGCTGCTGCTGCTCTGCATAGCAGTGGACATTGCGGACGCGCGGTTCTTCCGTTCGGTAGCGTCGGTGATGGCGAAGTCGGTGATCATCGTGGCGGTTGCGTGGTCCCATCCGGCGCTGGGGATGCTGGTCGCCTCGACGACCTTCGATCTGGCGATGCTGGGTTCGATCCCGGCCGTCGCGATTCCAGTCGCCGTGATCCCTGCAGTTTTGCCCCCCGAGCCGGAACTCCACTTCGCCTTCGCCTCGATCCTGGCCGCTGCCGCGGGATGGATCGCACGACGCCACGCCGACTCAAGCGCCCACCTCATCGTAGCGACGGACGCGGAGCGCGGATCCCGCTACCGGCTGGAGGAAGCGCAGCGAAGGCTTGATACGGCATCGGCCGATCTTGTGCGGGCGACCGAACACGCCGAGCGGACGCGGATCGCGCGCGCCATCCACGACGACGTTGGCCATCGGCTGAACGGTGTGCTGATGCAGCTGCAGGCGGTGCGCCGGCTCGTCGATGTGCGGCCGGACCGCGCGGCTTCGATGCTCGATACCGCGATTGTCGCGCTGGGCGACGCGGTCGAATCGGTGCGGGAAACCGTCCATGACCTTCGCCCTCGCCCCCCGTCCGACGCTGCGGCGCTTCGAAGGCTCGCTTCGGAGTTCCGGTTCTGTCCGGTGAACCTGTCTGTGGACGATCACCGGTATGGAGCGCTCCCGGCCAACCACCGGGAGGCGTGCGTGGCGGCGGTTCGCGAGCTCCTCACCAACGCCGCGCGCTACTCGCGCGCGCGATCGATTTCGATCACCATCGACTGCGGCTCGCGGATGCGGCTGGTCTATCGCGACGATGGGGTCGGTTCCGCCCGGATCCGCGAAGGGTTGGGACTGAGCGGCATCCGCCGACGGATCGAAGCCCTCGGTGGCACCATCGCGGTGTCGGGACACGACGGTTTCGTCGTCCGATGCGTGGTGCCGCTGGAGGGACCTCTGGAGGGTGGCGATGGGTAGAATTCGGGTTGCGGTTGTCGACGACGACGGACTGATCAGGGATGGGCTGGGGGCGATCCTGGAGACGCACGACGACATCGAGTTCGTTGGTGCGGCCGGCGATGGGGAGACCGGGGTGGAGCTGTGCCGCCGGGCCAATCCCGACGTGGTACTGATGGACGTACGGATGCCCGGGGTTGACGGGGTTGCCGCGACTGCGCGGATCAGGGCGGAGCAGCCGCAGATCAAGGTGATCATCCTTACGACCTTCGACGACGCCGACTACATCCGTGGCGCCATCGACGCTGGTGCCGAAGGCTACATCCTCAAGAGCTCTGCCGCCGACGCGATTGTGGAGAGTGTCCGGGCGGTGCACCGCGGAACGACCGTCCTGCAGACCGAGATCGCCCGGCGGCTCGCCGGCGTTCGGCGTGATTCGGCCGGGTCGGAGGGCGGCGCCTCCGGGCACGGGACACCGAGCATCGACGCGCTCGGCCTCGCGCCGCGCGAGGCGGAGATCCTGACCCTCATCGCCGAAGGGCTTTCGAACAAGGAGATCGCGGGGCGACTCAACCTTTCGGACGGGACGGTGCGCAACTACGTGTCGGAGATGCTGGTGAAGCTCGACGTTCGCGACCGGACGCAGCTGGCGATTCTGTACTACCGGAGTCTGTGATGATGGGAGCCCTGCGGTGGTCGCCGGTGGTCGCCGGTGGTCCACGGTGGCGGAGAGGGCTGTGTGCATACGGGAAGTGTCTACATCAAGTAGGCAT
>RECL01000162.1 GCA_007694025.1 Spirochaetaceae bacterium
TTGGTATCGAGGATCGCGTCGAGGAGCCGGGTTACCGTCGCGTCTTCCGGAACGGTAGCGGCCGTCGCACCGGCGATTGATGACGCCCGCTCGTCGCGCGCGCGGCGGTACTCATCGACCAGGTCGGCGGCGGCTTTCTTCGGATCGGCTGCGCCGGAAATCCCGCGCGCGACGACGGGGAGCAGGCCGGCACCATCAGCGCGGACCCCGGCCGCGACGGTGTCGCGCATCGTCGCTCCCTGCGCGCCGATCCCGGGAGCAAGGATCCACACATCGGGGTGCGCCGCGCGGATCGCGGCGATCGCGTCGCGATCGGTCGCTCCGACCACCAGGCCGCACTCGTTGCTCCACGCGGTGGCTGCCGCGGCGATCGCGCGATAAAGAGGGAGATCGGGCGCGGCGAGCGTCTGGAACTCGTTACTGCCCGGATTGCTGGTCTTGCACAACACGAACACGGCGAGCCCTGCATCGACGAACGGAAGCACCGAGTCGCTTCCCATGTAGGGGCTCACAGTAACCGCGCCGGCTCCGACGGCGCGGACGGCCGCCGCGTACGCTTCGGCGGTAGAGCCGATATCGCCGCGCTTCGCGTCAAGGAGGACCGGGACGTCGCCGATCAGACCGATCGTGTCGACGAGCGCCTGGAGACCCTCCGGACCGTGCTGCTCGTAGAACGCGATATTCGGCTTGTAGCACAGCGCGGTGTCGATCGTCGCATCGATGATTCGACGGTTCGCGTCGACGATGCGGGTCGCGACAGGCTCGCCCGGTTGGGTGCGCGGGTCGAGCCCGACGCACAGGAGCGAGTCAATTCGCCGGTAACGGTCGATCAGCCGATCGAAGAATGTAGACATCGGCGACATCTTGCAGCGGCCTCCCCTTGCTGTCAATGGCGCGCAGTCGTACAGTGGAGAGGGGGTTTGACATGACGAACCGGATCAGTGCAGATGACGCGATCCTGCTGGTGATCGATCTGCAGGAGCGATTGCTTCCGGTCATGCACCGACGCGACGACCTCGTCCGGCGGATCACGACCGCACTCTATGGCGCGCACGCGTTGTCGATTCCAGTCATCGCGACCGAGCAGTACCCGAAGGGGCTCGGGTCGACCGTGGCGGAGATCGCGTCGGCGCTCGACCGCGCGCCGATCCACGAGAAGATCGAGTTCAGCGCGCTCGCAGCGCCGGCGGTCGCGCAGAGCCTCGCCGACGGCGCTCGGCGCACGGTGCTCGTCGTCGGGATCGAGGCGCACGTCTGCGTGCTGCAGACCTGTCTCGATCTGGTCGACGCCGGGTACCAGCCGGTTCTGCTCCGTGACTGCGTGTCGAGCCGCCACCCGCACGATCGCGATGCCGGTATAGACCGGATCGCCGGGTGCGGTGCAGTCGTCACGACGGTGGAGAGCGCACTTTTCGAGATGCTCGCTCGCGCCGGGACCGACACGTTCAGGACGATTTCGAAGCTGGTGCGGGAGTTGTAGCGAGCGCGGTCGGCTATTCCGGGGACGAATAGGCGAGCCACAGCACTTCGTACGGGTCGATCACCAGGCTGACCCGGTTCCCGTCATCGCGGCTCGGGTAGAGAAACGTGTCGGTGACCAGCTCACGGAACACCTTTTCGTCGCCCAGGCCGAGCTCGCCGTCGGTGAACGATACCTCCGCCTCGTCACCGGTCACGTTCACCAGGCAGAGCACACGCCCCCCGGTCGGCGAGGTCCGCACCAGCGCAAAGACCGAGCTGGGCGCCGACAGGACCCGCTGCGCGGCGGCGGGGCTGAACGCGTCGCTCGCCGCGCGCGCGCGTAGCAGCGCCTTGTACCCGTCGAACACCAGATTGCCGAGCGACCCCGACTCATTCAGTACCGCGGACAGCTCGTCCAGATCGAGCCGCTCCCGGTCTTCGCTTCCAACAAGGCTCTGGCAGTAGACCCCGGGCACGCCGGCTATCGCGAGCGCGACACTCTGCGCGGCCAGGAAGACACGGGCGCGCTGCGAGTCGGGAAGCGCGGCGGGCGCTATCGCGTCGCAAGGCCCCAGGACGTTGAAGAGCGACGTGGACCCGGGCGTGTGCAGCTCCCTCACCCACGCAGAGAGACTCGTCGCGTCCGCGCTCAGAAACGCATCGGTTACCAGCGGCGACAGCGACACGTCGTAGACCATGTGCGCTTCGTCGTCGCCCGCGCCCAGGTAGTCCAGGTTCTCCTGGTGCGGAGCGCTCGGATGGACGATGATCACGACCCATGGCGCGATTTCATCGACGATCGCGCGGATCAGCTTCACGATCGCGTGTGCCTTCGGATGGTGGAGGCACGGCGTCCCGGTCTCCGTCCACAGGTAGGCAATGGAGTCGAGCCGGACCACGCGCACCCCGCGCGCGATATACCCCAGGAATACGTCGAGCATTTCGATCAGCACGTCGGGGTTGGAGAAGTCCAGGTCGACGTGATCGTCGGCGGGCGACGCGGTCACGAAGTACTCGCTGTATGGCGGCTCATCGCGCAGGAAGCCCTGAAACCACGCTCCCTGCGGCGAGCAGTGGGTGAGCACCAGGTCGGCCATCAGCATGAAGTGGTCGGCGATCGCCTCGATATCGCTCCAGTCGCCGAGCTCCGGGTCTACCTCACGATGATCGGTGACCGCATACGGGTCGTTCGACGAGCGCGGAGAGAACGGAAGCACGTGCACCCCGCTGATAACGCCCTCCGCCTCGTCGTCAAGGAAGCGGAGCAGCTGAGCGAGCGGCGAGCCACCCGCACCGACAAACGAATCGCCGAGCGCGATCATGACTGCATCGCGCTCGGTGAACGGCGGTGTACCCGCGCGGTACCCATCGGGAGAGCTCACGTGCTCGCGGTACCGGTCGATCAGGCGGTCGAGCCGCGGGGCGATCTGCGCGGCACGCTCTTCGTAGATGAATCCAAGCAGGCTCTCTGTTCGGGCGCTCATGACCTATAGTACCCTGTCGGCGTGATGCGTGCGACACCAACCTCTGCGATCCACCCCGGTTTCACGACCCCGAGGACACGGTGCGGATCGTAGTCCTCCACTACGATCTGATGCCCGGCGAAGTAACCGACGCGATCATCGACACGATCCGCGCGCTGGCCGAGTCATCGGAGCCGACAATCAGACCCGACGCGGTCGCCCTCGTGTGCGGACGCGCGCAGAACGCCGACACGGTGGTTGATGCACTACGACCGCACGTCGCAGACCTCAGGCTCGAGGTCTGGCCAGAGGTCGACTCCACCGATCCGGGCGAACCCGACGACATAGCATCATCACGCGCGGAACGGATCGTGGCGCGCCTGAGCGCGCAGATCGACCCCGACCGGGATCTGCTGTGGATTCACAACCATCACAGCGGCACCAACCCGTCGCTGACCCGCGCGGTGTGCGCGATCGCCGCCGGCGGGCGGATCCGACTGGTTCTGCACATTCACGACTTCCCGGAGGCGGGCAGGTACGCGGATCTTGCGTACGTCGAGCGGGTGGCCGGCCGATCGCCCTACCCGGCCGAAACGAATGTGAGCTACGTCACGATCAACGCGCGTGATGCCGCGCTGCTGCGCGCGTCGGGGATCCGGGCCGCTTCGGTCCACTGCATCCCGAATCCGGTCCGATGCGTCCCTGCGACCGGCGGACGCCCCAATCGCGACCGACTCATCGCGGGGCTCGCCGCGTTCGCGCGCGAACGCGGCCACCGGTTCCACCCAGACCGCGCGCTCGTGCTCTACCCGGTCCGCGCGGTCCGCCGGAAGAACGTGCTCGAGCTCGCGACGATCTGCCGGCTCGCGGGGAACGCGAACCTGATCGTCGCGCTGCCCGACGAGTCGTTCCAGGAGCGCGATTACTCGGCGATGGTCGACTACGCGTACGCGCAGTCGAAGGCGCACGGCGTGTTCGGGATCGGCTGCAGCGAGCATCGTTTCGGCCTCACCGTCGACGACCTGACGAGAGGCGCCGACGCGATCGCGTCGTCGTCGGTTCAGGAAGGCTTCGGCGCGCCCTTCGTGAAGGCGCTCGCGTCGCGCGTGCCGCTGTTCGCGCGGCGGCTCGGCGTGTTCGACCCGATCGCCCCGCTGTTCGACGGCTACCCGGCACGCCTGTACGATCGCTTCGTTGTTCCGACGACGACACCGAGCATACGCTCGATGCGCGGGTACCTGCAGATGCGCTACGTAGAGCGGCTGTCCGACCTTGCCGAACGCGCGCCCGCCGTCGCACAGCGACTCCTGGCCGAGCTACGCGCGCTCGCGGCCGAGCCGACGGTCGACTTCGCACTCCTGCCGGCGCAGCTGCAGATGGCGGTACTCTCCGACACCGACGACGACCGGTTCGCCGAAGAGCTGCGAGCGCTGAACGCGACCACTCTAGACGCGCTGAACGCAATAGCCGGCATCGACGCGCCCGACGTGAGCCAGCGTATCGATGCCGCGCTCGGTCCGCACGCGTTCGCGTCGGCTTTTGCGGCGATGTACCAGAGGCTCACCGCCGCCGCACCGGCAGGCGGCGACCGCTACGACACGGTCTCGGACGCGCTCGTCGACGCGTTCGCTACCGCCGACACGCTGCGGCTGCTCCTCGGTCCGCTCGATCACGACCCTCACTGAGTTGTCCGTCAGCGGACGTCCGCCGACGGACGTCCGGTCAGACCCAGTCGGCGTCGGTCAGGCTCGATTCGTCGGGGTCGGGTAGATCGCGATCGTTCGGCGAATCAGCGGTCAGGTCGCCCGGATGGACCGGCTGATCCTCCACGTACCGCGGCATGTAGTCGGTCCTGACCGCGTGGAGCGCCTTCATCATCCGCTCGCGCGACGCCTCGCCTTCGGCCGCGATGATCGTCTCGAGCGTCCGGCGGATCGCCTTGCGGCGGCTCGTCGTATCGTACCCGCACCTGCACCGGACCGCCTGATAGCCGATGTCCGCCGCGTACGCATCGGTCTGCGCCTCGGTGACCCACGCGAGCGGGCGGATGATCCACTGCGGATACCGGTCGTACTTGAGAAGCGGCAGCATCGTCGATATCTCCGCCTTCTGCGTCAGGTTCATCAGAAAGGTCTCCAGGATATCGTCCATGTGGTGACCGAGCGCGATCCGGTCAAACCCGTGCGCATCGGCGTAGCGCAACAGCTCGGTGCGCCGCTGCGTAGAACACCAGTAGCAGCTCATCTTGCGCCCCGGCTTCAGCCGACCGGTTACCGAGACCTCGACCTGGTGCAGCGGGACCCCAAGCCGGTCGCACAGCTGTGCCAACCGGTCGAGCCCGTCGATGTCCGCGTACTCGGTCCGGATATGCACTGCCTCGACCGTGAACGGGATCGGATAGCGGCCGGCCTTCGATCCGAGCTGATGCGTCAGCGTCACCGAATCCTTGCCACCCGACAGACCGACAAGGACCCGGTCTCCCGGCCGGATCATCCCGTACCCAAGGATCGCCTTGTCGACGCGCTTACTCACCGTCGTGCGTATGCCCATCGGTCACACCGCCGCGAGCAGCAGCAGAAGCCCTACAACGATGATCGCGCCGGACGCGACGAACTCAAGAATCGTCGACGCGGCCGCGGCCGCTCCGGTCGACAGCCGGCGCATCACCTGGTGGCGCCCGGCGATAACCGCAACCGAGATCGCGCTCATCGCTGCGAACCCGCCGATCGATACGCCTGCGACCATCAGCAGCATGAACGGAACGGCACCATGAACGATGCCGTAGACAAGCAGAACGGTGCTTACCGGACAGGGGATCAAGCCGACCGACAGTGCGAGCATCATCGGCGGCTTTCCAGTCGCATGATCGTGCGCATGATCGTGATCGTGGTCGTGATCGTGATCGTGGGAGGCGTGGTCGTGCGCGTGCCCACCGTGGTTGTGCCCGCGGTGCGGGAGGAGGTGCGTTATCAGGTGCGCGATGCCGAAGACGACGATCAGCGAGTAGCTCGTGATCTCCAGAATGCGCGGCGCCTCGACGCGGAACGCCGGGGCAACGGCGACAAGCAGCACGTAGCCGAGCATCACGACAGCGATCGCCGACAGCGAATCGACGATGTTGACGATCGCGCTGTAAACGAGTCCGGCGCCAGGTCGCGCGTCGCGCGACGCGAAGTACGACAGCGCAAACACCTTTCCATGGCCGGGACCGATGATGTGCACCGCGCCAAACACGAGTGCAAGCACGAACGCGGTGAGGCCCGCGCCCCAGTCGCGATCGTCCTGAACCGCGGTGGTGAGATCGGCGATCCCCGACTGGAGCGCGTGTGACCACTCGCGGATGAACCGCGGCACCGCGACGCGCATACCGGTTCGTGCGCCCTGCGCAACCGATGGTTGTTCGGACGGTGGACGGACGAAGGGGTTCTGCGCGTACGCGATCGCGCCGAGCGCCAGGAGCAGAATCACCGACGCGAGGAATATCGTGGTGCGTCTGGTCATTACCGCACGACCGTCCTGAGAGCGGTGATCTGGACATTACCCCAGCCATCGGTCTGGAGCCGTAGCGGCTCCTGCGCCAACTCGAGCGTTGCGCCACCGCTACGATACGCATCGCTCGCCGCGAGCGTCATGAAGCTGATGAAGTAGCTCTCGTCGAAGAACGCGAGTACAAGCTCGTTCGCCTGGCGAACCGGCATCGACAGCGGGATCGTGAACTCGTAGACGAGCCGACCCCGGTCGATCGATGCGGTGAAGTCAACCGCGTCGGGAAGCGGTACGGGGCGGTTACGCTGCTTCGCGAGGATGAAGTAGTCCATCGCGCGCAGGTGCGTAAACGCGGTCTCGTAGATCTCGCGCGACTGGTCGGCGCTGATCTGACCACGAGGGCTGATCCGCAGCTGATGGAGCATATCCGCGCTGTTGAACTGGTCGAACATCCAGGTCACGCGGATGCCTTCGATGCCGTTTGCACCGAACTCGAGCCCCAGAATCCCGTCGATCCACATGTGAGGGTGCGCCCCGATCGCCGGTGCAAGCAGTACAATGGCGATCGGAACGAGCAGGCGGTACCGCATTCGTGGTAAGGATACTCCCCTGGGCGCCAACGTACAAGGCCGAACCGGCCCCGCCTCCGGGGCGACCCGCCGCAAGGATGCCGTTGGTATTACGACGTGGTATATTGCGGGTATGGCAGGCACAGGACGACGCAAGGAAGAGATCATCACGTTCAAAGTGGACGAGCGGCTGTCGCAGGCGCTCGCCGGGATCGAAAACCGGTCGGCATTCATCCGCGACGCGCTGCTCGCGGCGCTCGGGAACACGTGTCCTGTGTGCCGCGGGACCGGCATCCTCACGGTATCGCAGCAGGCGCATTGGCACGACTTCGCCGAGCACCATCACGTCCATCAGTGCGACGAGTGCAACGAAGCGCATCTGGTCTGCGACCACGAGCCGGCGCACGCCGACGCGTAGGCTCTGCCGTGAGCCGGCGAGACAAATCATGACGCCTATTTTGTGACTGAGGTCACATTAAAGGCCAATTTACCTCATTAACCTCTTGATGCTTCCGACGAATACCTCTACACTATAGGAACGTAAACCCCCAAGGCGATAGCGTCTCAACCCCTCGCTATGCCCTGCATCAAGAGAGGTCTTATGCCCAGGAATATGGTAACCGTCGACGGCAACGAAGCCGCCAGCAACGTCGCGTACGCGTTCAGCGAAGTAGCGGCGATCTACCCGATCACCCCATCATCGACGATGGGTGAAATGGCCGATGCGTGGGCCGCCGCCGGAAAGAAGAACATCTTCGGCGAAACGCTGCAGATCATTGAGATGCAGTCGGAGGCCGGAGCCGCCGGCGCCGTGCACGGATCGCTGTCTGCCGGCGCGCTGACGACGACGTTCACCGCGTCGCAGGGACTGCTGCTGATGATCCCGAACATGTACAAGATCGCGGGCGAAATGCTCCCGACGGTCTTCCACGTGTCGGCACGATCGATCGCGGCTCAGTCACTGTCGATCTTTGGCGATCACTCCGATGTGATGGGCACCCGACAGACCGGCTTCGGGCTGATCGCGTCGAACAGCGTCCAGGAAGCACAGGACATCGCGGCGATCGCGCATCTGGCGTCGATAGAGAGCCAGATACCGTTCGTCCACTTCTTCGACGGCTTCCGCACGTCGAGCGAGGTCCAGAAGATCGAGCAGATCGACTACGACACGCTGAAGAGCATGCTCGACATGCAGTACGTCGAGCGGTTCCGCGACAGCGCGATGCGCCCGGAGAAGCCGATCCTGAAGGTTGGCGCGCAGAACCCCGACGTCTACTTCCAGGGCCGCGAAACCGTAAACACGTACTACCAGGAGTGCCCGGCGATCGTCGAGAAGTACATGAAGCTCTTCGCGGAGAAGACCGGTCGCGAGTACAGGCTCTTCGAGTACGTCGGTGACCCGAAGGCGGAGAAGATCATCATCGCGATGGGCTCGGGAATCGAGACGATCGAAGAGACGGTCGCCTACCTGAACAAGAACGGTGGCAAGGTCGGCGCATTGAAGGTACGCCTCTACCGCCCGTGGAGCAGCGAGCACCTGAAGGCGGCGATCCCTGCGAGCGTCAAGAAGATCGCGGTCCTCGACCGGACCAAAGAGCCGGGAGCGCCCGGAGAGCCGCTGTGGCTCGACGTGAACGCTGCGCTCCAGAACTCGGGGCTCACGATCATCGGCGGTCGCTACGGGCTGTCGAGCAAGGAGTTTACTCCGGCGATGGTCAAGGCGGTCTACGACCACCTCGACGGCGCGTGCACGCACGACTTCACGGTCGGAATCAACGACGACGTCACGAAGAAGTCGCTCGCGGTCGGTGAGGCGATCGACACCGAGCAGGAAGGGATCACGCGATGCAAGTTCTGGGGCTACGGGTCCGACGGAACGGTCAGCGCGAACAAGAACAGCATCAAGATCATCGGTGACGACACCGACCTCTACGCGCAGGGCTACTTCCAGTACGACTCGAACAAGTCGGGGGGCTGGACCGTCAGCCATCTGCGCTTCGGCAAGAAGCCGATTCACAGCGAGTACCTGCTCACGAAGGCCGAGTTCATCGCGCTGCACCGCAGCCAGTACATCGGTCAGTTCGACATCCTGGAAGGCATCACCGAAGGCGGAACCTTCCTGCTGAACATCGGGATGGACCCGGAGAAGGTCTTCGCGAAGTTCACGAAGGAGATGCAGGAGACGATTCGCGCGAAGAAGGTGAAGGTCTTCACGATCGACGCATCGACGATCGCGAAGGACGTCGGCCTTGGCGGGCGTATCAACACGGTCATGCAGACCGCGTTCTTCAAGCTCTCCGGGGTTCTGCCGGCCGACGAGGCGATCGATCTGATCAAGAAGGCCGTTGAGAAGCAGTTCAAGTCGAAGGGTCGCGAGATCGTGGAGATGAACTGGAAGGCGATCGACGCGGCAATCGACGCGATCAAGGAAGTTCCGATCCCGACCGAAGATGTCGGCGCGACCGAGAACACGGACGTCATCCCGGCCGACTCGGACCAGTGGGCAAAGGACATCGTCGACCCGGTCCTCCGCCTCAAGGGCGACTCGATCCCGGTCAGCAAGATGTCGTACAACGGAACGCTGCCGATCGGCACCAAGCGGCTTGAGAAGCGCGGCAAGGTTGGAAGCATCCCGGTCAAGTGGATGGCGAAGAGCGATCTGGTCAAGGACATCGACTTCCAGCTCGACACGCCCTACTTCGAGTACCCGGGCGCCTGCCAGGGCTGCGGTGAAGTCAGCTATGTCTACATGGTCACGCAGCTCTTTGGTGACCGGATGCTGATCGCGAACGCGACCGGTTGTTCGTCGATCTACGGCGGAACGTTCCCGACCACCCCGTACGTCGCCGATGAGAACGGACGCGGACCAACGTGGGCGAACAGCCTCTTCGAAGACAACGCCGAATACGGGTTCGGGATGAGGCTCGCGATCGACTCGAACCGCGCGCAGCTGAAGACGAACGTCGAACAGCTCCTGGAGGCGGGCACCGAACCGGCACTCGCGAAGGCGCTGCGCTGGAGCCTGGACAACTGGAAGTCGGTTGGAAAGGAAGCGAAGGAGAACGCGGATACGATCAGGAAGGAGCTTCCCGCTGCGTTGAAGGCAGCGAAGGGAGAGACCGCGAAGATCGTCGCGAAGATCGTCGAGCTAAAGGACTACTTCATCGACAAGAGCGTCTGGTGCTTCGGCGGTGACGGCTGGGCGTACGACATCGGGTACGGCGGTCTGGACCACGTGATGGCGTCCGACAAGAACATCAACGTGCTCGTCATGGACACTGAGGTCTACTCGAATACGGGTGGCCAGGCGTCGAAGGCGACGCCGCGTGGCGCGATCGCGAAGTTCGCGGCGAGTGGCAAGAAGATGGGCAAGAAGAACCTGGGGCTCATGATGACGACCTACGGTAACGCGTACGTCGCGTCGGTGAACATGCAGGCTGATCGCGATCAGGTACTCAAGGCAGTGCTCGAGGCCGAGGCGTACGACGGACCGTCGATCATCATCGCGTATTCGCCGTGTATTGCGCACGGGTACGACATGAAGCTGACCGGTCAGCAGAGCAAGGCCGCAGCGGCGACCGGCTACTGGCCGATCTACCGGTACAACCCGACGCTGCGCCTGCAGAACCAGAACCCGTTCGTGTGGGAGAGCGAGGAGCCGACGATGGACTTCAAGGAGTACACGCAGGCGGAGATCCGCTACCGCGCGCTCGAACTCGCCCAACCCGAGGAGGCGCTGCGGCTACGCGAACTCGCAATCGAGGACAACAAGCACCGGTTTGCCGATCTGAAGAAACTGCAACAGGAGGAGTAGTCCTCCCCCATTCACGTTCTGACAAAGCCCGGGCCACGGCCCGGGCTTTTTTTGTCGCACGGCGGTGGCGACGACCCGCACGGCTCGCGGTATCCGCCGTGGATGCTAAGTCAGCCGCGGCTCGCGCAGTCAGCCGCGGCTCGCGAGGTCAGCCGCGGATCGCGAAATCCGCTCTTTCAAATCTGTAATCCTGCGGCAATGGTTCTGTAATTCAGGCTATCTACTATCTCCATAAAACAGGGTATGGAGGAGTTCTGATGAAGCTAACAGGATTTGTGCGATCAGCGCTTTCGGTTGTCGCCTTCGCCGCGATCGCGGTCGCCGGCGGTTGGTTCGGATCGCGATTGTCGCCGGCGCCTGCGGCCGTGTCGCACCAGGCGTCCGGCGAAGGCTATGTTACGCCGGTAGACCTTGCTGGCGCATCGGCCGGTGTCGAACGGACCTCGATGGCGCCGGTCGAACGAGTGTCGACGATCGCCGCCACCGAACGGCAGAGCGTCGCCCGGGCGTTCCAGGAGCAGTTTCGAGTCGTATCGGAGACAACGATACCCGTCATCGTGGAAATCAACGTAGTCAGCCGGGTGCGCCGTGAAGTTCAGGCGTCTCCGTTCGACTTCTTCTTCGGTACGCCTCGTCAACAGCCGGAAGAACGCGAGTTCACGCAACGAGGGTTGGGGTCGGGCGTAATCGTCGCCCGCGACGGCCACACAGTGTACGTCGTCACAAACGAGCACGTGATCCAGCGCGCGACCGAAATCGAGGTTGTGCTTGCCGACGGGCGGCGATTCGACGCGACGCGGATCGGCGGAGACGACCGCATGGATATCGCGGTAGTCAGCTTCGACACCCCCGATGAGGTGCCGCTCGCGATCCTCGGCGATTCAGAAGAGCTGTTCGTCGGCGACTGGGTGTTCGCGGTTGGAAACCCGCTCGGTTTCGAGTCGACGGTTACCGCAGGCATCGTCAGCGCGAAGGGGCGGCTTCCGTCGGCGGGATCCGGATTGAGCGGAGTTACCGACTATATCCAGACCGACGCGGCGATCAACCGGGGAAACTCCGGCGGCGCTCTGGTGAACCTCGACGGAGAGGTGGTGGGGATCAACACGTGGATCGCATCGCAGACCGGCGGGAGCATTGGGCTTGGTTTCGCAATTCCGATCAACTCGGCGCGTCGGGCGATCACCGATATTATCGCGTCGGGAGAGGTCGCGTACTCATGGCTCGGCGTCCAGGTTGGAACCGCGACCGGCCCGCTCGGCGTCGACCTTGGGTGGAGCGGTGATGGTGCGCTCGTGACCGGAATCTACGCCGACTCACCGGCGGCGACCGCGGGCCTCCTTCCGGGCGACATCGTCACGCGCATCGGCGACAGGGCGATCAGCGACTCGGCGTCTCTTGTCCGCGCGATCTCTGCGGTCGAGCCGGGCCGATCGGTGGCATTTCAGATCGTCCGCGACGGGACACCGCGCAGCCTGGCCGTGCGAACGGCACCGCGCACCGCCGACAGCGGTCAAGACCTGTCCTCTCTGTGGCCGGGCATCACCGTTGCCCCAATCCCGGACGATGCACGCGAACGACTCGGTGTAAGTTCCACGCAGCAGGGGGCACTTATCGCGAGCGTCGCAGGTGGTTCGCCGGCGGGCGCAAGCGGCCTGCGTCCGGGCGACATCGTCACGGCGATCAACGGTACGACCGTTGAGACCACGCGCGACTTCTACCGCGTGCTCAATGAGACCGACGATGAGATCCAGTTCCGCGTGATCCGCGAAGGTCGCCACCTCTTCATGGGGTTCGTGCGCTCGCTGGCGCATCGCCAGGTCCGCGACGCCCGCGGATAAGCGGAAGCCGCACCGGTTGCGCGAGTTCTCCCGATGGGGCTGAGGCCCTTCTGGATTCCATGCTATACTCCCCGCGCCCCCAATCGGGGCGTGGGAGTGCTGTGTGGCGGAGCATGACAGGTTACGACGAACAGGCTGGTATCGAGCAGTGGTCACGATGGCCGTCGGTGCGCTTCTACTGGTCGCGTGCCGATCGAACGCGCCGGTCGGCCGGGCGGGCGGCGGCGTTTTTGGTGAAGGCGTGCCGCAGCGCGACGGATGGTCGCTCGTCTGGCACGACGAGTTTGACGCCGTTGAGCTCGACCGGAACTACTGGGACTTTGACCGCGGCGACGGCAGCGTGGTAGGCATTCCCGGCTGGGGCAATAACGAGTGGCAGTACTACACCGACGACGCGACGAACGTAGAGCTGCGCGATGGGCGCCTGGTCATACGCGCGATCGAGGGGCGTCGAATCGACGAGTTCGGCAGCGGACGCTATACGAGCGCACGGGTAGTCACCCGCGGTCGAGTCGCGTTTCGCTACGGCCGCTTCGAAGCGCGGATGCGCCTTCCGACCGGTCGCGGACTGTGGCCCGCGTTCTGGCTGATGCCCGAGCCGGTGGATCTGGAGAGCGATCCGTTCGCCCGCGCAGGGGTGTACGGCGGATGGGCCGCATCGGGTGAGATCGACATCATGGAGGCTCGCGGCAGCAGACCGGGTGAGGCCACGGGGGCGATACACTACGGCGGGCAGTGGCCGCGTAACACGTACCAGAGCGGGACGTATCGCTTTCCTCCGCCACAGTCGATCGCCGACTTCAACGTGTACGCGGTCGAATGGACCCCAACCGAGATCCGCTGGTACGTGAACGATCAACTCTACTTCCGCGCATCGAACTGGCACAGCGACGCGGCGGACGGAGTGCGCCGGCCTATACCGGTTCCGTTCGATCAGCCGTTTCACATCATCCTCAACCTGGCCGTCGGGGGCCACTTCGACGGCTACCCCGATCCTGGCGCCGACTACTTTCCGGCTGAAATGGAGATCGACTACGTGCGCGTCTGGCGGTCGACCGATCGGGACACCGCTGGGGGATCGCGATGAATCCGGCACTCCCGCTGGAACACTTCGTGCCCGACGCCGAAGCGCGGGTCTGGAGCGACGGTCGACTCTACGTTTACGGGTCATACGATCGGTCGGGAGACACCTTCTACTGCAGCCGTGACTACCGGGTCTTCTCGACGAGCGACCTGGTCGACTGGCGGGACGAGGGGCAAAGCTTCTCGACGTACCGGACGTCGTGGGGATCGCCGTGGGACAGCGCGACGCTCTTTGCCCCCGACTGCCACTACCACGACGGCGCGTACCGACTCTACTTCTGTACTTCGGGCAACGGCGAAGGTGTCGCGGTCGCTGACTCACCGGCCGGGCCGTTCGTGGATCCGGTCCCGGTCGAAGGCGCGCACGACGACGCGATCGACCCGGCGGTACTGGTCGACGACGACGGGGTCTACTACTACTGGGGCCAGTTCGATGCTCGCGGCGCGCGACTCCTTCCGGGACGGCCGGCGATCGACGCGTCGACGAAGGTCGACAGCCTGATCAACGAGCGCGATCATGGGTTTCACGAAGGCGCGTGCGTCCGCAAGCGAAACGGCATCTATTACCTGGTCTACGCCGATATATCGCGTGGACGCCCGACCTGTCTGGGGTACGCGACGTCCAACCGACCGCTTGGTCCGTACACAAAGCGGGGAATCGTCATCGACAATACCGGGTGCGACCCGGAGTCGTGGAACAACCACGGGTCGATCGCCGAGTTCGAGGGCCGTTGGTACGTCTTCTACCACCGTTCGTCCCAGGCCAGTCGCTACAATCGTCGACTCTGCATCGAGCCGATCTCCTTCAACGCCGACGGTACGATCGACGAGGTCGAGATGACCACCGGGGGCGCGCAGGGTACGATCGACGCGTATCGCACGATCGACGCGTCGCGCGCGTGCGTTCTGGAAGGATCTGTCCACGCGATGCCGGTCGACCCCGCGATCGAAGGGCGCGCTGCGGAAGTCCTGTCAACGATCGAACACGGCGACGCGGCCGTGTACCGCTACCTCGACTTCGCGGGCGGCGCAACGTCGTTCACCGCACGCGCGGGAAGCGCGACGTACGGCGGCCGGATCGAGATCCGCCGCGACGCGTCCGACGGACCGCTGGTCGGTATGTGCGAAGTTGCTCCGACCGGCGGCTGGACGGCGTTCAGCGACTTTTCGTGTCGGGTGAGTGGACTCGACGGGACGTGCGCGGTGTGGCTGCGCTTCACCGCGCCTACGGGCCACAGCCGGCAGGGTCGGTTATTCGATCTGCGGAGCGTTACCTTCCGGCCGGCGTAGGCCGCCGCGGAGCCTGGCAGCGATGACGAGCTCGGCGCCCACAGCTACTCCGACGACGATGATCGCGCCGAGGTACGCCGCTCGTGCGCCGGACGCTTCGTAGAGTCGCCCGCCCATCAGCGCGCCGCCCACCGATCCGACCGTAAGGAGCGCCTCGTGGATCGCCATGCGTCGCGTCCGGTCGCTTGCTCCAGCGACGCCGTAGTAGACGCTGAACGTGTAGCTCGCCGCAACCGCAAGCCCGACAAGCGGCAGTACGATCGCGTACGCGGCAAGCGACCCCGCGCCCATCAGCGCGATCAGCAGTGGAACCATCGCAAGCTGTGCGGCGACGATGTGAAACGGCCGTCCGTGCCAGCCTGCCCAGACGCCGAGGGCCCAGAAACCAATCGCCGCAGCCAGACCGCGCGACAGAAGCAGGATCCCGACCGCCCCCTCCGCCAGACCTATCGCGTCGCGCGCGTGGAGCGGCACGATCACCATCAGCGCGCCGAGCACGACGTACGACGACACGAGTCCGATCCACGCGGGATAACGCAGCGCGGTGCTCGCATCGGGAGCATCACCGGGGGCAGCACGGCGATCCCGATGCGTATCGGCGCGGATCTCCGACAGGAATATCGACGCAAGCAGCACGACACCACCGACGATCGCGATCAACACGGATCCCACAACCAGAGGCGACTCCAGTCGCCACTGCGCGAGGAACCCGGCGGCAAGCGGCCCGACGATGACGCCGGCGCTCCATGCCAGGTTGAAATGTGAGATCCGGCTGTTCAGCTGTCGTCCGTCGAGCGCGGCCGACAGCCAGCCCATGATCGGCGGCCAGAACAGCGCGAGCGTGAATCCAACCGCACCGTACAGGAGGATGACCGCTGCGATCGAGTTCGCCGTGAGCAGCAGCGACAGCAGAGCTACGGCAACCGCGCTCGACACGACGAGCGAATAGCGCGGCATCATCCGCAGTCCGACGGGCCGCAGCACGAAACAGCCGACGAAGTAGAGCGCGTTGAACGTCGCAGACGCAAGGCCGATCGCCGCAGCGCCGGCGGCGAGCCGGTCGCGCATGTAGAACACAAGGCCCAGACCTATGATCGTGTACGCGGCTGAGTTCAGCACCGACACGGGCAGTATCACGTGCATGCGCCCAAAGCGTGACAGAAACGCGCGTGCGGGATGAAGTGGTGTTCTCATTCGGTGAGATCGATACTACGCCGAGGCGCGCTTGATGTCAAAGCCGAGTCGGCCGCAGCGTCCACGAGCCGCCGCCGCGGTCACTGCACGGTGACCAGCAGGTAGAAGAGCAGGAACGCGAAGAAACCGGTCATCATCATCGCCATCGCGTTGAACGACACGCTGACACCACGGATCCGGTCGAGGACCGCGGCACGGCGTACCACCAGCAGGTAGGTCGCGATCGCCGCGGCGAAGGTTGCAGCGAACACCAGTGTCTTCCCGATGGCCGACGCGCCGGAGGCCAGGAGCCCCGGATCCGCGACCGGGAACAGCACACGCATCAGCGGTCCCGCGGCGACTCCGCTCGCAAGGATGATGAGACCGAACACGAGCGCGACCGTCGCGGTCCAGCCGTCGGCCGCCCTGCTCGCTTCGCCGCTGCGGCGCGCTTCGCCCGGGTCTCCGAAGAAGATCGTCGCGTACCGGGTGAACGTGAGCATCGTCCCGAAGTTCACGACGTAGATCGCGGCCTGCCACCGCACGTCGCCCGACAGCCCCGACTCGATCAGATACTTCGAGATGCTTCCGTTGAAGAACGGCGCGCCCGCCATTCCCAGCACCGCGAGCATCGCGGCCACCGTGACCACGGGCATCCGCCGCACGGTGCCCCGGATCATCGCGATGTCACGGGTACCGTACTCCTTCGCGATCAGCCCCGCGGTGAGGAACAGGAGCGCCTTGAACACAGCGTGATTGATGATGTGGTAGATTCCGCCCCAGAATCCGATCTCGCTGCCCGATGTCAATCCGATGACGATCAGCCCGATCTGGCTCACCGTGCTGTAGGCCAGGATCAGCTTGATGTCGCGCTGACAGATCGCCAGCACGAACCCGGCGACCGCGGTCAGTATGCCGACGACCAGAAAGAGCTGCCTCGTGCCGAGCGCTTCGCCGAACATCAGCTGCATCCTGATGAAGAGGTAGATGCCCGCCTTGACCTGGATACCTGACAGCATCGCCGACACCATCGACGGCGCGCTCGGCGCCGCGTGCGCCCGCGGCAGCCAGCCGAACATCGGAAGGAGCCCCGCCTTCATGCCAACGGCGGTCATCATGAGCGAGTACGGGAGGATGAGCGCTCCCCGGTCGGTCATCGCGAGAGAGCGCTCGCGGATCCCCGCGAAGTCGAGCACTCCGAATGTCTGGTACGTGAACCCGATGCCGAGCAGGAAGAACGCCATCGCGAGGATGCTGAACATAAGGTAGAGCATGCCGTTGTAGAGCGCGGGCTTACCCTTCTTGTACATGATCAAAAGCGTCGAAAAGACCGTGGTCAGCTCGATGAGCACGTAGACGTTGAACACGTCGGCGGTAAGGAAGAGCGACGCGATTACGCCCTGCAGGCTTACAAAGACGAACTGAAACAGCTTGTCCATGTAGAGCTTGTTGTAGTTGAACAGGAAGAGCAACAGGAACACGACGGCGACCAGGAGCAACAGCGGTGCCGATATGGCGTCGAGTTTCAGCGCGATCCCGACTGGCTCGGCCCATCCGGCGAGCGGCTCCACAAGCGTACCCGACTCGCGCACGTGCGCGAGCAGGTGGACCGCAACCCCAACCACGGTCATCTGCGCGACGATCAGAATGTGCTTGTAGATGCGGGTCGGTACGAAGTAGCCGATCGTGCCCGCGACGATCGGCAAGAGTACGGGCACGTAAAGCGGTAGTGGTTCGAGTGCTGTCATCTGGTCAACCGGTGGATGATCTTCTGCCAGTCGGACGTGCCATACTTGCGAAACAGCCCGATAAACAGTGTGATGCTGACCGCGGTTACCGATATCCCGATCACGATCGCCGTGATCATCAGCGCCTGCGGCAGGGGGTCAGCCATGCGGGCGGCGTGCTCGGGCCCGACCGGCGGAAGCTGATCTGGTCGGGCGTTGACGGTTATCAGAAAGAGGATAGCGGCGACGTCCATCACATTCACCGATATGATGGTTCTGATGATGTTCCGGTGGAACAGCACCCCGTACAGGCCGACGAAGAAGAGAACGAGGCTCGCGTTCTGGATCGTCACATACTCCATCATCGACGCTACGAGTCCTCGTAGAACGCGTACCTGAACACCAGGATCGTGAGTCCGATCGCGACCTTGAACCCGATCAGCAGGTTCATCGCGATGAGGTACGGCTCCCGCAGCCAGGCGGTCTGCTGCGCGGCGAGCGACAGCACGAGCGCCGCCGGAATCACAATGACCGCAGCAAAGATCGCCTTCTCCACCAGAACGGCGCGTTCGATGGACAGATCGTTGGTCGGATCGACGATGTATCTGCCAATGAACATCGCCGCAAGAATCGCTCCGCCCTGGAATCCGCCCCCGGGGGTATCGTGACCGTTCACGATGATGTAGATACCGAACAACACGACAAAGGGATAGAGCAGCCCCGTGATCGTCGACACGATCGATCGTTCGCTCACTTGCGCCCCCCGATCTCAAAGAAGTGCAGCATCGCCGAGATCGCGGCGAGCAGGATCAGCGCTTCGAACAAGGTGTCGTAAATCCGGTAGTTGAGATAGATCGCCGCGACTGCGTTCTGTGCGCCCGTGTCGTCGTGAAAACTCGCA
The DNA here is from genome assembly GCA_007694025.1 of Spirochaetaceae bacterium. Lineage (GTDB taxonomy): Bacteria > Spirochaetota > Spirochaetia > DSM-27196 > SLST01 > SLST01. Next base: position 18,806 of record RECL01000162.1, read on the forward strand.
ACGTAGTAGCGCGCGAGCTCGAAATCGCTGCGCTGTCCATGTCGATTCGCCGCGTACAGAACACCACCCAGGATGATCGCGCAGCACGCGATGACGATTGTCCGCCTCACGAAGCCTGCTCCCCGGTCGTCCCTTCCACCGACTCATCGGCCTGATCGGTCGACTCCCCCGTTCGAACGAACCGCACGTTCAGATCGTGATAGTGGAGGATCAGCAGCACCTCGAGCTCGTCCACCAGGTAGTTCTGCCCGTCGCCGTAGATTCGAAGCTCATCGCCCTCCTGCCGGATGATAAGGTCGTAGCGCCCGCGGCGGGAAACCACGTCGAGCGATTCGGGGGTGCAGACGATCTGCGGCTCGAGCTCGCGCGCAATGCAGAACTGCTCCACTTCGTGCAGCAACGCGCCGCGCCGGGTACCCTCGACGATGTAGCGATCGGTGACGGTCTCAAACGCCTCGTTCGTGAAACAGATCCGGTAGACCCGGTAGCGTTTCAGCGCGGTCAGGAAGAGCAGCGTCGTCAGCCCGCTCGCCATCACTGCCTCGGCGATCGCCACATCGGGCGCGTTGTAGTAGAGATAGAGGAACGATATCAGAAGCGAGAAGATGCCCAGATAGATCACCGACAGGCGCAGCACCCGGCTCTCGATCGCGAGCACCGCGAGCACCGCGAGCGACACGAAGATCGTCGCCTCAACCATCGGAACCCTCCCGCGCCTTGAACCCGGCGGCGTACGCCGAGTGGGCGACCGAGTGCGTCGCAAGGGGGTTGGTGAGCAACTCGAAGATCAGGATGACGGCGAGCTTCGCGGTGAAGAAGGTCAGACCGTGCATCAGCATCATCCCGAACACGAGCGTGATCAGCCCGACCGTGTCGACCTTCGCGGTGATCACCACGCGCGAGTAGAAGTCCTTGAGCGCGAGCACACCGTACACGCCGATTGCCATGAAGACGAGCCCGACGACGACGAGCCCCATACCGATCGCGTGGAGCATCAGGCCGACTCCTTCCCGCGCTCAAGGAAGCGCGCGACGAGCACGCTCCCGATGAAACCGAGCAGAGAGTAGACGATCGCGATGTCGAGCACGAAGGTCCGGTCCAGGAGCGACGCGAGCACGATGATCGCCATAACGATCTTTGACGAGATGAGGCTCAGACCGAGCAGTCGGTCCCAGATCGTCGGCCCAAGAACGACCCGTAACAGTCCTCCGACGATCAGTACCGTCAGCACGGCCAGTACCGCGCCGTGGAAGCTCACGACCCGCCCCCGGAGAGTAGCCGCTCAAAGTCCTGCTTGATCATTCGACCCGCCTCTTCGGGGTCGTGCGTGACGCAGTCGAGCCAGATAATCCGCAGCCGGTTCCCGGACCGGTCGAGCGTGACGGTCCCGGGGGTCAGCGTGATCGAGTTCGCCAGGAGCGCGACCCGGAAGTCGTCGTCCAGGGTAGTGGTGATATCGACGATATCGACGTTGAGCCGGCCGGTAAGCAGCTTGGCGATCGCCTCGAACCCGGCAAGATAGATCTGTACGATCAGCGTCCAGACATAGCGCAGCGCCGGCAGAACGCCTATCGAATAGAGATGGCGATAATCGCCACGAAGCACGTACCGATCGACGAGCAGCAGCGTCGCCAGGCCCACCGACGCTCCGACGACCACCGATCTGACGCTGAGCTCCTCCTCGAACACGACCCACGCAAGCGTGACGACAGGAACGAGTTTCAGGTGGTAGAGCAGCGATTTCATCCGTCCCCCGACGAAAGTGGAATCCTGACTGAATAGTAAGCATTTCTGCCGGGCGAGCAAAACCACCTGCGGCGCAAAAAGCCGCCCACGGAGCACTTTTTTGTTGACGGGTAGCGAAACCCGTGCGACAATCCTTTTGTTAGTAGATTTCTACTAATGAATAGTTATGGCAGCACCAACTGGCGAACGGGCAAGCTTCAACTACTACCGGGTCCTCCGATCGATCTGGCAGAGCCGCGGGATCAGCCGGACCGATCTGGCAACCGCGTACGGGCTCGACAAGACGACGGTCAGCCAGATCGTCGGTGATCTTGTCGACCGCGGGCTCGTTCGCGTCGCCGACATCGATTCGAGCAATGCCGGACCCGGACGTCGATCCGAATTGCTGACCGTCGACGCTCGGTGGGGGATGGTAGCCGGGATCGAAGTCCGGGCCGACGGCGTCAACGCGTGCGCGACCGACCTTGCCGGCAACGTGCTCGCGACGCACCACCACCGGCAGATCGTCGAGCGGTCCAACCTGCACGACACGTTCAACCGCACACTTGACGGCCTCCTGGCCGACGACCGAGTGTGCGACCGTCCGCTGATCGGTGTCGGCGTTGGCGTGACGGGCATCGTGAACAAGAAGGATCGCACGATAGTACGATCGTTGCCGCTCAATATCGCCGACCCGTACGACTTTGGCCACCAGATCGCGCGCAGGCTGCCGGTTCCGGTGATCCTTGACAACGATGCGAACTGCTGCGCGTGGGGAGAGCTGGTCTACGACGCCGGACGCGCGCCGGCGAACTTCCTGTTCGTTCTCCTGGAGTTCAGATCGGGCCCAGAGCAGGCGTTCTACGGCGGCGATATCGGCATGGGGCTGGGTTTCGTGATCGACGGGTCGGTCTATTACGGAGAAGACGGGTCCGCCGGAGAGTTTCGCAGCCTCTACTGGCACCCGGGGTTCCGCAATCAGTTCGCAGTTCCCGACAGCGAAGCGGCGGGAGTGCTTGACCGACCCGACGTGCTCGTCCGCCTGGTCGACGAGATCGCGAAACACGTCGCCGTCTTCGTGAACACGCTGAACCTCAAACGGGTCTACATCGGCGGCGACGTCGGCACAATCAAGGATCTGTTGATAGGAACGATCGAGACCGCGATCGAAAGCAACTGGCCGTACGACGAACCAGTCGCCTGCGGCGTCGAACTGGCGACGCACGCGCAGGACATCGTCGCGGTCGGGGCCGCGGCGATGGTGCTTGAGCACGTGTTCGAAGAACCGGCGCTGTCGATGGGACTGCGCGAACGCAATACGCTGTGGCAGCAGATCATCGCGCACCGGCTGACCGTACAGGCGCCGAAGCGTGGCCGCCACCCGGTGGGCTGACCACAGATGAGGAGGAACGATGAGTCAGGCTGACCAGACCGTCACGATGGAGCACAGCGTCTCCGACAAGGCGGACAAGCTCAGGACCGGAACGAGCCTGCGCGCGCGGCTGTTCCAGTACCGGTACATCTACCTGATGCTGCTGCCGGGCGTGCTCTTTCTGCTCGTGATGAACTACCTGCCGATGTTCGGCGCGCTCATCGCGTTCAAGGAGATCGACTACGCGCTTGGAATCATCGGCAGTCCCTGGGTGGGGTTGCGTAACTTCGAGTTCCTCTTCGCGACCCGCGACGCGTGGGTCGCAATCCGTAACACCCTTTCGTACAACGCGGTCTTCATTGTGACCGGCCCGGTCGTCGCGGTCGCGCTGTCGATCATGCTGAACGAACTACGCAACAAGCGGGGCGCGAAGATATACCAGACCCTGCTCATTATGCCGCACTTCATATCGTTCGTCGTCGTGAGCTACCTGGTCTTCGCATTCCTGGCAACCAGCACCGGCTACATGAACACACGGATCCTCCCGATGTTCGGGATCGAGCGCGTCCGGTGGTACCTGGAACCGAACCGCTGGCCGGTGATTCTCTTTCTGGTCAACGGGTGGAAGGGCTGGGGGTTCGGAACGGTGATCTACCTGGCGAGCATGGCCGGGTTCGATCCGCAGCTCTATGAGGCCGCAACGATAGACGGTGCATCGCGGTGGGCGCAGATCTGGAAGATCACGATCCCGCTGCTGCTGCCGATGATCATGCTGCTGTTCATCCTGAGCCTGGG
>RECL01000335.1 GCA_007694025.1 Spirochaetaceae bacterium
GTGTACGCGAAGACGCTCATCGTCGAAAAGCGCATGAGCCCCAGGTGCGGAAGCACCGCGATCACGAGCAAGGCTATGCTGAGGAGCGCACACTGAAGGAGTGGCCGCTGTCGGATCGCGGCGGTCAATGACAGACCTGGTCGGTTTGGATCGCGACGTCGCATCATCTGATCACACCTTCTTCACGCTCTTCTTGCCGAAGAGCCCGTACGGCTTGAAGTAGAGGAAGACCAGAATCAGCGAGTAGACGATCACGTTCCCCCAGATGTCGGAGATGTAGAACGCGGTGAAGTTCCGCGCGAACGCGATGATGAACGACCCGACCACCGGCCCAAGAAAGGTCGAGAATCCGCCGAGCACGCCGGCGAAGAACGCGCTCACCTGCACGTCCAGCAGCATGTTCGGGTTGACGCTCGCCTGCGGCGCGACGATCAGCGCGGCGAGCGTTCCCATCATCGCCGCGGTTGCCCACGAAAACATCGTGACGCGCTTCGTCGGTACGCCCATCAGCCGGGACGTCGATTCGCTGATCGCGGTGACGCGGATCGCCAGCCCCCACCGGGTGTTCTGGATGAACCAGAAGAGTCCGCCCATCAGCGCAAGACTGACGGTGACCACAAAGATCGTATTGTAGCGAAGCGCAGCACCGGCAATCGTCACGCTCGCCCCGGGAATGAAGCTCGGGAGGCGATACGGGTCGACGCCAAACAGAAGCGGAATGAGCCCGACGATCACCATGATCAGACCGAGCGTGATGATCTGCTTGGAGATCGGGCTCACCCGCGCGGCTGGTCGGATGATGAATGCGTCGATCAGGATGCCGGTCAGAAACGCGGTGAGCATCGATGCGGCCGCGACCAGCCAGATGCTCCACCCCCAGCTCACCAGCAGGATCCCCGCGACGTACGCGTTCAGCGTCCCGATCGACCCCTGCGCGAAGTTCGTCGTCCGGCTGGTCTTCCAGATCAGCGCGATCCCGAGCGCAGCAAGCGCGTAGGTGCTGCCGGTCTGCATGCTGTTAAAGAGGATCCGCAGGATGTCCGCCATCACCACTCCTGAACCACAGTTTCGCGCCGCCGGTCGCGCAGGACCGCCGGTTGACCAAGGCCGCCGTTCGCACGGCGGTCAACCAGAAGGCCAGCCCGACCGCCGGAGTGACAACCGAATCGGTTCTCACTCCCGACCATTCTCGCACGAGATCGCCGGAGCGTCAAGGAAAAATGAGAGGTGATTCGGGTTTCAGGTCGTGGCGCTAGCCGAACTTCGAAATCAGGTTCGAGTAGTCGTTCTCCACGCCGAGCTCGTCGAGCATCAGCGCGATCTGGCCGCGGTGGTGGGTCTGGTGGTTGAACACGTGCAGCAACACGACCGAGAGCGTCTTCTCCTGCTTCTCGCCACGCGTGTTCCGGTAGGTGATCCGCTCGGTCAGGCTGGCCTCAGGAATCGCGGTCGCAGCGTCGACGAGCTGACCATCGACTAAGTCACGCACCGGGCGGATCATCGGGAACGTCGGCCACGGCGTGTCCGAGAGCGAGCTCGCCTGGTACTCAGGGAGCTCGTGCTTGAGACCCTTCAGTTCGGGAACCGCGTGAACGAGCCTGCGCAGCCATACGATGTCGGCCATCAGAATGTGGTTCAGTGTGCAGACGATCGACAAGAAGAACCCCCCGATCTTCCGAGCGAGATCCTCGTCGGTCAACTCGGACAGGATGGAGACGAGCTCGGTGTTTGTTGTCCCATTGTACGCCGCGAGCATCTCAAAGATCGGCTTCATGCAACCTCCCTGAATCAGCGGGTACCCGAACGGGGAGTCCCGTTGGGACAGCTCGGTCTTCACGGCGAGCGATGCCGTCATTCTACCGAATCGGCGGGTTGAGGTACACGACCGTGGGCTGTGCAGCCACTCCGTCGCGTGGTACCGTATACGGGGAGGCCAACGATGATACCAAGGCGAACGCTCGGCGCGACCGGAGAGGAACTCTCGATCATCGGGATCGGCGGGTGGGACGTCGCGGCGTCGAGCGAGGCGGAGAGCATCGCGATCATGCACCACGCGATCGACGCCGGGATCAACCTCTTCGACAACTGCTGGGAGTACCACGACGGCTATGCCGAAGAGGTGATGGGCAAGGCGCTCAAGGGCGGTCGCCGCGACCGGGTGTTCCTGATGACCAAGGGATGCGGACGGACGTACGACGACGCGCGACGGCACCTGGACGACAGCCTGCGTCGATTTGATACCGATCGGATCGACCTGTGGCAGTTCCACGCGATCAAGCGCGACAGCGACCCGGGGCTGATCTACGACCTGGAATCGGGCGCAATGCGCGCGGCGATAGAGGCGAAGAAGGCGGGCAAGATCCGCTACATCGGCTTCACCGGCCACGCGTCACCACGCTACCACCTGGCGATGCTCGATCACGACTTCGCGTGGGACGCGGTTCAGATGCCGACGAACGTGCTGGACGCGCACTACGACAGCTTCGAACAGCACGTCCTGCCGGTTCTGAACCGGAAAAACATCGGCGTACTGGGGATGAAGTCGCTGGCCGCGCAGGACGGCAGAATCGTGCGCGAGGTTGGGATCAGCGCAAACCTGGCGCGCCGCTACGCGCTCAGCCTGCCGATCACGTCGCTTGTCTGCGGGATCCAGACGCGCGAGGAGCTCCGGCACGACATCGCACTGGCCGACGACTTCGTACCACTGACGCCCGACGAACGCAGCGAACTCCTGCGAATTTCGCAACCGTTCGCGCGCGACGGACATATAGAAGACTACAAAGTCGGCGACTGGGGGTGCAACTTCCACGCGACGAAGGTCGCGGGGTAGCGGCGGCTCAGCGGTCGCGCACCTCTGCGCGGGGGATGAGGCCGGAAAGGTCGACATGATCGAGCGGCTCGATCGGCCGCCCGCGGTAGAGGAGCCGTAACGCGTCGGGCCACGCGCCGGTCACATCGGGCTGAAGCAGATTCCACAGAATGAGTAGCTCGGTCGCGCGCGCGCCGGCGCTGCCTTGAAACGACTGGTACCACCGATCGGTCGCACCGTCGGTCGACGTCGGGATGAGCTCGACGACCGCGATCAACAGACCGTCGACCCGCTGGAAACCCGGGATCGACACCGGGCCGGGTAGCGCGCCGCGCTCGGCCAGATGGGCGACGAACGCATCGAACGCCTCTTCCGCGGACGAATCCGCTAGCTCGATCGAATCGACTACTACGGGGTGAGGGTCTCCCGCGGCATCCATCGGCGCGGCGTAGACCGCCGCGGTTGTTGTCCGGCCAGCCGGCCCGGCCGGACCGGGCGCCGTTTCGGTATGGCCGCGCCCCAACAGTGTCACGGCGATCGCGGTCGCAACGACAAGCGCGCCGGCCGTCACGACGGCGATCACCCAGCGGCGAGAGTTCCGTACTGGCTCGTTAATCACAACAGCTATTCTACCACGGCGCCGGCATCGATCAGCTCCTCGATCGCGGTTCGTACCCTGCGTCGCAGATCCTGCTCGCTTTGGTCGACGAACTCGGCGAAGCTCAGCGGTTCTCCGAAAACCACGCGCACGGTACCGGGCGTGATCAGACGCGCGTGCACGCTCTTGCGTTCGTAGAGCCCGCAGAGCGCGATTGGCACGATGTCGGCGTGGGCGTCCAGAGCCAGACGAAACGGACCGCGCATGAAGGGTAGCAGTCGGCCGGTACGCGTCCGGTGCCCCTCCGGCAGGATGACGACCGACGTGCCACCGCGAACGACCGCTGCAGCCTGCCCCAAAGTGACGAGCGCAGCAACCCGGTCGTGGTGACTGATCGGGAGCGTCCCAGCGTGGCGCGTGATCGCTCCCCACAGCGGCCATGAGAAGTGATCCTCGAGCTCGACGCCGCGCGCGGGCCGATCGAGCACGGCGAACAGGACCAGAGGGTCGAAAACACTCACGTGGTTCGCCATGAACACGTAGGCACGGCCCGGCTCCAGCCGGTGACGCCCGCTTACCCGTACCCGAATGCCGAAGCAAAGAAGGCCCGCCCTGCCCAACGCGCGCACCAGCGGATCAAAAGGTCTCCGATCGGCCGAACCAGAACCGAGCAGTCGTCCAAGGAGGATCCAGAACAGGCCGGCCGCCAGATACGGCCCGATCAGCGTGTACCCCAGGATCGTGAAGAACAGACTCACGATCCGTAGATCTCCACCATCCCCGCGTGCATCGACACGTCGATCGGCGTCGATCCGAACGTCTCGCCGTCGGGCGTCAGCGCGAGCGGCTTTGCGGCACGGAGTCGGACCGATCGGCCAGTGAAGACCTGGATATCGGGTGACTCGACGTGAGCGCCGGAGAAGATCTTCGGCAGCAGCTTCATCACGGTCAGGCGACTCATCGAACCGGCGACGATGACGTCGAACAGCCCATCATCGATGCGCGCACCGGGAGCCATCATCATCGATCCGCCGGTGTACCGCGAGTTGCAGACTTCAACGAAGATCGCTTCGCGCTCGATCGTGAGCCCGTCTATCTCGAGCACAATCGGCGTCGACTCCAACCGCATTACTTCGCCGATGACCGCCAGGATGTAGCTCAGCGAACCGAGCCCCTTTACGCGCTTCGCGCGGTGCGCGACGTTCGACACGAAGCCTGCACCCAGGAGATTTGCGAACCAGTAGGCGCCGACGTCGCACGCGAACCGTCCCAGATCGACGCGGCGCGTCGTGCCGGCGATGATCCGCTCCACCGCCTCCTCAGGCGACGTGATGCCCAGGTCGCGGATGAACGAGTTCCCGGTTCCGACCGGCACCACGCCGAGCGGGACACGGATCGAGTCGGCGTGCGCCAGGAGCCCGTTGATCACTTCGAAGAACGACCCGTCACCGCCCACGGTTACGATACCGTCGCAGCCGCCGGGGTCAATACTCTCCGCAATCCGCCGGGTGCCACCCGGTCCGTCGGAGACGAACCGTTCGGTCTCTATCCCCGCGTCGGCCAGGAGAGTCGCGACGCGCGCGGCGACCGCCGATCCGGCCTTTCGACCGGCGTTCGGATTCACGATGAGGCAGAGCTTCATGGCGCATCATCACCGGGGAACGCTCGCGCATCAAGCCCCGCCGGTGGTTCGCCTCCGGGCGATCGCGAAGACCGGCCGCGAATGTTGGCAGGCCGTACCGACGTGACACCACCGGCATCGCCGTCGTATGGTTGGGCGTGGACGGCGCGGC
>RECL01000202.1 GCA_007694025.1 Spirochaetaceae bacterium
CGTAGGTCTGCCACTCGCCGGGCTTGCGGCACGCGTTGACCATCGGCGGAAACTCGCCGTAGATCGACGCGGTGATCCCGTCGGCGTAGGTCGGATTGTCGTACCCGTCCAGGACCTGGATCTCGTAGAGACCCATCATGAAAACGCCGCTGTTGCCGCGCCCCTGGCTTTCGCCCTTGACCACGGACGGACACGCGAACTCCAGGTGCATCTGGCAGTCGCCCATCCGCGCGACGCTCGTGATGTCGCCCGTTCCGGGAACGACCTCCATGTAGCCGTTCTCCACCTTCCACTTCGCCGCGCCCTCCTTTCCGGTCCAGCCCGACAGGTCCGATCCGTCGAAGAGCGCGATCGCGTCCGACGGCCTCGCGCCGGCTTCAGCCGCCGGGGTGACGACCGTCGGCTGCGGGCGGCGGTAGTCGTGCACCTGCCACTGCGAGTCGGGAAGCATGGGGGTATCGTCGTAGCCGAGTTTTGCCATTGGGGACTCCTTTTAGAGTATTCGTTTCTAGAATAGACGGCATCGTATCAGAACGGACCGCGCGCGTGAAGCGAAGGCGGCTACCGCGCGCTCGTTTCGCGCTCGGGATTACGGATCAGGAGCAGCGTCAGCGCGATCGTCAGTACTCCAAGGGCAAGGACAAAGGGCAACGACTTCGCCTGCTCGCTGAGCAGCCCGGCGACCCACCCGAACGGCGACGCAACGGCCAGGACGAGCGTGCCGACGATCGCGAGCACGGTCGCGCGCTCGCGCGGGTCGATGACTGCGGTCACGAACGCCTCGATGTACGGCGCAAGGAGCGCCGCGCCGACCGCCTCGACGAGCGTGGCGAGCGCGACGAAGCCGATCGATCCGACAGGCGAGAAGATGAGTAGAACGGTTCCGGCCGCAGTAGCTATGATGCCGAGCACCAGCGTACCGATGTGCCGCTCCTGGTGGAGTCGCGGAATCACGAAGAAGAAGAACAACAGGATCACCGCCGATCTGATCGCCGGGAAGTACCCGATCTGCCCGGGGGAGAAGCCGAGCCCTTCCTGCAGGAGCACCGCGAAGAAACTGCCGCGGATCGTGATGTAGATTGCGTTCATCGCGAGTACGACGACCGCCAGGAAGGTCCCGCGCGTGCGCAGCACGCGCGGGATCGTTCGGATCAGCTCCCAGACGAGTGTGCGAAGCGGCACGCCTCTGGTTTCGTCCAGCCTGCGCATCCCCTGCTCGGTTTCGGTACAGACGATGTTCAGAATCACGAACTTCGCGGTCATCGACACGAAGGTGAAGAAGTAGAACGCGCGCATCGTCGGAATCAGTTCGAAGCGCTCGATCAGAAGCCCCGCAACCGGCGCGACCAGCCCCGACAGGAGCCCGGCGATGTGCACCCACGTCCAGAAGTGAACGACCTTGTTCGCCGGAGCGTCCTCGATGAACAGACAGGTCCACGACGTCATCGTGATGCGCAGCATCGAATTGCAGATCGCGGCAGCGTAGAACCACGTGACGTCCTGCGCGAACGCCCAGATCAGCGCCGGAATGCTCCACGACACCGTATCAAAGATAAACGTCGCGCGCTTGCGGCCTAGTTTGTCGGTGATCGGGCCGCTGAGAACCGACGTGATCATCTGAAGACTCAGCCCGACGGTCGCGATCAGTCCAATCGAGCTTTCGGAGACGCCGAGCGCGAGCATGTAGACCGACGCGAACGGCGCGTAGAGGTTGAACGGGATCCCCCACAGCGGTTCGGTATACATGCACGCGCGGGGATTGCCGCGAGCCTCGATCAGCGACGCGATGAGCGGTGAACGCGGTGTGCGCATAGCGATCGAGTATACCGTCGGCGGCCGACAACGGACAGATGCGGGCCCGGATCTATCCCCGATCGGCCAGATCGTACTCGGCCATGTAGTACGGGTGGTCGGGGTCGTACGCGGTGAGCGGTCGCCCCTCTGCGACGCGCCCGATCGGTCTGCACCGCCCGGATGCGCCGGTTGCCGTGTCTCCAAGCTCTTCGCGCGCGGCGTCGACGCGCTCGGCGAGCCGCGCGACGACGTCGGGCTGCTCGGCAGCGCGGTCGTGCGTCTCACCGGGGTCGTGCTCCAGATCGTAGAGCTCGCACATCTCGTCGTCGCCCTTGCGAACGTGGAGCTTCCACGCGCCCGAACGGATCGCCTCGACCCGGTTGCGGTGGTGGTAAACGAACTCGGTCCGCGGCGATGCGGCCGTCTTCCCGAGCAGGAGCGGCGACAGGTCGACCCCATCGATCACGCGGTCGGTCGGGACGCTCGCGCCGGCGATCGCGGCGATCGTCGGCAAGAGATCGATCGACGCGGCGATCTGCGACGTCACACCGGGGGCGATCCTTCCGGGCCAGCGCGCGATCAGCGGCACGCGCTGCCCACCCTCCCAGGTCTGACCCTTCTTCCCGCGAAGGTGGCCGTTCGACGGCCCGAAGTCGGCGCGGCTTCCGTTGTCCGACGTGAACAGCACGAGCGTGTCGTTGTCGATCCCGAGTCGCTCGAGCTCGCGGAGCAGCACGCCGGTCGCCCAGTCGATCGCCGCGACCGCGCCGCCGTAGGGACCGTTCGTGCTCTCGCGCAGGAAGCGCTCCTGCACGTAGATCGGCAGGTGGACGTACATATGCGCGAAATAGAGAAAGAACGGACGGTCGCGATTCTCACGGATAAAGCCGACCGCGTCCTCAACGTAGCGCGGCGTGATGCTGCACTGATCGGGCTGCTCCTCCACGACCGCCTCGTCGCGCATCAGAGGAAGCGGCGGCCACTGGTGCGCCGCGCCCGCCTGCCGCGCCATGTCGTTGCTGAACGGGATCCCGTAATAGCCGTCGAAGCCGTGGCGCGTCGGAAGGAACTCTGGCTGATCGCCGCAGTGCCACTTGCCGATGATCCTGGTCGCATAGTCGCGCGTCTTCAGCAGCGACGCGATCGTCCGCTCGTCGGGGTTGAGCCCGATCGGCTGGCCCGGAAAGAGGACCCAGTGACCGTCGAACTCACCGAATCCGATCCGGGGTGGGTAGCATCCGGTCATCATCGCGCCGCGCGACGGCGAACAGACCGGCGATGCCATGTAGAAGTCGGTGAAGCGCATACCCTCCGACGCCATCCGATCCAGGTGCGGCGTCTTGTGCAGCGGATGCCCGTAGCACCCCAGATCGCCCCAGCCCAGGTCATCGCAGTTGATCAGAATCACGTTCGGTGTGCGGCTCATGAGACCGAGCATACCCGTTCGCGCCCGGAGGCGCAAAGAGTGGCGGGCCGCCGCGCAGGGTGGTATCATGCGCCATGGCTATCACCGTTCATGGCGCGGGCTGCTGCCTGATGGACTACCTCTACCGGGACGTCGGCTTCTCGGGCGACCGCTTCGAGCGGCTTCTCAGCCAAACCCCGGGGGACGGAGGGCTGATCGTCGGAGGGCTCGTCTTCGCCGAGCATCTTGCCAACTACGCGGGAGAGCCGTTCGACCGCGTGATCGGCTCACTCGTCGGCGGCGCTCCCGACGACCAGAACGTCGGCGGGCCGGCGATCGTGTCGCTCATCCACACCGCGCAGCTCTGCCCCGACGCGGAGGTATCGTTCTACGGCGCGACCGGAAGCGACGACACAGGCAGAGAGCTGATGCGGATGGTCCGCCGGACGCCGGTGCGCGTCGATCACCTCAGGACGATAGACGGCGCGACACCCGCGACATTTGTGCTCTCCGACCCGTCGGCATCGGGCGGCAGCGGGGAGAGGCTCTTCGTGAACCAGCTCGGCGTCGCCGCAGAACCGCAGACCGCGGACCCCGGTCCCGGATTCACATCGGCGGACATCGTGCAATTCGGCGGCACGGCGCTGTGCCCGCCGCTTCACGCGCGGCTTCCCGAGCTGCTCGCCTGCGCGCGCTCGTCTGGAGCACTGACGATCGTGAACACCGTCTACGACTTCCTGGCGCAGAACCGCGCGCCCGACCGGCGTTGGACGCTCGGATCCGACGACGCGTACCCGTTGATCGACCTGTTGGTGACCGACCTGGAGGAAGCCAGGAGACTGACCGAATGCTCGACCGCGCTCGACGCAATCAAGTGGATGATTGACCACGGCGTTTCGGCGGCGGTCGTCACCTGCGGACCCGATCCGGTGGCGTTCGCCGCAGCGGGGGGCCGGTTTGCAGCGGTGCCGCTCGCGCACAGGTCAGTCTTCAAGGGGTTTCCGGCGCATCCGCTTGCAGAAGGGAGCGTCGGGGACACGACCGGCTGCGGCGATAACTTCGTCGGAGGGATGGTCTCCGACATCACGATGCAGATCGCCGCGGCGGCGCACACCGACCGAGGAGCGGCGATCGACGTCGACCGAGCGGTGGTCCGCGGCATTGCGTCGGGCGCCTTCTGCCTGACGCACCTTGGCGGGATGTTTCGGGAGAAATCGGCCGGAGACAAAGCCTCCCGCGTCGACGCGATCGTGACCGAGTACCACCGGTTGTTCGGCTGATTCGGCGTGGATCGGGCGGTGACCGACGGAAAATGTTGTTGACAGCGCCATGACGGGGCATTAGCGTCGTATAGAGCGGAGCTAGAGCGCAATGCAGCGTCACGGAATTGTTCACACATCCCGATTCAGACGTGCCGTTATCGGTGCGCTCATCGGGTTGGTGTTTCCTGCCGTCGCGTTCGTTGCGGTAGCTGCGCTCGACGTCGGCACGAGCTTCCTGATCGCGATGATTGCGATCGCCCCGGTCGTTCTTGGGGTATTGTCATGGCTGATCGGAGTACACGAGGATCGACTGATCGCCGCTACCGCAGAACTGGAAAACCGCGTGGATCGGCGCACGCGCGCGATCCAGAGCATGCTCGACGTCACCGGTGACGGTTTTCTGACGATCGGCGCCGACCTGCTTGTCCGTCCGGAGTACAGCCGCCCCTGCATCGATCTCTTCGGTGGCGACATCACCGGACGAAGCCTCCCGGAACTCCTCTTTGAGGACGAGCGCCTCAGGCAGGAACTCACCGACGGACTGCACCTGCTGTTCGACGGCAAGGCGCGGCCCGAGGTCATCTTCGATCTTCTTGAGAAGGAGACCGATGTCGGCGACCGGACAATCGAGATCACGTTCCGTTCGATCGACCCCGACACGGTGATGTGCGCGCTCAGCGATGTATCCGAGCGCCGTGCGCTCGAGGCGCAGATGACCGACCAGGGTCGCCGACGCGACCTGATCCTGCGCGTCGTATCGAACCGGAAGTACTTCGCGAGTTTCGTGAACGAGGCAGGCAGACTGTTCGAGCTCCTCGACGCGGTCAGTTCGCACCGGTCGAGCGCGATGCCGGCAGAAACGGTTGAGCACCTGGCCGCCGAGCTGCACACGCTGAAGGGCAGCGCGGGGTTCCTGGGATTCGTTCGTACCGCGACGGTCGCGCACGACCTGGAGGACCGGCTCAACGCGGTATCGGTGCTCGACGACGACGTCGACCTCTCGGCCGAGGTCTTCGTGCTGAAGCGCCAGTTCTACGAAGAGTACAACACGATCGAAGAGACGCTCGGCGAGCAGTGGATGAACGACCTTGCAACGATCAGTGTGCCGCACCGTACGGTTGCGCAGCTTGAGCGCTACGTGAAGACGAAGTACCGAAACGACCGGACGCTGCTCGGCGCGATCGAACAACTGCGGAAGGTTCGCTTCTGCGACCTCTTCGCGCGCTACCCGCAGTTGATAGCCGACGTTGCCGAACGCAAGGGGCGTCGCGTCAAGCCGGTGGAGATCGTCGGTGGCGATTTCCGCGTGCTGCCAGAGCGCTACGAACCGGTAGCGAGCGCGATCGAGCACATCGCGCGGAACCTGGTAGACCACGGGATCGAATCACCGAGCGAGCGCGAACTGAAGGGCAAGGAGGCGGAAGGGGCGATTCGGCTCGAGCTCTCCCGCACCCCCGACGGAGTCGCGATCGTGCTCGGTGACGACGGGCGGGGCGTCTCGTTCGTGGCCGTTGAAGCGCGCGCACGCGAGCTCGGCCTGATCAACGGGACCCAGAAACCGCGCAAGGCCGACCTGCTGAAAACGATGTTCGCGCCTGGTTTTTCGACGAGTGAAGACGTTACCATGGTGTCCGGAAGAGGGATCGGACTCCACGCGGTTCAGCAGGCCGTCGCGCGGGCGGGCGGGAAGATCTCGGTCGAGACGAGGATCGGCCGCGGGACGACGTTTCGCGTGACGATTCCAGACGACCGCAACGGGGAGTAGAGGGTGAAGGCGGAATACGCAAATGTGTTCATAACGAGCGCGACTCGAGTGTTCAGTCAGGAGCTCGGGGTCCGGTTGACACGGAAGGGACTCACGAAGAAATCGGCGCCGGTACCGAGCCTGCCGATATCGATCGTGATCGGCATCACCGGCGCCGTCCGCGGCCAGGTCGTCTACTCGATGGACTCGAACTTCGCGTACAGCGTGACCAAGGCGATGATCCCGAACAAGCTCCCGTCGGAGCTGAAGAAGCTGGTCAACAGCGCGGTCAGTGAAACCGCGAACATGATCACCGGACAGGCGAGCATCGTGCTCGCGGGGGATAATCATCTGATCCACCTGACGCCCCCGGCGGTCTTCACCGGAAGCGACATGACCGTCGACTTCCTGTCGATCCCAACGATCTGCCTGAGCTTCATCTCAGAGATCGGATCACTCGAGATCAACATAGCGTTCACCGAAGGCGGGATGGGGTCATGAAGACCGCGATGATCGTCGACGACGCGACGGTAATGCGAATCCGGCTCCGGGACATCCTCGAGCCTCGCTACAAGGTGGTTGCGGAGGCGACGAACGGGCTCGAGGCGATCGAGCTGTTCGACCAGTATTTGCCCGACTTCGTGACGCTCGACATCACGATGCCGCAGATGAACGGGATCGACGCGCTCGAGCGGATCATGAAGCGCCATCCCGACGCGCACGTTATCGTCGTGAGCGCGGTTGGCCAGAAGAAGATGGTGTTCGACGCGATCGGACGCGGAGCAAAGGACTTCATCATCAAACCGTTCGACCCGACCCGCGTGATGGCGTCGATCGACCGGCTGTTCGACGACTGAAGCGAGCATGAGACCAAAAACAGTCGTCGCGATCGGCGTCGTGTTCACGGCGTTCTCGGCGATCCTGGTCCGCATGTCCGACGCGCCGGCGCTCGTGATAGCCGCGTACAGAATGGGCTTCACGAGCCTGTTCGTGTCGCCGCTGCTGATCCGCGAGCTCACCCGCGATGCCCGCCAGAGGCGTCCATCCAGCGTTGAGGTTCCCTCCACCGGCCGATCCACACGGCGCGCGGTCTTCGGCGCAATCGCAAGCGGGGCGTTTCTGGCAGCGCACTTCGCGTTCTGGATCACGTCGCTCAGCCATACGTCGGTAGCGAGTTCGACGGTCCTGGTCACGGCTCACCCGATCATCGTCGCGCTGTTGAGTTTCTGGTTTTTCGGCGAGCACGTCACGCGACGCGGAGCGCTCCTGATGGGGTGCGCGCTCGGCGGTGGGATACTGCTCGCATGGGGCGGTTTTGCGGTCGGCGGCGGCGCACCGCTTGGCAATCTGCTCGCGTTCGCGGGCGCGATGATGGTCGCCGCGTACATCGTCATCGGCCGGATGGTCCGAAGGCACCTGTCGGTCAACCGCTACACCGCGATCGCGTACCCGGTTTCGTTCGTTCTGCTGGTCATCGCGGCGCTCGCGGCGGGCGTTTCGCTCGGCCCGTACCCGCTGCGCGAATACCTGATCTTTGCGGCTCTGGCGCTATTCTGCACGATGCTCGGCCACTCGCTGTTCAACTGGGCGCTCAAGTACGTGTCCGGCACGGTCATCGCAACGAGCATCCTGGGGGAGCCGGTGATAGCAACGCTCCTCGCGCTCATTATCTTCGGTGAGGTCCCGACTATGGCGACGATCGGCGGAGGCGCGATCATCCTGGCGTCGATCTACCTCTTCGCGCGCGAACAGCGGTGACCGTCAGAACCGCGGGAAATGGCAAAGAAAACCTGCGGAAGCCGACCAGAAGATGCCCGAAAGGCGATTGTTCTGATAGTATATTGAGATGGTTGGAGGGAGCGTGAACGCCAATTCGCTTGACCTTACGAACGCCCGGTTCGTCGAGGAGCTCTATGAGTCGTGGGTCGCCGATCCGGCGTCGGTCGACGCCGACTGGGCTCGCTACTTCGCCGCGCTCGATAACGGCGGGGTTGCGGAATCGGGGCTCGAACTGCGCGGAATCGGAGTCCCGATCGCCGACACACGGCCTGCGCTCCCGGGACGGGTCGGCGCCTCGGCGGACACCGCGACATCCGGCACTGCAGCATCGAATGCTGCCGTCGAATACGCACTCAAACAGAGTCGGGTCAACAGTCTGATGTGGGCGTACCGCGACGTCGGCTACATCCACGCGGACATCAACCCACTTCAGAACTACTCAACACCGCTGATGCGCTACATGTTCTACACCATGGAGGGCACCTACGAGAGCCTGAAGCTGAGCGAGTTCAGCCTTTCGGAGGCGGACCTGGATACCGAGTTCTCGGCGGGACGCTACCTGAAGCCCGAGCGCGACACGCTTCGCAGCATCCTCGCCCGATGCCGCGAAATCTACTGCTCTACAATGGGCGTCGAGATCCTGCACATCCAGAACAAGCCGATGCGGCGCTGGCTGATCGAACGGCTCGAAAGCCCCGATCACCGGCGCGAATGGAGCGGCGCACAGAAGCAGCGGTTCCAGAAGGATCTGATCAAGGCCGAAGAGTTCGAGCACTTCCTCCACACGAGCTACATCGGGCAGAAGCGCTTCTCGCTCGAAGGTGGCGAGGTGCTCGTCCCGGCGATGCGCTACCTGATCGACAGCGCCGAAGCGCACGGCCTCCAGGAGATCGTGATCGGGATGCCGCACCGCGGACGGCTGAACCTGTTCACGAACGCGCTGCGTAAACCAGGCGTCGAAGTCTTCGGGCGGTTTGAGGACAACTACAAGCCGCAGACGTACGGCGGAAGCGGCGACGTGAAGTACCACCTTGGGCACAGCTTCGACATAGAGCTCGGCGACGGGCGATCGATCCACATCAGTCTTGCAGCGAATCCAAGCCACCTTGAAGCGGTCGACAGCGTAGTCGAAGGCAAGGCGCGAGGCATCCAGCGTCGTCGGCGCGACACGAACCGGAAGAAGGTGTTGCCGGTTCTGATCCACGGCGACGCGGCGTTCAGCGGCCAGGGCGTCGTCGCCGAAACGTTCAACCTGAGCCAGCTCAAGGGATACCGGACGGGCGGGACCGTCCACATCATCGTGAACAACCAGATCGGTTTCACCACGGCCAGCCGCGACGCGCGAAGCACCTTCTTCGCGACCGACATCGCGAAGAGCCTCCCGTGTCCGATCTTCCACGTGAACGGCGACGACCCTGAGGCTGTGGTTCGCGGGATCGACCTTGCGCTGCGCTACCGCCAGAAGTTCGGTTACGACGCGGTCGTCGACATCCAGTGCTACCGAAGGCTCGGGCACAACGAAGCAGACGAGCCGTCGTTCAGCCATCCGATCATGTACAAGCTGATCAAGGCGCACCCGAGCGTCGCGACGATCTACGGCGACCGATTGAACGAAGAAGGCACTTTCTCTCGCGACGACCAGAATGCGTTCCGCGAGCGGTACCGGGGCGTGTTGAAGGAAGAGCTCGACAAGGCCCGGGCCGGGCAGAAGCCAAACATAGACGATGCGTTCGAAACCGGTGAGTGGAAACGGTTCCGACGAGGCTTCTCGTACGCACCGGTCGCCACCTCGGTCGAAGCTGACCGTCTGGGTATCGTTGCCGACGGGCTGACGACGATACCCGAGGCGTTTGCGATACACCCCAAGCTCAAGCGCTTCGTCGACGACCGGCGCAAGGCGTGGGACAGCGGAACCGGGATCGACTGGTCGTTCGCCGAAAGTCTCGCGTTCGGATCGCTGCTCCTTGACGGATTTCCGGTGCGGTTGAGCGGCGAAGACTCCGGGCGCGGGACGTTCAGCCAGCGTCACGCGGTCTGGTGGGACGTGGAAAGCGACAAGCCCAGGACTCATATCCCGCTGCAGAAGCTCGCCGACGGTCAAGCCGATTTCAGCGTATACGACAGCCCGCTATCCGAGTACGCCGTGCTCGGCTTCGACTACGGATACTCGCTCGCGCAGCCAAACATCCTCGTGCTGTGGGAAGCGCAATTCGGTGACTTCGTCAACGGCGCGCAGGTCGTGATCGACCAGTTCATCGCGGCCGGAGAGAGCAAGTGGTTCCGATCGTCGGGCCTGGTGATGCTGCTCCCGCACGGATACGAGGGACAGGGCCCCGAGCACTCGAGCGCGCATCTGGAACGGTTCCTGCAACTGTGCGCGGATGAGAACATGCAGGTATGCAACCTCACGACTCCGGCGCAGTACTTTCACGCGCTACGCCGGCAGATGCTCCAGGAGTTCCGCAAGCCGCTGATTCTGATGACCCCCAAGAGCCTGTTGCGGCACAAGGGCTGCGTGTCCGCCTCTTCGGACTTCACCGACGGAGCGTTCCGGACCGTTATCGATGATCCGACTCCGCCCGAAGACGCGGACAACATCCTGTTCTGCTCCGGGAAGGTGTACTACGACCTGGAAGCGCGTCGGCGCGAGATCGACGATTCGCGCACCGCGATCATCAGGCTCGAACAGATTTACCCGTTTGACGACGAAACGCTCGCGGGGATACTCTCTGGGTATCCCGATCGAGCACGTGTGAAATGGGTTCAGGAAGAGGCGAAGAATCACGGTGCGTGGTTCTTCGTCCGTGACCTGATTCAGAGACACGTCGGCGATCGGCCGATCGAGTACGTCGGGCGTCCGCCGTGCCCGAGCCCTGCGACCGGATCGCACCGGCAGCACTCTGAAGAGCTGGAACAGATTCTGGCGGATAGCTTTGGATCCAAGGACACGAAATGAAGAAAGAGATTGCGGTACCTGAGATCGGTGAGTCGATATCAAGCGGCATCCTTGCCGCGTGGTTGAAGGACGACGGCGCAACCGTCGCCGAGGGCGAAGAGATATTCGAGCTCGAGACCGATAAGGCGACGCTCGGCGTTCCAAGCCCTGCCGCGGGCGTTCTCCATCGCGGCGCGTCGGAAGGCGACGAAGTGGAGGTAGGCCAGGTCGTCGGGAGTATCGACACCGAGTCCTCCGAGGCCTCCGAAGACGCCGAACCGAAGAGCGCGGACAGGGCGCCCGCCGAATCCAGCGACGAGTCGACCGAAGGCGCCCCCGAAACACTCTCCCCCGCGGTCCGACGCGTCGTGGCCGAGCACGGAATCGATCCAGCGAAGATCACGGGAACCGGAAAGGACGGCCGGATCACCAAGGAAGACGCGCTCGCCGCAGCGCGCGACGGATCGCGCAAACCGACAGAGACCGCACAGCGCGCGTCGACGACCGGGTCGCTGCCCGCTCCGTCGATGCCGACCAACGATCGCCAGCGCCGCGTACCGCTGAGCAACCTGCGAAAGCGCATCGCAGAGAACCTCGTCTACTCGCGCCAGACATCCGCTCACGTAACAACGTTCAATGAGATCGACATGTCCGCGGTGATGGAGATTCGCACGCGGCACAAGGAGAGCTTCAACGCGCAGCACGGAGTCCGGCTCGGCTTCATGAGCTTCTTCGTGAAGGCCGCGCAGTGCGCACTTGAGGCGTACCCCGAAGTCAACGCGTACCTTGACGGCACCGACGTGCTGTACAACGACTACGTCAGTATTGGCGTCGCGCTGTCGAGCGAGAAGGGTCTGCTGACACCTGTGATCAAGGACGTTGCGACCAGAGATTTCGCGTCGATAGAGAAGCAGATCATCGATTTCATCGACCGAGCGAACGCGAAGCGACTCAAGCCCGACGAGATGGTCGGAGCGACGTTCACGATCAGCAACGGGGGTGTCTTCGGCAGTCTGCTGTCGACGCCTATCCCGAGCCCGCCGCAGACGGCGGTACTCGGAATGCACGCGATCGAAAAGCGCCCGGTCGTCGTCGCCGACCAGATCGTCGCGCGCCCGATGATGTACGCGGCGCTGACCTACGACCACCGGATGATCGACGGCAGAGAGGCGGTTCTCTTTCTGGGCAAGATCAAGGAACTCATCGAAGACCCGACCAGACTTCTGCTCGGGCTATAAGAAGCCGGGAGAACCACCTCGATCGAGCGCGGCGGGCCGAGCCTGCGCCCAATCGGTGTGGTCGATTCGGCAGAAAGGAGACGTTTTGGCACACGACACTTACGACGTGATCGTCATCGGAGCCGGACCGGGCGGGTACGTCGCAGCGATACGCGCTGCGCAGCTCGGACTGTCCGCGGCGCTTGTCGAAAAGCGGGAGACCCTCGGCGGGACGTGCCTGAACATCGGCTGCATTCCGTCAAAGGCGCTCCTCGACTCGAGCGAGTTGTACGCGAAGACGAAGGAACTCGCTCTGCACGGAATCGACACCGGCGCGGTCAAGCTCGATCTGGACAGGATGCACGCGCGCAAGCAGCAGGTAGTCGACAAACTCACCGGCGGCGTCGCAGCGCTCGTGAAGGGACGCAAGATCGCGCTCTATACCGGCGCAGCGCGCGTGTCGGCCGACCGGTCGGTAGTGATCGCAACCGACGCCGGAGAGAAATCGATCAGCGCGTCGCACGTAGTACTCGCAACCGGCAGCGTACCGATAGAGCTACCGTTCATGCCGTTTGACGGCGAAACGGTCGTGTCGTCGACGGAGGCGCTCGCGTTCGGGGAGGTTCCGAAGCGGCTCGTCGTCGTCGGCGCGGGAGCGATCGGGCTCGAGCTCGGCAGCGTGTGGGCCCGGCTCGGCTCTGACGTCACGGTCGTTGAGATCATGGATGAAATTCTTCCCGGATGGGACGCGCAAGTCGCGAAGACGCTTCGCCGCGAGCTCGGCAAGCAGGGGATCGAGTTCAAGCTCGGGCACAAGGTGACCGGAGTATCGGGCAAGAAGGGCAAGCGATCGGTGACGGTCGAGACCCCGGACGGGAGCACCGGCGAGCTGCCGGCCGACCGGATCCTGGTCGCGGTCGGTCGACGCCCCTTCTACGATGGGCTCGGGATAGACTCAGCCGGCGTCGCGGTCGACGAGCGCAGCAAGCGGATCACGGTCAACGAGCGGTTCGAAACGTCGGTACCGGGGGTCTACGCGATCGGTGACCTCATCCACGGACCGATGCTCGCGCACAAGGCAGAAGAGGAAGGGGTCGCGGTTGCGGAGGTAATCGCCGGAAAGCCGGGCCACGTGAACTATGATACTATTCCCGGGGTCGTCTACACGTGGCCCGAAGCGGCGTGCGTCGGGCGATCGGAGGAAGAGCTTGGGAAGGAAGGGGTCCCGTTCCGCAAGGGAGTGTTCAGCTTCGGTGCGAACGGCCGCGCGCTTGCGATGGACGCCCCGGCCGGGTTCGTGAAGATTCTGGCGCACGAACAGACCGACGCGGTGCTCGGTGCGCAGATCGTCGGTCCGTGGGCGAGCGATCTGATCGGTGAGATTGTCACGATCATGGAGTTTGGGGGAAGCGCGGAGGACATCGCGCGGACTACGCACGCGCACCCGACGCTTGCCGAAGTCGTCAAGGAGGCCGCGATGGCCGTCGACGGCAGATCTATACACAGTCGTTGAGGAGAGGAAGATGGCTGAAGTGAGTTACGCAAAAGGGCTCGAAGGCGTTATCGCCGCGGAGAGCCGGATCTGCAAGGTTGACGGTGAGAACGGGCAGCTCTACTACCTGGGCTACCCAATCACCGAGCTTGTCGCGTCGTGCACGTTCGAAGAGGTGACATACCTGCTGCTCTACGGAGAGCTGCCCAATCGCGATCAGCTCGCTGTGTTTTCGGCGAAGATGAGGAACTCCCGCGATCTGCCCGAGCCCGTGGTCGCGATGGTGCGCGACTTCCCGGCGAGCGCGCATCCTATGGAACTGCTGCAATCGGTAATCTCGTACGTGTCGAGCTATGTCGAACACCGCATCCACCATGGCCCGCACTGCAACTGTCGGGACACGCTCCATCAGATTTCGGAAATCGCGACCGTCGTCGCGACCTACCAGCGAGTCCGCGACGGACACGACTACCTGGTTCCCCGACGAGACCTGTCGCACGGTGCGAACTTCCTCTATCTGCTGCGGGGCGAGGATCCGGATGCCGACGAGGGTGAGATGATGGACAAGGCGCTGATTCTGCACGCCGAGCACGGCTTCAACGCGAGCACGTTCACCGCGCGCGTAGTCGCAAGCACGATGTCCACGTGCTACTGCTCGATGTCGGCCGCGATCGGCGCGCTGTTCGGCAGCCTCCACGGTGGCGCGAACGAAAAGGTGATGGACATGGTTGACGCGATCGCAACCCGCGACAACGCCAAGGAGTGGGTCAATCGCGCGCTCGACCGCAAGGACAAGATCATGGGCATGGGTCACCGCGTCTATCGCGCAAAGGACCCGCGCGCCATCGTCATGGAGGAGTACCTCCAGCAGCTGTCGGAGAAGAAGCAGGACTTCACCTACTACGAAATCCTGAAGGAGGTCGAGCACGCCTTCCGCGAACGGATGGAGGAGAAGGGAAAGCCGATCTACCCGAACGTCGACTTCTTCTCCGGAGCGGTCTATCGCCTGCTCGGAATCCCGACGATTCTGTTCACGCCGATCTTCGCGATAAGCCGTGCGTCCGGATGGCTGAGCCACATCCTGGAGCAGCGCAGCGACAACCGACTCTTCCGACCGAAGGCGCTCTACACTGGAAGCGGGCCGCGATCGGTCGTGCCGATCGCAGAGCGGTAGGGGCCGGCGGCGATAACCGGCGCACGCGCCGCCTGCGCGCGTGCGCTATCCGGCAAGCTCAGTTCGGTGCTTCAGATCCGCCTGCGCAACAGGCGCGCCGTCGATACCTCCCGCGATCGGGTGGAGCGCGACGCGCCGCCACCGTGCGAAGGCTGGGTCCCCTTCGATCGTCACCACCTCAAGGAGCCCGTCAGACCACTCCATCGTGGCCCTCCACAGCGATCCGTCACGGTGGTCGTGCCCCTCGCCGGCATCGCAGTAGAGTTCTCCGGTCGCACGGCCTTCGCGGTCGGGGGCAACCAATAGCCGCAACACGCCGTCTCCGTCGAACGCAGTCGACTGGCGGGCGCTCTCCATCGCGATAATTGACCCTCCCCGCACGAAGATCGGCAGACGATCAAGCGGGGCCGGGCTGACGATCGCGGTCGGCCCATTGGTGGGCGCTCCGGTGGAGAGGTCGTACCACACACCATCGGGCAGGTAGACCGACCGCTCGCGTACCCCGCGTTCGCGCACCGGCGCAACCAGAAGGCTTCCTCCGACAAGAAACGAATCCGCGCGGTCGATCAGCTCGGGATCGTCGGGAAACTCCCAGATCAGCGGTCGCATGATCGGCGCTCCGGTCCTGGTCGCGAGCTCGAACAGCGAGTAGAGGTGAGGGAGGAGCCGATAGCGCAACTCGATGAACCCGCGGACCCGCGCGAGCGTCTGCTCACCAAAACTCCACGGTTCGTGATCGATCGTGTCAATCGCGGTATGCGCGCGGAAAAACGGAGTCAGGCATGCGGCTGCGACGAAGCGACTGAACAGCTCCGCGTCGGCGTTCGCCTGGAACCCGCCCGCGTCACCGCCGCAGAACGCGACCCCGGATACCCCCAGGTTGAGTAGCATCGGTACCATCATCCCGATATGCTCCCACCAGCTGTGGTTATCACCGGTCCAGACCGCGGCGTAGCGCTGTATACCGGCGTACCCGGCGCGAGTGAGCACGAAGCCGCGCGACTGTGGCCGCAGTCGATCGAAGGCGGCTCGCGTCGCGACATTCATGCACAGACCGTACGCGTTATGCACTCGTGCGAAGTCGATCGGCGCGCCGTCGTTACGCGCGATCAGCGCGTCCGGGACCGTGAACGCGGGTCGGAAGACCGGGTCCCCTGAGAAGTCGGCGGGCTCATTCATGTCGTTCCACACACCGTCGACGCCAGGATCGAAGAGCGCGGTGTGGCTATCGGCCCACCAGTCGCGGGCATCGGCGTCGGTGAAGTCGGGAAAAGTTGCCTTCCCCGGCCACACGGTTCCGGTGTAGACGCTACCGTCCGGCTGCCGGAGGTAGTGGCCGGCGGCCAGACCCGATCGGTACACCGCGTATCCAACATCGGCCTTGACACCGGGGTCCACGATCGCAACCACACGGAACCCCAGATCATGGAGCTTCGCGATCATCGCCGCGGGGTCTGGAAACCTCGCGGAGTCCCATGTGAACACGCGGTACTGGTCCATGTAGTGGATATCCAGATAGATCACGTCGCACGGAACCCGCTCGTGGCGCATCCGTTCGGCAACCTCCATGACCCGGGTGTCGGGGAAGTAGCTGTAACGGCACTGCTGGAACCCGAGCGCCCATTCGGGCGGCATCGGCATGCGGCCGGTCAGGTCGGTGTAGGCGCGGACCGCGTCCGCAAGAGACGTATCACGCCGGATGTAGACGTCAACGCGCGCGTCGTACGCCTCAACAATCAGGCGCGTCGGGTCGGACTCGCCGACATCGAAGTACACGGTAGCGGTGCAGTCAACGAAGATCGTGGTGGTACCGTCGGGATCGAACAGGTACGCAACCGGTATTGACTGGTAGAGCGGATCCTTGTCGGGGATGTGCTCGGGATCGTCGCTGTTCCACATCGTCCACGTGCGACCGATCTTGTTCAGCCCGCCGGTCTTCTCCCCAAGGCCGTAGACCGCGCGTGCGGGTGCAAGCGGAAGATCAATACGGACGCCGTCACGGCAGCGCGACACGTGCAGGGCGCCGACCGCCGGAGGCGCCGCGCCGTGAAGATTCACGCCGGTGCCCGACACGCGGATTCTCCCGCGCGTGTCGGCGTGCGGGTTTACGATGCCCTCCACTCCGCCGGTGCGCGACGAGAAGACCCGACTCGTCTGACCGATCTCAGCGGCGGTCGGGGTGACCTGCGTATCCTCCCAGACGGCCTCTTCGGCCCATGCGGGTACGACTGCGCGGGACCGGCGGTGTTCGACCGCCCCGGCGGCCACCGTAAGGCGCGTCCATCCGGCTGCCGTCTGCGCGGCGTACGAAAGCGGAGCGGCATACCACTCGTTGACTCGATCGTGCATCGGTCGATTGTAGCCGAGTAGCGTCGCCTCCGCTACACGGTGAAGCGCGAAAACACTCGTTCGTACTCGGTCGCTGCCCACCGTACGATGTCGGTCCAGCCCCGGTAGACCGACTGCGCCGCTGCGCTGCCGGCGGTGCGGATCGCGTCGCGATCGGCCATCAACGCTCCGATCAGTTCGGCAAAACGGCGGGCGTCGTTGTCGACGACGAATCCGTTCACCCGATCGTCGATGATCTCAGCGGCAGCCGAGCCCGACGCAACGACCGTCGGCAGCGAAAAGCCGGCTGCCTCACGCATCACCAGCGGCGCATTGTCGTAGACGCTCGGAAACAGGAAGAGATCGGAGGCCGCGTAGAGTTCGCTCATCGCGTCACGATCGACGATCTTGCCAAGGAAGCGCGCGCGCTCCCCCAAACCGCTGCGCCTCGCCATCGCCTCCATGCCCGACCGGTCGACACCTTCGCCGGCGAACAGCACGACAAAGTCTGCGCCTTCGGCGGAACGCTTCAGCGCGGCAAGCCCTTCGATGATGAGCGCGGTATTCTTCTCCCATCGGTGCTGACCGACGAACAGGCAGACGAAGCTGTCTTCACTGATGCCGCGCCGTTCGCGTCCCGCCTTGCGCAACGCGTCGCGTTCTCCATCGGTGGGCCGAGTAAGGTCCGACCCGTTTGGCGCAATCGTCACGTCACCGGTGAAGCCGTACTCGCGGAGCGTCCGCGCGGTCGATTCGCTCGGCGTCCAGACCGCATCGCAGCGGTCATAGAACCGGACGATGCTTCGAACGACCGCATCGGCGGCGGCGGTGGACTTCAGCAGCTTCACGACATCGTCGCGATACTTCGTGTGAAAGGTGGAGATGTGCGGGATACCTTTTCGCGCGGCAGTACGCATCGCGAACCGTCCCGCGACAAACGGCGAGTGACTGTGCACGAGCGTGAAGGGCGTATTTCGAGCTCGGGTGATCGCGTCGCGACCGAGGCTCGGCCACCCGATCCGGTAGGGTCGCAGCCCGGGTAGTGGCAAAGACGGAAACCTGACGACAGGAAAGGGCTCGTCATCCTCGAACCCGGGAGTGGCCGGGGCAAACACCAGAGCGCCGTGCCCCGCGACGCACAGCTCGCGCGAATAGTTTTCGACGCAGACGCCGACGCCATCCATGACCGGTTTATACGAGTCACTGAACTGCCCGATCACGTATCGATCGCTCACCGGTTCTCCTCCGTACTCCGATCAAGCCGCCGCCACCGCCCGGCGATGTCGGCGAACAGGCGTTGCACGCGCTGCGCCTCGGCATCGGTCAGTCGGGCCCGACCGAACAGATCGGACAGGTACCGGGGCAGCCCCTGCGGACCCGACTGCGTCGGATATCCAATATCGTGCAGTGATCCGACGATCTCGTCTACCGTCGAAGCGATGAGTCGCTGACCGATTGGGGCCGATCGCCCACCGTCGGGCGCAGCGGCGACGAACAGCTCGTAGCAGATCACCTGGACCGCGTGCGACAGATTGAGCGACGGACAGATGTCTGCCGTCGGGATAGAAACGGCCAGATTGCACAGTGACAGTTCCTCGTCGGAGAGACCCGACTGCTCGTTTCCAAAGACTATCGCGACCCGGCCGGGCGCGGAGTCGCGGGCGACCGCGGCGAACTCCCGCGGAAGGTAGGAACGAAGCTTACGCTTCTGGCCGGTGCGTCGAGTGATCCCGGCAACCACCGCGTAGTCACCAAGCACCCGCGGCAGATCGTCGGTCGTGACGATCGCATCGAGCACGTCGACAGCACCAGCGGCGAGCGGCGCCGCTGCCGCTCGGTCGAACGGCGCACCGGCAACGATCACTCTCGTGATCGACGCGCTTTTCGCCGCGCGGCAGGCCGAGCCGATATTGCGCGGCTCGCTCGGACGCGCGAGCACGACGTCTACGTGGTCGAGCACCGCAGGGCTCAGGGACCGTCTGCGATCGAGTCGAGGTCGGCAACACCGGCGCGCACGTGCTCGGCCGAGTCGTCCAGGGCGGCCTGCTCTTCGGCGTCGAGCTCGAGCTCGATGATGCGCTCTACCCCGGAGCGCCCAAGCTGAACCGGCACACCCAGGAAGATGTCGCGATGGCCGTACTCGCCGTTCAGGTACGCCGAAGCCGGCGCTACAAGCTTCTGGTCCAGGATCACCGCTTCAACCATCTTCGCGACGCTCGCGGCCGGCGCGTAGTACGCGCTACCGGTCTTCAGGTAGTTGACGATCTCACCGCCCCCGGTCCGCGTCCGATCGCTGAGCCTCTTGATCTCATCGGCCGGCAGAAGCTCGCCGATCGGAAATCCGGCGACGGTTGTGTATCGGGATACGGGCACCATCGTATCGCCGTGTCCGCCAAGAACCATCGCAGAAACGTCGCTCGGCAGGACGCCGAGGCGCTCGGCAATGAAGTACCGGAACCGGGTCGAATCGAGGACGCCGGCCATCCCGACGACCCGCGCCGACGGAAAGCCCGTCTCGCGCAGCAGCGCCATCGCGATCACGTCGAGCGGATTCGCGACCGCGATCACGACCGCATCGGGCGCGTGCTTCCTGATGCTCTCGCCCGCGGCGCGCGCGATCGAGACATTTGTCTTCAGCAGGTCCATCCGGTCCATGCCCGGCTTGCGCGCGATACCGGCGGTATGTACGACGACGTCACTCCCGGCGATCTGCGAGTAGTCGTTCGTCCCGACGATATCGACGGTGAACTCCTGCGACGGAGACCCGTGCAGGAAGTCGGCCGCCTTCGCCTGCGGCAGTCCTTCAACGACATCGACCATGACGACATCGGCGATGTTGCGCTGCGCGATGTAGTAGACCGCGGTCGCGCCGACGTTTCCGGCGCCAATGACAGATACCTTCGGCATATCAGCTCCTGTCCGTCGCCGGGAACGACCCGGCCGCCGAAAGGGATTCGGCAGATTGTGAGAGGTGGGCTCGTTGTGACTCGTCAAGCATCGGCTCGAGGATACGCTCGGCGCCGCCTGAACCGACCACCACGGGCAGGCTCATCGCGACCCCGGAGACACCATACTGACCCGAAAGCACGGTCGATACCGACAGAACCCGCTTCGAATCGCGCAGAACCGCCTCAGCGACGTCGACGATCGCGGCTGCCGGACCGTAATAGCTGGTCGAGCGTTTTGCCAGGTTGAGGATCTCATCTCCGGCACCGCGCACCTGTTCGAACAGGCGGTCGATCCGGTCGGAAGGAATCAGCGTCGCGATCGGCACTCCCGCAACCGTGCAGTACGCGCGCAGCGGCATCATCCGTTCGCTATGCGGACCGATGACGGTCGCCGATATGTCGGCCGCCGACGTATGCAGCTCGCTCGCGATCAGGTAGCGCAGCCGCATCGAATCGAGCACACAGCCAGCGCCAAGAACGCGGCCCGCCGGGAGCCCCGACGCCGACTGGACGTCTCGGACCATCAGGTCGACAGGCTCGGTCGCAACGATGACGGTGCCGCGATACCCCCGAAGCTTCTTCGAAATCGCGGCGACGTCGTCGCGGTTGCGCTCGTAGAGATCGAGCCGTGACTGGCCTGGCTCACGCACCGCGCCGACCGACACGAGGACGACGGTCGCGTCGAGCGCGTCATCGATCCGGTCGGTCCCACGGAGCGGGTACTGGTAGTTGCGTAGCGGTGCCGCCTCCATCATGTCGAGCGCCTTTCCGGTGGACAGGCCCTCTTTTGCGTCGTAGAGGCAGACGCTTCCGATGGCGCGCTCGGCTGCGAAGAACGCGACGTTCGCACCCAGATTGCCGCTTCCGACAATGCCGAAATGTGTCATTCCTAACTCCTGTGTACCCACAATATAGCGGAAACCGTGTGCTCCGTCATCGCCCGAATTGCCCGCGATCGCCGGGGTTGGTATCCTTTTGCGAGTCAGGAGGAGAGAACCGATGGCGGAGGAACGCTACGAATCCGACTCGATGGGGCAGGTCGCTATCCCTGGCTGGGCGTACTGGGGCGCGCAGACGCAGCGTGCCGTGCAGAACTTTTCGGTCTCCGAACACCGGATTCCCAAGCCGATGATCAAGGCGCTCGGTCTGATCAAGAAACACGCCGCCGCGGCAAACCGGCAGACCGGCACGATCGACGAACGGCTCGCGACTGCGATCGAAGCCGCGTGCGACGAGGTGATCGACGGCACGTGGGACGATCACTTTCCAATCGACGTCTTCCAGACCGGAAGCGGCACCAGTTGGAACATGAACGCGAACGAGCTCATCGCCAACCGGGCGAACGAGCTGCTCGGCGAACCGATCGGACAGCGAAAGCCGGTCCACCCGAACGACCACGTCAACCGAGGCCAGTCGAGTAACGATGTGATTCCGACCGCGATTCACGTCGCCAACCGGATGGAGCTGCCGCGGCTGGTCGACGCGGTCGCGCGACTCGCGAGCAGCCTGCGCGCGAAGGCAGACGAGTTTTCATCGGTCGTGAAGATCGGACGCACGCACCTCCAGGATGCGGTCCCAATGACGGTTGGACAGGAGTTCGACGGATTTGCGGTCCAGATGGAGAAGAACCGGGTCCGGCTGAATCAGACCATGGCGAACCTGGAAGAGCTCGCGCTCGGCGGAACCGCGGTCGGAACAGGGCTGAACGCGCACCCGCAGTTCGCGGCGACGGCGATCGACGGGATATCGACGCAGACCGGGATCGCGTTCCGGCCGGCGGCCAGCCGGTTCGAGGCGATCGCGACGCGCGACGCGCAGGTGGAGCTCGCGGGTGCGCTCAACACGCTCGCGGTCGGCCTGATGAAGATCGCGAACGATCTGCGGCTCCTCGCGAGCGGGCCGCGATCGGGACTCGGGGAGATCGTCCTGCCCGAGCTCCAGCCGGGGAGCTCGATCATGCCCGGCAAGGTCAATCCGGTCATCCCTGAGATGATGATCCAGGTGGCGGCGCACACGATCGGGAAGGTCGCGTCGATCACGACCGCCGGCCAGAACGGACCGCTCGAACTCAACATGATGAACCCGCTGATCGCGTACGAAAGCCTGAGCGCGCTGTCGCTCCTGACCGAAAGCTGCACCGCGTTCGCATCACGGTGCGTGGACGGAATCGCGGTCGACGCGAAGCGGTGCGAGTACTGGATCGAATGGAGCCTGGCGCTGGTAACGCCGCTTGCGACCCGCATCGGCTACGACAAGGCCGCCGAGCTCGCGCACACCGCGTTCGAGCAGAACCGGACGATCCGCGACGTCGTGACCGAGTCGGGCCTGATCCCCGAAGACGAGCTCGCTCGCCTGCTCGACCCGCGCACGATGATATAGATCA
>RECL01000289.1 GCA_007694025.1 Spirochaetaceae bacterium
GGGGTGATCCGGTAACGACGCGTCGTCGTCGACCCCTGCACTCAGCGCTCGACCGACTCCCAGTCTCCCGATTCGGTCGCGGCGATCGCCGCGTAGGTCAGAGCGATGCTTCCGATGTTCGCGTTGCCGCTGGATACCGGTTCGCGGCCGTCGCGGATCGCGTTGACGAACTCGTTGAGCGACCCGCTGCGATCTACGTAGCGCATCGCAGGCAGCGCCTGTCGTTTGGGCTCCTTGCCAACCCGTCGTATCCAGACCTCATCCGCGCCTGGAGTGTCGTCGCCCCGGCTGGCAAACCAGACCTCGCCACGCTCGAACTCCAGATGCCACTCACCCGCCCACGGGGTGACGGATCCCGGGCTCACCCAGCTGCCACGGTACGTGACGACGACCCCACTCTCCATTTCAATCACAGCCTCTGCCGCCGGCGCGTCGTTGTAGTGGCTCCACGGTGGCTGGAAGGAGTGGCACCGGA
Source organism: Spirochaetaceae bacterium (assembly GCA_007694025.1). Classification (GTDB taxonomy): domain Bacteria; phylum Spirochaetota; class Spirochaetia; order DSM-27196; family SLST01; genus SLST01. The sequence goes on from RECL01000289.1 coordinate 476, forward strand.
CTCTTCGCGCGTCCGTCGCTGCCACCATCCGCATCAGGTCGAAGTGGTGGATCGCCATATCGGCCAGGAGCGGGTGCGGCAGTTGATAGTGGCGCTTGCGACCCTCCGAGAACGCGACGTGGTCGCGTCTGAAGTCGACGTGGACGACACCGAGTCTGCCGAGCCGCTCCTCGGACACGATCCGCGCGGCGAGTATCGGCGCGGGGAAGAAGCGGTAGTTCTGGCTGATCATCAGCGTGCGTTCGGCATCGGATGCAGCCCTCACGACCGCGCGCGCTTCGGCTACCGACGGTGCAAACGGCTTCTCCATCAGCACGTGCTTGCCGGCATGTAGCGCGGTGAGCGCGTTTGGCACGTGGCCGGGCAGCGACGCGGTTATGACGACCGCGTCGCATTCGCGCTCCCGCATCGCGTCGTCGAGCGTAGCGAAGCAGTCCGCCGGATCGATACCGAGCGTCCGCTGCGCAATCTGCATCGCCTCGTCGCTCGAATCGACGAAGCCGGTTGTCGCGACACGCGTGAACGGGGCGATCTTGGTCTGGTACCAGTTCCGTCCGAACCCACCCAGGCCGACCTGGATGAGACGTAAGGGGCGCTTTGGGGTGATAGTAGGCACGGAGTTCTCCCTTGATTCGTGGTTTGCGTCTACGTCGTACCGGCGCGGGGCCGGTCGATGAACTCGAGATGGTCGGTCGTGGCGCGGCTCAGGTCGCTGTAGTGGCCCCGCATCTGTTCGGGTAACAGATGCGCGATCTGGTACATCATTTCATCGGTGATCGCGCGCAGCTCGGATGCGCTTGGCCGGGACTCGGAATCGGCAGCGGCTTTCACATAGAACGGCCTGCCCGCGCGGAACACAACCCTCGACCGTCGCAGCCGCCTGAGGCAGGCCCCGGCGCCTCGAAAACCCCAGTGGACGATCGGGTAGACCGGTACGCGTCGCATCGTCGCAAGGAGCGCTACCCCCGGGTGCGCGCGCTGCAGCGATTCGCTTATGCTGCGCGTCCCCTCGGGCGCCATGCCCAGGAAGTGCCCGCGGTCGAGCGCGCGTACGCACCGGCGCATCGCGCGCGTGTCGGCCTTGCCCCTGGAAACCGGGATGATTCCCCACAACCGCATGAAGAACCTGGTCGCCACGTTGCCCCACAACTCGATCTTGCCGAGCGCCGTTGTCGGCCGCGGTTGCATGAACACGTAGTACGCCGGTCCTTCCAGATTCGACGTGTGGTTGGTCAGGATGATGCCGGGCCCGTGCGGCGGGAGCGTCTGGAGCTCGTCGATGTCCATGATGTAGACAAGCCGGAACAGCGCGCGGACGGTTGCATTGACGAAGCGCTCAAGATAGCTCACGGTGAACCAAGATTACGATGCACGCCGATCGGTGGCAAGAGGTCGCTGCGGTGGCGATCTCACATTTCCGGCGGTGACCACGGAGTTCCGATGAAATACGAGCTACAGACGATCCCGGTCCTGGACGCCTACCAGGCGCGCCCCCACTGCGTCCTCTGCTACCTCGAGCGGCAGAGCGAGGAGCGCAACACGACCTTCTTCCTGGGTAACTCGATCATGGCGCCGGAGATGCGCGTCCGGCTGAACGAACACGGTTTCTGTCCGCGCCACCTCTACAAGCTCCTCGACGGCGAGGGGAAGCTCGGCTACTCGCTCGCGCTGGCCACCCATCTTGATTCGGTGAACAAGCGGGTCGCGTCACAGCTTGCGGCCGTTTCGCGATCGCGTGGGCGGGCTCTGGCCCGATCGGCCGCCGAGTTCTGCCGTCGCCTTGCCGATCAGGAACGCGACTGCCTGATGTGCGAACGAATCCGCACGAATCTGCTGAACTTCACGTACACCGTCGTGCGGCTCTACGCTGACGAACCCGAGTTCAAGGAGACGCTCCGGCAGTCGACCGGGTTCTGCTTCCACCATCTGCAGGATCTTGTGCCGATGGCGCCCGAGGTGCTGCGCGGGACGCAGCTCGACGAGTGGTTCACCGATCTGATCGCGCTCCACGAGCGTTCCACAGCTACGGTGATCGACGACCTGGAGGCGTTTACGTGGCAGTTTGACTATCAGACCGAGCTCACAACGCCAGAACACGCGCGCGATGCGGTGCCGAGGGCGGTCGCGAAACTCGCCGGAAACCGGTAGCCTTTACTGGAACCACTCCGACGGTATCGTCAGCTCCATCGCGCGTCGGTTCACCCGCACCGACGTGCTGAACCCGCCCGGATCCTGCATCTGGGCGGCAGTGAGTTCGAACCGGAGCGACTGGACCGGCCCTCCGGTCAGCGTGAGATCGACGCGCGACGCACCGCTCGACGCGGTAACTGTACCCGACACGGTCCGGTAGATCGTTTCAAAGTCGGTCACGTCGAACTCGCGGAGCGTCAGCGCTCCCGATTGCTGGTTCAGATCGACCCCCGGTAGCGGTCTGCCGACCGCCGCCGACATCGATGCGGCGATCGTCGCTCCGAAACCGGCGTAGAGCGCCTGTTCGGCGTCGGCGACGGAAACAGCCGGCCCGGTTCCAGCGCAGGCAGCCAGTGTGACGACGAGCAATGCGATCGGCGCCAGACGGAGTACACTCTTCTTCATCAGTTCCCCTTGCGCGGCATTATACCGGTGCGCGGTGGTTGCGCAACCACGTATCTGCGCCGGCATGTATCGCGCCGCGAAATACCTCTTGCCAAAAATGTGTTTTCACCGCATACTATAGCTCAGCGCTGATGGTGTGAATTGATTTGCCTGGTTGACCTGCCTACTGCTGAGAGCCCACGCAAAACCTCATGACCTCTGAGCTGATTAAAGAAGGATCTCCACGTGAGAGTGGAGACGAAGGAGTTAGCAGTGGCTAGCAAACTGTATGTGGGTAACCTGAGCTACCGAACCGAACAGGAGAGCCTCCGATCGCTCTTCTCGCAGTTTGGCGAGGTCGTATCGGCTACCGTCCTCACCGACCGGGAGACCGGACGCTCACGCGGCTTCGGTTTCGTCGAGATGGCTGACCAGGATGCGGCGACCGCCGCGATTCAGGCGCTGAACGGCACCGAGCACGAAGGCCGGATGCTGAAGGTCAATGAGGCCCGGGAGCGACAACCGCGCGATAACGACCGACGCTACTGAGCCTTGCCCGCATGAACGGCCCGGTTCGACCGGGCCGTTTTCTTTTCTGACCGAAGGAGGGCTGATGGCTCGTAACGTATACCGTGGCGACAAGCGTCGCCGGGAACTCGCCAAGAAGAAGAAGCGCGAAGAGAAGCTCGCTCGAAAGCAAGACAAGCCGCCCGGCGAGGGCGAAGAAGAAACCCAGGACCTCTCTTATCTTGAGTATCTGCATCCTGGTGGCGTGCCTGAGGAACTCCTCCCCGATCAGGAAGACGACGAAGACGAAGACGACGAGGAAGACGACGACTGAGACGAAGCGCTCGCTCCAGCCGCCAGGCCGGGGCGCACGAAGTCTTCCCTGCTGCAGCTCCTGCGGGCTGCACCGTATCCTGCCGCGACGATAACCCGCCGTTTTGACCCCTACATCGCCAGCATTTCGTTGATCGCTGCCGCCGCCTTCCTGCCTTCGCCCATCGCAAGGATTACAGTGGCAGCGCCGAGCACGATATCCCCACCGGCGAAGACTCGATCCATGCTGGTCTTTCCTCGCTCATCGGTGACGATGTTGCCCCACTTGTTGGCTTCGAGCTCCGGCGTCGTGCGCGTGATCAACGGGTTCGAGTCGTTGCCGATCGACACGATCACGGTATCGAGATCGATGACGCTTTCGCTTCCCGGAATCGGTACCGGGCGGCGCCGGCCCGACTCATCGGGCTCTCCGAGCTCGTACTCCTGGATCTCGATCCCGACGACCCGGTCGTTCTCATCGCCAATGATCCGTGTCGGACTCTTGAGCAGCATGAACCGGACGCCCTCTTCTTCGGCGTGATCGACCTCCTCTGCACGCGCCGGCATTTCCACGCGGCTGCGGCGGTAGATCACGTAGACCTCTTCGGCACCGATCCGGATCGCCGTTCGGGCTGCGTCCATCGCGACGTTACCGCCGCCAAGGACCGCGACGCGCTTCGGCTGATAGATCGGCGTGTGCGCCTTGTCGCTGTCGTACGCCTTCATCAGGTTACTGCGCGTCAGGAACTCGTTCGCCGCAAATACGCCGACCAGGTTCTCGCCTTCGATGCGCATGAAGCGGGGCAGGCCCGCGCCGGTTCCGATGAAGGCCGCGTCGTAGCCGTCCTTGTCCAGAAGGTCGCGCAGCTTCCGCGTCTGTCCGACCAGGAAGTTGGTCCTGATCTCCACCCCCATCGCTTCGAGCGTCCGAAGCTCGTCCTCCACGATTCGCTTCGGCAGGCGGAATTCGGGGATCCCGTAGATCATCACGCCGCCGGGCTTATGGAACGCCTCGAAGATCGTCACCTCGTGCCCCTCCCGGCGCACGTCGGCGGCCACCGTGATCGATGCCGGTCCGCTTCCGATCACCGCGACCTTCCTGCCCGTGGACGGCTTGACGGTCGGCGCTTCGGCGGCCGCGGCCGGTTGCCCAGGTGCGGCCGCGTCGACGGCCCGGAGGGCGCTCGGTGGGGTCGGGTTCGGGTCGGCGAGCGCACCGTCGGATAGCCCGTGCAAACCGGCGCCCCAGTCGGCGACGAACCGCTCGATCCGCCCGATCGATACGCTCTTG
>RECL01000284.1 GCA_007694025.1 Spirochaetaceae bacterium
CAAAAACGATAAAAAAATACCGATACCCGATTGACTCTTCGGAGTGGATCGGGTATTTTCTCGTCACCGTATCGATAATTAGTTATCGATAATTTAAGGTATGAAACGCCGCCGCGGGTTGATCCGGGCGGAGAGGGAGGCAGGTATGGCCAGAACAGCAGAACGAAGCGCGCCGCAAGCGACCGCCGCTGAGGCATGCGATCGGGTTATTCGTCGGGTCGCGGCTGCGCAGGCGCAGTACGCCGACTTCTCGCAGGAGCAGGTTGATGGCATCTTCCGGAAGGCGGCCATGGCTGCCGCCCTGCAACGCATTCCGCTCGCGCAGATGACGATCGAGGAGACCGGAATGGGGGTGCTCGAGGACAAGGTGATCAAGAATCACTTCGCAGCCGAGTACGTGTACAACACCTACAAGAACACCCCGACCTGCGGAGTCGTCGAGCACGACGACACCAACGGGATCACCCGGATACTCGAACCGCTCGGCGTGATCGCCGCGGTCATCCCAACCACCAATCCAACGTCGACCGCGATCTTCAAGACGCTGCTCGCGCTGAAGACCCGCAACGGAATCGTACTGTCGCCGCACCCGCGCGCACGGCGTTCCACGATCGCGGCTGCTCGCGTCGTACTCGACGCCGCCGTTGCCGCAGGCGCGCCGTCGGACATCATCGGCTGGATCGAGGAGCCGAGCATCGAGGCAACGAACACGCTGATGCGCCACGAACTGACCAGCCTGATCCTTGCCACCGGCGGCCCCGGTATGGTCAAGGCCGCGTACAGCTCTGGCAAGCCCGCGATCGGAGTTGGTGCAGGCAACACGCCGGCGGTCATCGATGAAACGGTTCAGCTTCCGATGGCGATCTCCAGTGTCCTGATGAGCAAGACCTTCGACAACGGGATGATCTGCGCGTCCGAGCAGTCGGTGATCGCCGTCGATGAGATCTACGACGCGGTCAGGGCCGAGTTCGTCAAGCGCGGGGCCTACATCGTGAGTCCGGCGGAGAAGGCCAGGCTCTCTGACTACGCGTTCCCGAACGGAAAACTCAACGGAGAGGTGGTCGGGCAGAGCGCGTTCACGATCGCGATGAACGCCGGCTTCGGGGTCGACCCGCACACCAAGGTGCTGATCGCCGAGTGCGATGCCGTCGGTCACGATGAGCCGCTGTCGAACGAGAAGCTCTCCCCGATCCTCGCGCTCTACCGCGCCGCAGACTACGCGGCTGCAGTAGACCGTGCCGTCGAGCTCGTTGCGTTCGGAGGACTCGGCCACACCAGCTCGCTCTACACCGACGAGAGCAATCGTGAGCGGATCGCGCTGTTCGGCCAGAAAATGAAGACGGGTCGAATCCTGGTCAACAGCCCGGCAAGCCACGGCGCGATCGGCGACCTGTACAACTTCAAGCTTGCACCGTCGCTCACGCTCGGGTGCGGGAGCTGGGGAGGAAACTCGGTGAGCGAAAACGTAGGGGTGAAGCAGCTGTTGAACATAAAGACGGTCGCCGAAAAGCGCGAGAACATGCTCTGGTTCCAGGTGCCGCCGAAGGTCTACTTCAAGCGCGGCTCGATGGCGCCGGCGCTGCGTGAGCTGCAGGGCAAGAAGCGCGCGGTCATCGTGACCGATCGGCCGCTCTACGACCTTGGCTACGCAGACAAGGTGACTCGGGTCCTCGACGAGATCGGAGTGCGCAGCCGCGTGTTCGCCGACGTTGATCCGAATCCCACGTTGAGCAACATCAGGCAGGGCCTTTCGGTGATGGAAGAGTTCCAGCCCGACGTGATCGTATCGCTCGGTGGTGGATCGCCGATCGACGCGGCCAAGATTATGTGGCTGCTCTACGAGGATCCAGCGGCGTCCTTCGAAGGGCTCGCGATGCGGTTCATGGATATCCAAAAAAGGATCTACGACTATCCCCAGCTCGGCAGGAAGGCGATCATGGTGGCGATCCCGACCACCAGCGGGACCGGTGCCGAGGTAACCCCGTTCGCGGTCATCACCGACGACGACGGAATGAAGCATCCTCTGGCCGACTACGCGCTGACCCCGAATATCGCGATCGTTGACAGCGATCTGGTGACGAGCATGCCCCCGAAGCTGACCGCGTGGAGCGGGCTCGATGCACTGACCCACGCGATTGAAGCGTACGTGTCGGTCGTTGCCAACGAATACACAAGTCCGATGGCGCTCCAGGCGATCAAGCTCGTGGTCGACAATCTGCCGGCGGCTTACCTGCACGGAGACACCGATCTCAAGGCACGCGAGAAGATGCACAACGCGGGCACGATAGCCGGGATGGCTTTTGCGAACGCGTTCCTGGGGATCTGCCACTCGCTTGCGCACAAACTGGGCGCGCGTTTCCACGTGCCGCACGGGTGCGCAAACGCGATGCTGCTCAGCCACGTTATCAGGTTCAACGCGACCGACGCGCCGACCAAGCAGGGCACCTTCGCGATGTACACGCACCCGATGGCCAAAGAGCGCTACGCCCAGATCGCCGGCTACCTGGGGCTGGGCGGCACGACCGAGGACGAGCAGGTCGAGCGGCTGATCGGCAAAATCGAGGAACTGAAGAGGATCTGCGAGATTCCGACCAGTCTGAGGGAGTACGGTCTTGACCGGTCTGAGTTCGAAGCGGCGGTCGATGCGATGGCGCTTGAGGCATTCGACGACCAGTGCACGGGAGCGAACCCGCGCTACCCGCTGGTAGAGGAGATCAAGCAGCTCTACCTGGACGCGTTCGATCGCACCTGCTGAAGCGCATCTACGGGTGCCTTCGCCCGGTAATCGATGATTGCACGATTCACCTTGAAAGCAGTAGTATTGTGTAATCAAATCAGAAAAGGAGCGGAGCCACTTGTGATTGTGGCTCCGCCTCCGCTCTGATCCGGAGGTGGTACATGTCAGGCGAAGGAAGATGCCCAGTTACCCACGCGAGCCACCGGCACACGGCGGCCGGGGTCCAGTCCAACCCGACCTGGTGGCCCGAGCAGCTCAATCTGCGAATGCTGAACCAGAACTCTCCGCTCGTCGACCCGATGGGCGAAGCCTATGACTACGCGAAGGAGTTCCAGTCGCTCGATCTGGACGCGGTGAAACGCGATCTCAGCGCGCTGATGACCGATTCGCAGGAGTGGTGGCCCGCCGACTACGGGCACTACGGAGGGCTGTTCGTTCGGATGGCGTGGCACAGCGCCGGTACGTACCGAGTCGCCGATGGCCGTGGCGGCGCCTCATCGGGTTCGCAGCGCTTCGCGCCGCTGAACAGCTGGCCCGACAACGGGAACCTTGACCGGGCGCGCCGGCTGCTCTGGCCGATCAAGCGGAAGTACGGCCGGAAGATCTCCTGGTCCGATCTGATGATCCTGGCCGGCAATGTTGCGCTTGAATCGATGGGGTTCAAGACGTTCGGGTTCGCGGGTGGCCGCGAGGACGTCTGGGAGCCCGAAGTGGACGCCTACTGGGGGCCAGAGTCGGAGTGGCTTGCGAACGAACGCCACGCCGACGACGGGAAGCTCACCGGTCCGCTCGCGGCCGACCACATGGGGCTCATCTACGTGAACCCGGAGGGCCCCGACGGTAAGCCCGATCCGGTTGCGGCCGCCCACTTCATCCGGCAGACCTTCGCGCGCATGGCGATGAACGACGAAGAGACCGTCGCGCTGATTGCCGGTGGTCACACGTTCGGGAAGGCGCACGGCGCCGCGCCCGACTCGCACCTGGGCCCGGCACCGGAGGGCGCCACTATTGCCGAGCAGGGACTCGGGTGGGCCAACTCATTCGGGACGGGCAAGGGCTCCGATACGATCACGAGCGGGATCGAGGGTGCGTGGACTTCGCACCCGGTCCGGTGGGATAACGGCTTCCTGGATAACCTGTTCGACTACGAGTGGGAGCTGATCAAGGGGCCGGGCGGCAAGTACCAGTGGACGCCGAAAGACGGTGCTGCCGCCACGGCGGTCCCCGACGCGCACGATCCGTCAAAGAGGCATCCACCGATGATGCTCACGACCGATCTGTCGCTGAAGGTCGACCCGATCTACGGGCCGATCGCGAAACGCTTCCACGAGAACCCTTCCGAACTCGCCGATGCGTTCGCGCGCGCGTGGTTCAAGCTGACCCATCGCGACATGGGGCCGATTGCACGGTATCTGGGCCCCGAGGTGCCGAGCGAACAGCTGATCTGGCAGGACCCGGTTCCGAAGGTCGACCACCCACTGATCGACTCGGACGACGTCGCAGCGCTCAAGGCGAAGATCCTGGACTCGGGTCTGACCCTCTCCCGACTCGTTCTCACGGCATGGGCATCTGCGTCGACCTTCCGTGGCACCGACAAGCGCGGCGGCGCGAACGGAGCACGAATCAGGCTTGCGCCGCAGAAGGGGTGGGCGGTCAACGAACCCGAGGAGCTCGCGAAGGTCCTGGTCGCTCTGGAGAAGTTACGCGATCAGTTCAACGACGCGCAATCGGGCGGTAAGCGCGTGTCGATCGCCGACCTGATCGTGCTTGGCGGGTGCGCGGCGGTGGAGAAGGCGGCGAGGGACGCCGGCTACAGCGTCACGGTGCCGTTTGCTCCCGGGCGGACCGACACGACGCAGGAGTGGACCGACGTGGACGCGTTCAAGCCGCTCGAGCCCACGGCCGACGGCTTCCGTAACTACGTCGGGAAGTCGCACGACCGGCCGGCGGAGGAGCTCCTTCTGGACCGTGCGCATCTGCTGACGCTGACCGCGCCGGAGATGACGGTGCTCGTCGGCGGTCTTCGAGCGCTCGCCGCGAACACGGGGAGATCGACGCACGGCGTGTTCACCGACCGACCAGGTACCCTGACCAACGACTTCTTTGTCAATCTGCTCGACATGAAGACCGAATGGAAGCCGACCGACGAGTCCGAGTCGCTCTTTGAAGGACGCGACCGCGCGACCGGTGATCTGAAATGGACCGGTACTCGGGTCGATCTGGTGTTCGGATCGAACTCGCAGCTGCGGGCGGTCGCAGAGGTTTACGCGTGCGAGGACGCGAAGGAGCGATTCGTTGGCGACTTCGTCGCCGCGTGGACAAAGGTCATGAACCTGGATCGGTTCGATCTGGAGTAGTCGCCGGGCGCCAAGCGGCCCGACGCGTCCCGCGGTCGGGCCGCCTCGG
>RECL01000122.1 GCA_007694025.1 Spirochaetaceae bacterium
GGTGGAAGGGCGATCGGGAGCGCAGCGGGCCGGTCGTCACCCAGTACGCAAAACGCGATATGAGCTACGCTGACCTGCAGGGTCGGTGACACTTCTTAGCGGCTATCGTAGACGTCCTCGGGGAGGGGCGGGCCACCACCCGACGCGACGGCGTTATTGGTGAACACGACGTTGTCGGCCGAGAAGCTCGTCGTGCCTGTGTGCAGGAAGACCGCGCCGCCGCGACCCTGCCCCGGCTGGCCGTGAGGTGGCCCAAACAACGATGATCCGCCGCTGCCTCCCACGGCCGTGTTCGCGACAAACTCGGTGTCGATCAGGATGAGCGCGCCGCTTTCCACGAAGATCGCTCCGCCAAGCCCCGCGCCACCGCCTCCGCCGGCTGTGCCACTTGAGTTGCCCCGTCCGCCGGCTCCGCCGAACGCTCCCCCGGCTCCTCCCAACGCGCCGTTGTCGCCGCTTCTACGCGCGCCGCCGCCACCGCCACCGCCGGCGAACCCGCCGTCACCGCCGACGCGGGGATTCGAAGAGAGGCTCGCGCCGGCGCCTCCGCCACCGAGCCATCCACCGTTGCCGCCCGGCGATCCGGTGTCGAATCCGGTGGCGACTCCTCCGGCTCCTCCGCCGGTCGGGAAGCCCCCAACACCGATCCCGTCTCCGCCGTCCGAACCGCTCGCGAAAAACTGGCCTGCGTTGACCTGCCCGCCGGCTCCACCGGCACCGCCGATCGCCGAGTTCTGACGCAGGATCGAGTTCACGATCGTGAGCGAGGTCGTGGACCCGCGAACGTAGATCGCGCCGCCAACGCCGCCGCCACCGCCACCGCCGCTCGAATCCGGAGCGCCGCCGATGCCGTCGTGAGCCTGCGCGCGTCCGGCTTCGAGCGTCACGTCGCGGATCGTCACGTCACCGCCGGTGACACCGAAGATCCGGGTCGCGTTACCGCCGGAGATCGTCACTCTGCCCGGATTGTGCGGGTCTCCAGAGATCACAACGCTACGCGTGACAGGAAGCGGTTCCGAGTGCGGGTTGAGCTGGATCGTGAACGAGTTGCCGAGCGACTGGGCAAACTCGATCACGCTGACCGTGGTCCCGGCCGGGACGAATGCGTCCCCGAACTCCTGGCCCGGACTATTGACCGCGAGCAGCGCGATGCGCAGCGTCGTCGGAGTGTACCCCTGAAAACCATCCGAGGCGGAGGTCACCAGTATCCTCGGGACGGTCGTGAACGTCGCAGAGACCGGATCGCTGTCCATACGCGCCGGAGCGACTGCGATTGCCACGAATCGATGCTGCGTGTCCAGGCCGGTCAGGGTGATCGGTCCGGTATACGCGAATGTGTTGCCGCCGCCGGGCACGGGAGTCGACGGAAGCGACCCGTCGTCGGTGTACGTGTAGTAGATCGTAGCGCCGTCGGTGGAGGTCACCATCGATAGTTGGGTGCCGACTCCCTGATAACCGTTGCGTAGCGAGAACACCGGCGCCTGGGTCTGTTCGCCGTAGCCGATCGTGTAGAGCGCGTTAGCGACCGCGCTGTCACGCATCTCCGATCTCACCGCGATCGCGGCGATGCTCTTCGCGGTGGCGTGCCCGGCGATCGTAATCGGTGCGGTGTACTCGACCGCCAGCCCGTCCCCAGGGATGGGGGTCGGGGCGCCGCCGGTTCCGTCAACGATCCGGTACCAGATCGTCGTGCCCGGAGTCGAGGAGGCGATCGTAATCGTCTGGTCGTTCTGGTAGTTCCCGGGAGGAGGGCTGAACACCGGCGCTGCGACGGTCAGGTAGTCCACGGTGACGGTGCGCGTCGTTACGACACTCGGGTACATGCTCGGTGCGATCGCGATCGACTTGATCGTGCCCCCGGCCCCGTCGCCAGCGTAGACCGCAGGTCCGTCGTCGGGGTAGCGTCTGGTGGCCGGCTGCCCCGGAACCGGGTTCGAGCCGTCGATAGTGTAGAAGAATCGCGCTCCGCGAGTGTCGGACGAGAAACCGATCGTGACATCGCGTGGGCTCACGATGGTGGTTGACGTCGAATCGATCCGCTGGCCTGAGGTGACCTCATTGACGACCAGCACGGGTGCCGCGGTGATCGACGGATTGGCCGGATCGCCGATCGATCCCGAACCCGCGGTGGAGTTCGATGGAGTGAACTCGAACGGCAGCGGACACCCGACGAGCGTGATCACGAGCACGGCCCACGAGATCAGTAGCTTCTTAAGTCCTCTCGCCATGCCGACCTCCACGTCGCGATCCCCGAATCGCATTCACTATGATGTATTCACTCAGAATATAGCACGACAGGGCAGATGCGATACAAATCATGATACATTAGCTTAGGTTTATTGTCGCGATCATCGCGACGTAGTATGATCAGCCGGGGTAAAAGTGACTATACGTGCCAAGATCGTCAGCGTCGTGCTCCCGCTTCTGATCGTAGCGCTCCTGATCGGCGGGCTCTCCGCGAGCTTCATCGCGACAAACGCGATCACGCGGATCGCGGTCGAGTTCTTCGAGTTCAAGGCGACCGAGCTCGAAAAGTACGTCGACGGGCAGTGGCGGATCCTCGTCGAAAACGACCTTGCCGGTCGTGAGGAAATGGTCCGTGCGGCGCAGGCCGGGATCGAGGTATTTGCGCGGAGCATCATCCGGAGCGACTCCGAGCTGATCTTCGCGGTCGACGCGTCCGGAGCGCAGGTGCTCGCGTCTGCCGAGTTCGAGCTTCCGGCGGAGGTCGCCGCAGAGTTGCTCGACATCGCCGCCGCGGAGATCCGCGTGCTGCGATCGGTGCGTTTCGGCGACGATGAGCGCGTCGTCACCGCGTTTTCGTTCGAGCCATTCGGTTGGAGTTTCTTCGTCACCGAGCTGCGCTCGGCCTTCTACAGCGATGTCGACCGTATCGTCGCGCAGACGATATGGCTGGTCGTGATCGGTTCGGCGATGGCCGTGCTCCTGGTCTTCGTCGTCGTGCGGTATCTAATGCGGCCGCTGCAGCGGGTCGTCGTTGCGATGAGGGAGATCATCGCGACGAGCGACCTTGGCGCGCGCGTACCTGTCTTTTTCAACGATGAGATAGGCGAACTGTCGCACACCTTCAACGTGATGACCTCCGAGCTGGAGAAGGCGCAGGGGCAGATCAAGCGTCACGCGTACGAGGCGGTGCTGTCGCAGAAGCGCGAGCAGCGCATCCGGCAGATCTTTCAGAAGTACGTCCCGCAGGAGCTGATCGATCGCTTCTTCGAGCATCCCGAGTCGATGCTCGTCGGTGAGAACCGACAGATCGCGGTGCTCTTCTCCGATATCCGCGGCTTCACGACGATCTCGGAGGCGATGGCGCCCGACCGGCTCGTCGGCGCGCTCAATCGTTACTTCTCGGTCATGGTCGACACGATCCTCGATCGCGGGGGAGTTATCGACAAGTACATCGGTGACGCGATCATGGCGATCTTCGGTGCGCCAGTCGCGCACGAGCACGACGCGCTCGGGGCGGTGCTGGCCGGACTCGATATGGTCGCCGCGGTCGAGCCGTTCAACGCCGAACAGCGACGGATCGGTGAACCCGAGTTCAAGATCGGCGTCGGTATCGACTATGGCGAAGTCACCGTTGGAAACATCGGCACCGACCGGAAGATGGACTACACCGTGATCGGAGACCGCGTGAACGTTGCGTCGCGTCTTGAGGGACTGACGAAGCGGTTTGGACAGGCTGTCCTGTTCAGCGAGGCGCTTGTCGAGCAGGCTGCTCGCGAGGTTCCGACGCGACTTGTCGGGAAGGTCGCGGTGAAGGGCCGTCTTGGGGGACTCGCGATCTATACCGCTGCGCGTGATCTTTCGCCGGATCATCGCGCCGGGTACGACGCGCATAACGATGCGATGGCGCTGTTCTACGCGCGCGACTTCGCGGCGGCGCGGACGCGATTCGTCGAAGCGTCGCGGTTGCTTGGCGGGGATCCACTCGCCGATGCGCGTGCGGATGAGTGTCGCGCATACAGGACCACGGCGCCGCCCGACGCGTGGGATGGCGTCGAGGTGATGGAGACGAAGTGAGTACCCGAGCCTGGATCGCTCGAGTCGCCATCGTCGTGTGGCTCTCCATGCACGCCGGTCTCTACGGACAGACCGTTGCCGTGGTCAGCCGCGACCTGACCGACGAGCCTCAACCGACGGTATCCGCGCTTCTGGTCCGAAGACTGACCGCCGAGCTGGTTGCGCGCGGATACCAGCTTGTCGACCTTGGGCCGGCGGCGCACGATCGCGGTGACGCATCGGAACCCCGCGTCTCGTCGGTCGCCGTCGGCGAGATTCCCGACGGTCTCGACGTAATAGTCGCGGCGTTCTACCGGCTCGACGGCGACGCGGTCGTCGTGCAGTTCGTGCTGACCGATCCGGTCGCCGGCATCGTCGTCGGAGGCGTGCTCAGTCGCCAACGCGCGGGGCTTACAATATCGACGAGCGTGGACGCGGCGATCGACGACCTTCGCCCATCGCTCGACCGGTGGGAGCGTGACCGGGAGACGCTACGACGCGGGATGCCGGCAGACAGGGTTGAGCGGATTTTCGTCTACGGTCCGCAGGACGGGGTGCGCGTACGGTTCGCGGCGCTCGAGATCGGAACGGTCCGCGCGGGCCGGATCTTCGTCCCGTACTCTCCCTTTCCGGTCGGATCGACCGTCCCGATCACGCTCAGCAAGCATGGATACCACGAACGGACTGTCGACGTGGTGCTCGACGGCAGGCGGATCGAGACGACGCTGCCGAGTCTGACACCGGCCGGAACGGTCGGCTTGAGCCTTTTTGTGACATCCTCCTTTCTTCCGGGGGCGGGGGTGGGGCTGCGTCTCTATCCCGCGCCGGACCGGTTCTACGTCGGCTTCGAGCACTACCGCTCCATTCAGCCGCAGCCCGACGTCAGAGCCGTCCGGTTCTACCGGTCGCGGCTCACGCTGGGGCTTTCGCCGCTGTCGCCCGATCTACGGATCCGTCCCTTTGCGGAGGCCGGCGGTGGTGTCATCGTGACCGACCTCGCGCCGATCGATCGGCGGCTGACCGACGACGAGCTCTATTCGGACGTCTACGTCGGAGTGTCGGTCGGGGTCGAAGCGGGCTTCGGCCGGTGGAAGCCATTCGTCCGCGCGGACGTCGACTACAGCCTGGGCTTTACCCGAAGCAATCTGCTCGGAAGGCGATGGATCTCGCCGCCGGTGACCAGTCTTCCGGTGCCGGTGCCGCTGGCCACGCTGGGAGTCGTTCGAACATGGTGAGGCTCATTCGGTTGGGATCAGTGCTGGTGGTCGCTGCCGGGGCGTTCCTGTTCGCTGGATGCGACTACTTCGCGTCTCCGTTTCCTGGATTTCTCGATCGCGTTGTGCAGGTCGAGCACGTCGACCTGGCGTCGATCCTGGGCGATTCGATCGGTGATCCCGGGGTCCGGTTCGACCTGATGATGGTCGGTTCCGGTGACGATCGACGGCTTCTCCTGAAGGTCGAACCACCGACCGATCCCGATGACTTCGCGTACCGCGGACAGATCGTCGTGTTCGACACCGACCTTGTCGAACGCGGACGGATTCTGCCCGACACGACGATCGACTTCCTGTCGGCTCCGTACGGGTACGGACACACCGACGACCTCCTGGTCGGCTACTCGATCTACGATCCGGCGACGTACGACTTCGTGTTCAAGCTCGATCCCCGACCCGGACTGGAAGGCTTCGTGATGACCGACCCGGGCCCTCCGCCGCGCACGCACCACTTCGCGCTGCCGAGCGGTGCGTTCAGCGCGTTCCATCTGGAGCTGCGAACCTACTTTGATGCATGGGCGTTGGATCCGGGCCTGGCCGAGCAGGTGAACATCGTCGCCGACGGTACGACACGGTCCGCCGATCCCGAGCAACGTCAGCTCGGGTATCAGCTGCTGGGGATCGCGCGCGTTGGTGAGTCGGTCCGGTTCCTGCTGTCGCAGCCGGCCGAACGGCGCGTCGTTGGTGCGCAGGCGCCGCTTGCGGCGATCCTTGCAGGCGACGTCGATGCGCTTCTGGGCGACGAGTACCGGATCGACTTTTCGATCGCGACCGATCGCCCACAGGGCCGGGCCGACGCGGACGGCTTCTTCCTGCTCCACCGCGACGGCTGGTTCGCGCGGTACGACTGGAGCGGTGCGCTTGTAGCGCGGGTGACCGGCGATACGTCGTTCACCCGGCGTTACGCGTTCGACGCCGAAGGCGAGCAGTTCTACCGCTTCGATGCGGACGCGGCGACATTGACGAGGGTTCTGAAGTGGTGGTGAGCGCGAACCTTCGCGCGGGTGCCGCGCGGACGATTCTGAGCGTCGCAGTGCTGATCGCCAGTCTTACGGCGCTCTGCGTGCCGAGCGCCGGTGCGCAGACCGCGGACGCGCTGGGCATCGAATCGTTCGCGCGACCACGGCGATTGATCTACCTCTTTGAGGTGGAACCCGGATCGATGAGCACGTTCGACGCGTTCCTGCTTTACAACAGTATTCTGACGACGGTGGCGGGTTCGAACGACGCGGTCGTCGTTGTCGAATCGCCCGACCTGGAGGTTCCGCGTACGCAGGAGGGACGCGAGGAGCTTGCGCGGCGAGTCGATGCCGACTCGTGGCTGAACGTCTACGTCGCGGGCGGACTCGTGGATCTGACCGTGCGCGGTGAGCTTTACGACATGGTGCTCCAGCGCGTCGTCTCCGAACAGACCGTCAGGCCCGGCTTTCCGGTTACGCAGCGAACGCTGACCCGTGGCTTCTGGCAGCCGTTCTCCGACGCGATTGGCGCAGGGTTTGAGCCTATCGTGGACGCCGGTGACGTCGTGATCGTCGGTCGGCCCGGCACGGCTCTCTCCGGTCTCCCCGGCGGTCCCTACCGGATCGGCTCGGGCGGGCGGCTTGAGCTCGTGCTGCCGACCCCGGCGACCTACGCGGTGAGCGCGGTTGCGCCGGGTTTCGTCCCGGTGACCCGCGCGCTCTACCTTTCCGACGAAGCGGTTGTGCTCGACCTGGTCCAGCTGCCGGTCTACCGGTTCGCGATCGACCTGCACGCGAGCAGTTTCCAGTTTCCCGGAGCGCAGGTTCGCTACCACTTGGTCCCCGGACGCTGGTTCGTGCGTGGCGGAGTGACTACTCAGTTGCTGGGTGTGAACTTCGTGCCGAATCAACCGCTCGTGTCGATCGGCCGATCGAAGCTGAGCGTGCTGTCGTTCGACGGAGGCACCGTGATCGGCGGCGTGGACCAGTTTCTGCGATACGTCGTCGCGGCTGGAGGATTCGTCCGGTTTCGCCACGACCCGCTCGGTCTTGAGTCCGATTCGTCGTACGGCGGACTCCATCTGTCGGCGGGCATAGAGATCGCGCCGTGGACAACGGAGCCGGTGCTTCGGTCGCTGCGCCTGTTCGCCGACTACCGGCCAACGCTCGCGCTGACCGACGACCCGACCGGCTTTCTGGAGCGATCGTTTCCGTGGAACGCGTTTCCGGGGGGCAGCGTGCCCGGGCTCTTCGCGGTGGCCGGCGGGGTACTCGACCTTCGTGATCTGTACGCCGGAATCCGCATCCTTTTCTGAGAAGCCTTCTGACGCGGGTGCCCCCGACGTCAGCGAGCCGAAATCACCGCCACAAGATCCGCGAGCAGCGCCAGGAAGCGCGCGAGTGTATCGTTCCCGTCGTCGAGCGCCGTGTCGATCGCGTTGTCGAGCAGTGCTCTCCTTTGCGCCGCGGTCAGCGGAACCGTGAGCTCCTCGATCACCTCGTTCACCTCGAACGCGCTCAGTCCGATTGCGCTCTGGTCGGCGGCGAACTGCTGGTCGTACTGGTCGATCAGGGCGCTGAGTCCCGGCAGGAACAGATCGAGCTCCGAGCTCAGAAAGAACGCGTCGCGCGCGTTCGCGATACCCACCGAGTCACCGCGGGCGATCGCGCTCTGCTGGGCCGATGCGAACTCGGTATACCGCGCGCGAAGCGCGCTGCGCTCGTCGATGAGCCGGTCGCGCTGGATCAGTAGCGACGCGCGGTCGCGCTCGGTAGTCGC
The DNA here is from genome assembly GCA_007694025.1 of Spirochaetaceae bacterium. Taxonomy (GTDB): domain Bacteria; phylum Spirochaetota; class Spirochaetia; order DSM-27196; family SLST01; genus SLST01. The sequence continues at coordinate 8,034 of RECL01000122.1, forward strand.
GAGCGCCGCGCTCGTTCGCCTCAGTTCCTCGGTGAGCCGCTCGCGTTCGGCCGCCGCTTGGCGCTCGACCGTCGTAAGGCGCTCGTACTCCTCATCGGGCAGCGCGACAAAGCCGGCGGTGTCCGGAGACTCGCCACGAAGCGCCGCGATCCGGGCGTTGAGGTCCGCTATCTCGACTCCAAGCTGAGCTTCGCGCGCGCGAACCGCCGCGTCGATCGCGTCGGCGATCCGCTGCTCGAGTTGCCGCCGCTCGGCCTGTATGTCGAGCGCGGCGCGCGCGGCGATTGCCGCGACTTCGGCAGGCCGGGTGCCGTCGATCACGTACTCGCTCATCGCGTAGCCGACTCGTAACAGATCGGCCACCAGACGGTCAAGGTCGGGGGCGACCGCGGGAAGCGCCTGGAGCGCGCTGACGTAGACGTCGAGTGCCTGGCTGTACGCTCCCGCGGCGGCGAGCGTCGTCGCGTCGTTCGTGCTGGTGGCAAGGAGCGTTCGTTCGGTCTGGCGGATCTCGTCGACCGCGTCGTCCCGCACCTGCCGAACCACTCGATCGTGCGCGCGGGCGACCTCGGGCAGCGTACGTAGCAGCCCGTCGAGCCGTTCGCGCGCGACGGCAGGATCCGCGGCATCATCGGCTTCGCCGCTCAACCGGCGAATCTGGCTGATCAGTCGCAGCTCCTGCGTGACCGATCCGACATCGGCCGCTGCGATCGACTGCGCGATCGTGGTCCGTAGCTGACGGAGCACGAAGAGGTCCATCTCCCTCCTGCGCGCGAGCGGTTCGAGTCGAACGACTTGATCATCGTTCAGGTACGCGATCAGCGCATCGATCCGGTCGACCGCAACCCCCGGTGAACCGGCGGTGACCGCCGCCTGGATCGCTTCGAACTGTCCGACGATCTGGCGCTGAACGGACTCAACCTCGCGGGTGTCGCGTTCTCGCTGCACGAGCTCCCGCTGCGCGGCTTCAAGCCCTGCGGTCGCCTCTACGCGCGCGATTTCGAGGACCCGTGTGCGTTGCTCGAGTTGGACTCGAAGATCGTCCTCTCTCTGACGGAACTCGGCGAACAGCGAGTCGCGCTCGGCCTGGAGTTCGGTCAGGCGGCGCTGGTACTCGTTACGCAGTCGGGCGATGTCGGCTTCGAGCGCCGATCGTTCGCGCTCGAGCTCACCGCGGAAGAGTGCGATCTGCCGCTGGTAGTACGCCTCGCGCTCGGCTTCGAACTCCTGCATCAGGCGGTCGATCTGTTCGCTGTTGAGCCCCTCGGCGATCAGCCTGGCGCGTTCGCTTGCGATCTCCGCTTCGATCTGCTGCCGAAGCTCGAGTTCGCGTTCGGCGATGCGGCCGGCGAACTCGGTCTCGAGCAATGCCTGCTCGCGTTCGAGCGACAGGAGCTGGCCGCGAACCTGCTCGATCTCCTGTTCTTTGGACATCAGCAGCGCCTGGCTTTCGGCCTGCAACTCACGGATCAGGCGTCCTTCGATGCTCGCGAATTGCACTGCGTCCTGCTGGACACTCCGTTCGTCGCGGACAAACGCCGCGCGCAGGATCACGATCGCAAGGAGCACGCCCACTACTGCAGATATGTTCACGACGAGCGGGATTGCAAGACCCGGTCGCGCCGTCTTGCGGTCAAACCTGGCCCGGTCGGCTTCGATCCGGTTCGTCGAGGCGATCGAATCGATATAGCGGCGTATTTCGGACCGCTCCTCCTCCGAAAACCCGGACTCCGCGTCGAGCTGCGGCATCGGATCGTGCTGGTCGGACATCGGCGCCTCCTCGCTTAATGTGTCTTATCAAGTCATGAATGTAATTGTCTATCGTGTCAATCAGCTATACAATGGTCGCATGCCCGGACGTGCCTTTCTGGTCGCCGCGATTCTCCTGTGCTCGGTTTCTCTGTGGGCGCAATACGCGTCAGTGTTCGCCGACATAGCCGACGCGGCTTCGCTTACCCATGAGCAGGCCAGCTGGCTGGTCCTGAGCGTCGCCGGCACGCTCCCCCCCGGTGCCACCATCGCCGACGCGTCGCCGCACGTGCCGGGGCGATTCCCCCGCGCAGGCGGGTCGGGTGGACAACCGGTCAGCGCTGGAACACTCGCGCTGATGCTCGTTTCGATCGAGGAGACCTCCCCCGGGTTCTGGTACGCGATCGCGCCGGGTCGCCTGACCGCCTTCTCGCTCGTGCGATCACGCGGGCTCATTCCACCCGACTGGCGACCGGGTACGGTGCCGACCGGCGCCGAGGCGGTTGACGCGATCCGGGCCTACTTCGAGTTCGCGCGTGCGCGTTCGCAGGGGCTCGCCCGATGACGCGTCGACTCATTACGGTGTTCGCGATCGCTGCCGGCTTGTGGCCGGGACTGCCCGCTGCGCGTGCGACGCCGCTTCTTGTCGACGGGTCGATCGTGCTCTCGTCCGAGTTTTCGATCGGGCGTCTGGACTCGCTCGTTGGGGTCGATCCTGGCAGATTCGGCTCGCGCGGGATCCTTTCTCCTTCATGGGTGTCAGACTCGGGTGACCACGCGGTGCAGACGCTCGTGATCAACACGGCGACGGCTGCGGTGTCGGCCCGGTGGAACAGCGGAACATCGTCGGTCCTGGCCGCTACGACAGTTACTGCGCGTCACTCGCCTGACGGTTTCGACGGGAGTGCGGTGGACGTTGTGCCCGAGACGCTTGGCGTCGGATTCGGCTACGAACAGCCGTCGCTGCGGATGCCGGTAGTCAGCACGTGGTTCGGCCGGTTCAGACTCTCCGACCCGTCCGAGCACCTGCTACACGAGCTGGTCGACGGCGCGTCGGTAGTCCTGCGATGGGAGTCGGTGTCGGCGAGCCTGGGTGGCGGCCTCACTTCGCTCGTGTCGAAGTACGCGTACGGTATCCGGATGGACGATGTCGACCGGGTCTACGCGGTGGACGATCCGGTCGATGGACCGATCGCGACGCCGTATCTGGCGCCGGCCAGGAGAGTGGTGGTGGCGACTCTTGATGCGGGGTTTCCCGCCGATCGCGCCGGACCGCTCGAACACGCGGCCGGTGTATTCGGCGTCTACGCCGATGACCTTGCGATGATTGGTGGTGACCGTGCGTACCTTGGCGCCGTTGCTCGCGGCCGTCTGGTCGCAGTCGCGTACGACGCGTCGGTTGCGGTGTCGCTCGGTGACGGAGGCGTTCTCGCGGCCGCCGGCGTTCGCTACCCGAACGATCCCGGATCTGTGCCGGCGGTAACGGTTGCGGCCCGGTACGCGTCGGGGGGGCGAGTCGTCGGCCGCTTTGTGCCGGTCACGGCGGCGCCACAGGGCGTGGTACTCTCGCTGCCGCTGGAGAACCTGCTGGTGGTACGCGTGGGGGCCGAGTCGGCCGGTCTGCCGGGTAACCGGTCGCCGGGCGGCGCCGACCGGATTCGGCTGGGGCTTTCGATCTCAGGCTTCGCGCTGCCTGCAGCCGAGGCTGCAGCCGAGGCTGGGCTTTCCGCTGGTTGGATCGGGGCCGAAGCGTCCGGGAGCGTCGTGTTTGATATCCTGAGCGATCTGTCGATCGATTCCACCGCCGGTGTCGCGATTACCGCTACTGCCTTGATCCCGCACGTCCGCATACGAGGGAGACTCACCCTGTGAGACCGCACAATGCCGGATCGTTTCTGTTGCTGCTCGGTGTCGTGGCGACGGTGGCGTTCGCGCAGGACGTGAGAATCGAGCGATCGCATGGTTTTGCCGAGATCGAGACCGCGCAGCAGTGGTTGCAGGCGATTGCCGGTCGGCCTGTTCCCGAAGGAGCCCGGATTGCGACCTGGTTTGGCGCACGGGTCACCATTGCGTTTGGCGATGTCGCGGTCGGCGACACGCGGGCCGATCTTGATCAGCTCGGGCTCATCACGATCGATCGCGACGGCGATGCGTATCGGATCATCCATCGATCGGGCGTGCTGCGGGTTGTCGCGAACGGGACGCCTCTGATAGTCGATGTAGCCGGCGCGGTGATCCACGTCGAACGTGCGATCCTGGAATACGACGGCGGGCGCCTGCGTCTCCTTGACGGGCGGATCGACGTGGACTACGGCTCGTTCGTCCGCTCGTACTCGCGTCCGGTCGATGTGCTTGTCCGCGGCCGACCGAAGTCGAGCGTTCTTTACGGCTTGCCCGCGATCGCGCCAAACCTGGATTGACCCGGCTTCACTGTGTCCCTATAGTGACCCTCTATGAAACGCAGACTGATCACCTCAGCGCTCCCCTACGTAAACAATCTCCCTCACCTGGGAAACCTGATCCAGGTGTTGTCGGCCGACGTATTCGCCCGTTTCTGCCGGATGCGCGGGTACGATACGCTCTATATCTGCGGCACCGACGAGTACGGTACCGCGACCGAGACACGCGCGCGGGAGGAGGGTATCACCCCGCGCGAGCTCTGCGATCGGTACTACACAATCCACGACGATATCTACCGCTGGTTCAACATCAGCTTCGACCGGTTCGGCCGCACGAGCACCGAGTGGCACACGAAGATCACGCAGGACATCCTGGAGAAGCTGCATCGAAACGGGTTCATAACCGAGCACACGATCGAGCAACTCTACAGCGAGACGTCGGATATGTTCCTGGCCGACAGATACGTGCGTGGCACGTGCCCGCACTGCGCGTACGCGGAGGCCCGGGGCGACCAGTGCGAGAACTGCGGTAAGCTGCTCGACCCTAGCGATCTGATCGACCCGCGTAGCGCGATCGACGGCTCGACGCCGGTCCTCAGAGAGACCAGACATCTGTACATCGATCTGCCCGCCATTCGACCCAGGCTTGAGGAGTGGATGCGCGACGCGTCCGAGCGCGGCCGGTGGGCGAAGAACGCGCTCCAGATGACGAACGCATGGATACGCGACGGGCTGAAGGAGCGGTCGATCACGCGCGACCTGAAATGGGGTATCCCTGTCCCGCTCGACGGGTTCCGCGACAAGGTCATCTACGTCTGGTTCGACGCGCCGATCGGATACATCTCGATTACCGCGAATCACACCGACGATTGGGAGCGCTGGTGGCGCGATCCTGAGAACACCGAACTGTTCCAGTTCATCGGTAAGGACAACATCCCGTTCCACACGGTCATCTTCCCGTGTTCGCTGCTCGCAAGCGGTGACCGATGGACGATGCTGCACCACATGTCGAGCACCGAGTACCTGAACTACGAGTCGGGCAAGTTCAGCAAGAGCAAGGGGATCGGCGTATTCGGCAACGACGCGATGGACACCGGAATCCCGGCCGACGTGTGGCGGTTCTACGTCTACTACAACCGTCCTGAGACGAGCGACTACCTGTTCACGTGGAAGGACTTCCAGGAGAAGGTCAATGGAGAGCTGATCGGCAACCTGGCGAACCTGGTCAACCGCTCGTTGACCTTCGTGAACCGCTACTTCGACGGCAGGCTTGCGCCTGCCGACAGCGACCGGAGTCGGCTGTTCTGGGCCGAGGTCATCGAACGCGAGAAGCGCATCACCGATCTCCTGGAGTGGGCCAATCTCCGGGACGGCCTGCGCGGCGTGTTTGCGCTTGCGAGTCTGGGGAACAAGGCGTTCCAGGACGCCGAACCGTGGAAGACCCGGCAGAGCGACCCCGACGGTACGCTCGAGGTGCTGTCCGACCTGATCTACCTGGTGCGTGATCTTGCGGTTCTGTGCATGCCGTACCTGCCGCAGACCGCGCGGCGGATAGCCGGATTCCTTGGGCTTGAACAGCTGCGCTGGGAGATGCTCGGAAAGCCGGAGGGTATCACCCGAGTCGAGTCGCCGCAGATCCTCTTCGCGCAGCTCACCGACGAAGAGATCGAACGCCTTCGCGAACGGTTCGCGGGCTCGCAGGCCGAACGTGCCGCTGGAGCGGCCGCTGACGCGGCTGCAGCGGTTGAGGGTGACTCGGCGGGTGGGCAGCCGAACCCCGACACCACGCCCGACGAGGTTCGCTTCGCGAGCACGGTCCGGCTGATCGCCGCGCGGATTACCGCGGTCACGCGGCATGAGAAGGCCGATCGGCTCTACGTCGAGCAGATCGACGACGGCTCGGGTACCGAACGCCAGATCGTCAGCGGGCTTGTCGGGCATTACGAGCCCGACGAGCTTGAGGGACGGACCGTGATCATCGTGGACAACCTGAAGCCTGCGAAACTCCGCGGGGTCGAAAGCCAGGGAATGTTGCTCGCCGCAAGCGCCCCGGGGACCGACGGCAATGAGGTCGTGAAGGTGCTCTTCCTCGACGGCGTCGCACCCGGCACGGAGATCACACCGCGATCGGTGCAGGTAACTGCCGATCGCGGACAGATCGACGTCGATACGTTCTTCTCGATACCGATCAGGGTCGACGCAGGGACGGTGAAGGTCGGCCGCGCGCCGCTGGAAGTCGACGGACGCGAGGTTTGTGCCGAACTGGACAGCGCAACGGTCGGGTAGGGGACGCCCGGCGAGCGTGCTAAGTCACGACGGGATAGCGAAAAAGGTACTCCCTCTGACCGGGTGATTGTGCTACTATGATTGTGATGCGAAGGCTCCTGTTCATCGGCATAGTCGCGCTTGCGTTGTCCTCCTGCGCGAGCGCTCCCGAGGTGTCCGACGCAGAAGCCCCGGCCTCACCGGATGTAGACGTCGCGATCCCCGATGCCGAGCAGCAGCCTGCGACCCCGTCGGACGATGGCGACGCCGAAACGGTCGACCAACCGGACGCTACCGACGAATCAGTCACGGACACCGTGGCAGCCGTCGCCGATGCACAGGTTCCCGCGCTGACGCTTGTCAACCCGGTCGATCCGTCGCGCATTACGCGCACGACGGTGGTTCTCTCCGGCTTCGCCGGAGCGACGCCGGTGTCGGTGTTCGATGCTGAGCTGACCGGTGGGCCGGTGCTTACGAACAACACTGATAGCCGCTTCATGCAGGTCGATGCCGGATCGCTGCCGCAGACCGACCGAACCGTCAGGATTCGGGTAACCGACGACACCGCGACGGTGCGGGTCCCGTCCGGACTGGAGGACGGCGCAACGTACACGTGGCGGGTGCGCGGTGTGTTGTCCGACGGACGGACGACCGAATGGCTGACCCTTGAGTCACTGCTGGATCTGCGTCTGGATGCACCGTCGATCGATCCGATCGAACCGACGCTCGACGTCACACCCGATCTTGTAGTCGGCGAGCGCTACGACGGAGTCGCATACTCGCTTTCGCTCTTTCGCGGCGGTGCGCACACGCCCGCGCGCCCCCCCCCCGACCCCGTCGGGTTGTACCAAAGCGCCCAGGCACCCCCCCACAACAACCAGCGACCTACGACGTCGCCGCACGGATGATCACGCGCGATGGATTCCTGACGCGATCGGGTCCGTGGGTCGAGATCGAGATCCTTGCCGATGCGACTCCGGAGTCGATCGCGCCGCGCGCGCTGTCGACGCTGTCGGCGCGCGTCGGACTGCACTGGAGCGTCCCCGCCGGCGCGACCCGGTTTGAGGCGCGCTACAGGGCGGTTGGCGATACTGCGTGGCAGGCGCTCGATCCGGTCTCCGGTTCGTCGGCGTCGATTCCCGATCTGCTTGAAGTCGGCCGCACGTACGAGTGGCAGGTTCGAGCCGCGAACCGCGCGGGAACGTGGTTCTCATGGAGCACGACCAGTCGGTTTGAGGTCGGCAGCCTTACTACCCGGTACGCAACGGTGATCGCGCGGGGGGCGAGTGCGACATTCACGCGCGGGCACGCCGAAGGTGGGCGCGATGAGCGTCCGGTGCGCACGATCACGCTCACGCGTCCGTTCGAGATGGCGGTGACCCCGGTCACGAACAGCGAGCTGGTGAGAATCATCGCGGTTGCGCAGGAGCTTGGACTGGTCACGGTCGAACCCGACGGAGTATGGAGCGCGACCCCGCCGGGTGTGCTTGGAACGCTCGTCCCCGACGAGCGAACCGCGCTGGTCGGGATCGGTGCACTCGACTACGGTGAGCAGTTCGGACTGCGGTACCAGGCCGGCGCGATCGTGGTCGCCGAAGGTTACGCAAACCATCCGGCGGTCGGAATCAGCTGGTTCGGTGGCGTGTTTGTCGCGAATCTCCTGTCTTTTACCGAAGGATTCGACGGATTCGTCGATGCGTCCGGGCGACACCTGCCTGAGATCTCCCGGGCCGACGGAACCTTCCGCGCTCGGTCAGGGTACCGACTCCCGACCGAAGCTGAGTGGGAGTTTGCCGCGCGTGGTACAGGTACCGCGCTGTTTCCGTGGCGGGGTGCCCTCAGCGGTCGGGTTGCGAACTATTTTCGCAGCTTCGACCCGTTCGAAGATGTCAACGAACCGTTCACCGCGGCCGGTGGCCCGACGACGCCGGTCGGCTTCTTCAACGGAACGGTTCGCGCCGGTTTTCGTACCGAGGATGACGCCTCCCCGTTCGGAATGCGGGACATGGTAGGCAATGTGTGGGAGTGGACGCAGGACCGCTACGATCCCGGCTACTACGAAGTGTCGCCCGAGGTCGATCCGCTCGGTCCCGATCGATCGAACTTCCCGCAAGGCGACCCGGCCATCGTCCTCGCCGTCGCGCTCGATCCGAACCAGCGGTCGGTCCGCGGCCATGCGTGGAACAGCCGGGTCCCCGATATCCGGTTGACCAAGCGGGGCAGATACTCCGAATCGGGTCGCAGCTACAGCATCGGGCTCAGGCTTGTTCGGACCCCGACGCCGTGATGCCGAACTGCCGTTCGAGCTGCTCGTAGTAGTTGGTGATCCGGCGGACGTACTGTCGCTTTTCTGGATATGACCTGTAGAAGAAGCTTCGCTTGAACCCGTAGATCAGGATGTTCTTCAGCTGTTTCGGGCCAATGTCGAACCCCTCGATCGCGAGTTCGAGCTCTCGCGTGACAGTCGTGTTGCTGACGAGGCGGTTGTCGGTGCAGATACAGACGCTCAGGTTGATGTCGAGCATCTGCCCCAGGCTGTGGTCCTGTACCGATCTGAGGTCGGGGCACGTCTGGAGGTTGCTCGTCAGGCAGACTTCGACGGTGATTCGCTTGTCGGCGATGTAGTTCGCCAGGTCGCGGACGTACGCGTCGCGGTCGGTGACATCGTCGGAGTAGATCATATCGGTGCGGAACAACCGCAGTCCGTGCCCGATCCGGTCGGCGTTGAGCTTCGTTATAGCCTGGAAGATAGATTCCGGTCCGTACGCTTCGCCGGCGTGGACGGTCTTCTTCATGAAGTGTGCGTGCACATAGTCGTACGCATCGTGGTGCGCGCTTGCAGGGTAGCCGTACTCGCTGCCGGCCAGGTCGAACGCGACAACCTGGACGTCGGTCTCGGTGCGCAGCCGTACCGCCGCTTTTGCAAGCTCGAACGACGCCATCCGGATCAGCTCGTCCTCGCTCGAGTAGGGGTGAACGCGTGCGAGGTCGCTGTAGTAGCTGCTGAACTGCGGCGTGAAGAACCGCATAGCGGTGACGATGATTCCGTACTCGAACTCCGGCTCGTCGGCGGCTATAGTGCTGTTGAACGCGTCGCGCGCCGCGCGAAACCCGGCGTCGACCGATGTCATGACCTGCTCGAACGTCAGGCGATCGGATACGTGCAGCTGGGGCGCGAAGCGTACCTCCATGTACCGTACGCCCTCGGCGATGTTGTCCTCGGCAAGCTCGTACGCGATGCGCTGGAGGCTCTCCTGGTCCTGCATCACCTTGCAGGTATACGCGAAGCCGGCAAGATACTCGTTTAGGTCGCGATAGGTCGGTTTGAAGACGGTTTCCCGCAGGCCTTCGGGTGTGAATGAGGGGAGCGTGACCTTCTGATCGCGCGCGAGCTCGATCAGCGTCTCCACGCGAAGACTCCCGTCAAGGTGCACGTGGAGGTCGTTCTTGGGAACGGCGCGCAGGAAGTCGGTCGAATAGCGCATGAAAAGCCTCCTGCCTACAGATCGTACACTATCGCCCGGAATTGGTCGCCCCGGTCGAACTCGTTGCGGAACATCCCGAACGACGCGCACCCGGGCGACAGCAGGACGGTGTCTCCGGGTCGGGCGACCGCAGTCGCCGCGTGCACGGCGGCGCGGAGGCTCGGGTGAGGGCCGGTCATGCGCGGCGAGCCGCCTCCCAGAACGCCGACGATTCGTTCGGTGGCGCTGCCCTCAAGCAGGTGGAGTGAAGCGACACGGGTGGCGATATCGACGAATCGATTCACCGGCAGTCCCTTGTCGCTGCCGCCGGCGATCAGGTGCACCGGACCATCGCAGCTATCGAGCGCCGCGAGCGTCGCTTCCTGGATCGTCGCGGCCGAGTCGTTGACGAAACTGACCCGGTTGTGAACTGCGACGCGCTCAAGGCGGTGCGGTACGCCCGGGAAGCCGGCGAGCCGTGCGGCGATCGATTCGGCGGGCACCCCGAGCAGAACCGCTGCGACGCCGGCAGTGTAGAGATTGCGACGCGCGTGCGCCGCCCGCTCGGTGCACAGGCCGACGAGCGTCGGCGGATCGTAGGAGGGGTGCGGAAGTCGGATCGTCCGTTCGGCAACGGGCGGCGTGAACCCGCTGCAATACTCATCGTCACCCGCGATCACGACCCAGTCGGTCGGACGCTGGTCGGCAAAGATCAGCGCTTTGTCCGCGGCGTACGCGTCCATCGAATCGTAATAGTCCTGATGATCGGGAAGGAGATTCGTGATGACCGAAACCGAAAACGGGTATCCGTTGACCGGACGCGGCGTCATCCGCAGGTCGCCTAGCTGGAACGACGACAGCTCCAGGACGACCGGGTCTTCGGGCGATATCTCATCGGCGAACGACAGCGGTGAGACGGTGATGTTGCCCCCGAGCCTCGCGCCGGGCCACGTTCCTCTGAGCACGTGGTGGATAGCGGACGCGGTCGTCGACTTGCCCTTCGTGCCGGTCACCGCGATGACCGGCCCACGATGGCGCTTCAGGAAGAGCGAGATATCAGTCTCGATCCTGCGCGCGTGAGAGAGGACCGGTGCCGTCCGTCGAACGGCCGGGTTCTTCACGACGATGTCCGCGTTGCTGATGTCGTCGATGTCGTGACGACCGAGGACGTAGCGAATATCAAGCCCCGCGAGCGCGCGAAGCGATGCGTCAAGGTCGGCCTCCGATCTCAAGTCGGTCACGCACACACGGGCGCCGTGTTCAACGCAGTACCTGGCCGTCGCGACTCCACCACCGTGGGCGCCGAGTCCGAGTACGACGACTTGCCTTCCGTCAAGATCAGAATCTTCCCGGGGTGAGCTCAAACTCACGCTGCTCCTCCTTGTTCAGGTATCGCCTCATCGTCCAGCCATTCCATCGATCCGGCCATCGTCTGTCAACCTCGATTCGCAGGCTGTCGAAGGTGGGCAGTTGTTCGGTGAATCCGTCGTGCGCTACGCGACGCAGCGAGTCCTCGATCTCTCGGATGCGGGGGAGCACGATCGACCGCGCCCGGTCGATCGTGGCAACCGATCGGCTGCGTTCGTCGCCGGTAAGCGCGACCGTCGCGTGCGTGATCGCGCGAAACTTGCACGAGAACGGGAAATACGGGTAGAGCCGGCGATCGGACGGAACGAACGCTTTCGTCAGGAAACGCGTCAGATCGCGGTCGAGCCACACCCCTTGACGCAGGTATCCGCGGCCGGTCTCGCCGATCCAGGTCTCGCTGATCGACTGCTCGACGACCGCCGGCTGCGCCGCGGCGTCGCTCGCCGAATCACCGACGATCGGAACGATGTCCGACTCCATGAACAGATGCTGTGTCTCGTGGTGCGGCGACCATGTGTTCGATCGTCGTTCGATCAGTCGGCTCCGCGTGGGGCGATAGCTCAGGTCGACGCGGATCAGATGCAGGTAGCGCGAACCGCTACGATCGTAGAATCGGTAGAGCGCCGGGACAAACGCCCGCGTCGGATCGAATGCGTACCTGAACCCGCCGAGCGCGTCGGGAAGAAGCCTGGAGATCTGGTCGATCACGGTTCGCGTCGCATCGCGGAGGTGCGGCGAGGGTTCGCGCTCGTCAACCGGGTGGTGCACCGGAAACGGTGGCACCTCGACAGGACGGTGGAGCTTGAGGAAGAGCTCTTCGTTCTGATCGAAGTGGATGCCGACCGACGCGTTCGTCCCTTCGGTTCGGTCGAGTAGCGCGTTGATCCACGGGTCGCTCCAACCGGTCTGCAGGATGCCCGACGCGGTTATCACTTCACTCGATCCGTGGAGCGCGGTTCATTGCTGCGTCGCTGCCTGGCGCAGTTCGCGCACGTTGAGCCGTTCATGGATGATCTGCTCGAACTCGTAGATCACCCAGTCGTCGCGGTCCTGCCGTAAGCGTACGATCTCGCGGTTCTGGTAGCCGGCGATGACGTTGCCTCCCGCTTCGACGGCGTCGTAGTCGGGCAGCCATCGTTCGAAGTCGGCCTGGAACCACTGTTCACCATCGGGCGCCGCGAGCGCGGTCAGCTGAAGAAACGCGACTCCGTAGGGAACACGGTTGGCATCGAGCGCGGGCATCCCCGCGTCGCGCCACTGCTGGGCGTCGACGAATCCCGACTGCATCTCAACGCTCATGCGCTGCCGGTCGAGGACGAACAGGTTCATGACCTCCCGGATCAGCGGCCGTCCCGCTCCGTCGATGACCGCGTCTTCCATCACCATGTGGTCGAGCGTGTTGATGCTCGTGTAGAACACGCGGACGACCTCGTCGGCGGGAAGACCGGCCGTGCTGCGCGGCTGCAGTGCATTATAGATGATCGTTCCCGGTATCGATCCGACCACGATCACGATCGCCGCGATGATGAGCGCTTTGCGCCCGTTTCGCCGGACGAGTTCCTTGCGCTGAAACGTCTTTTCGACGCGTTGCACCGTCTGAGCCGCAGCACTCTGCCGTTCAGCTCGCTGTTCCTCGGTCAGCCGATCGGTGAATCCGTTCTTGTGCCACGTGTGAAGCCGTTCGGCCCAACCGGAGGGATCGAGCGGCGCCTCCTTGCTCGTGAGCGCACGCTGCAGGAGATCGGACACGTCGGGCCGGATCGTCACATCGCGCGCCGATGCGGGGATGACCGTGCCCATTCGGACCCGCGCGTGCAGCTCCTCTTCGTCATCGGCGTCGTACGGGAAGTCGCCGGTCATGATCTGATACGACGCCACGGCAAGGAAGAACCCGATGTTCTGCTCGGGAGCCCAGTCGGGATGGTTGTAGCGCTCCATGCCTTCGATGCGCTGCGAGTAGCTCTGGTGCTCACGGATTGCCTTGGTTATATCGGGAGGAAGGACGAGCGTGCCACCGTCGTCGAGCAGGAGCATGCTCCGCGTGTGGATCGGATCGACCGGTTCTCCACGCGCTATCACCGCGGAGAACGCGTCTGCGATCCGTCTGAGCGCCGCGAGCCGTTCGGGACCGCCGGTCGACAGAACCGTCGATACCAGACGACCCGAAGCGAACGGTCCTGTGACGTGTACTTTCCCGTCGTACTCGATGAAGCCCTTCGGGATCCAATGCTCGACCAGCTCGCCGTGAACGATGTGTCCGGGCTGACGTTTCTGCCCCGCGAGCTTGCGCAGCGTCGGACTGTTCGCCGGGATGCCGGTGTCGACTCCCAGGAGCACATCTGCGTCGCGCTCTACGCGAACGAGACCTTCTGCAATAGGTGTTACGTGTTGTGCCATAGCGTACCGCTAAGATCTTCGTTGTCGAACGAATCGTCAATCGCGAATCGGTTCGTTACCCAGGATTTCCGCAAGACGCTCGCGGTCGACCGTGACCGACAGATTCTTCTCCTGCGTCGGAAGGACCGTACCGATCGGTGCCGTCTTCGCCCGGCGCAGATACTTCACGCTTGTATAGTAGAGGTCGGCCCGACCGTTCGGTCTGGCCTTGCTGAAATGGACGGCCAGGTTGCCCGCGTCGAGCAGTACGTCGAGCGGCACCGACTTGCCGGGCCTCGAGCGCACGAAGACGTACCCGCCCGGGTAGTCGCGCGTGTGCAGCCACAGATCGTTACCCCGAACGTATCGACGCAGCAGCTCATCGTTCTCCCGGGCATTGCGGCCGACCAGGATCGAAAATCCATGGCGCTCGAACTCGAGTCCGGGCTGCGCGTCGCTCACGCGCTGCGTTGCTCGGCGCGACGAGCTGTCGGCGACGAGCGCCTCGAGGCCCTCATCATCCATCGAGTCGAGCTCCGCGAGCGTGCGCTCAAGGCGGGAGAGCCGGTTGTCCAGCGCGGCAGCATCCTCCTTCAG
>RECL01000180.1 GCA_007694025.1 Spirochaetaceae bacterium
GTGCACGAAATGCAGGTTCAGGGCCGCCGGCCCAATCTGTTTCCGAGGAACGCACCAGCATGTTGAACACTATCCAGAAGATCGACTGGCGACTGACCTTCGTTCTGGACGTCGCGGTATTCGTGCTCTTCTTCAGCACCGGAACCGCGGTGGTCCCGGCGGTCTTCCTCACCGAGCTCATCATGTGGCTCGCGCGGCTGATCTGGCTCAGTCCGATGATGCTCCGCTTTATTCTCCGGCGTCTGGTGCACATGATTCCGATCCTGGTGACGATCGTCGCGTTTGGCTTCCTGCTGATCCAGATCGCGCCCGGCGACGTGTTCACGCAGCTCGCGCTGAGCCCGAACGTCCGCCCCGAAGACTTGGAGCTGTTTCGCGAGCGGTTCGGGCTGACCGATCCCTGGTACATCCAGTTCTTCAAGTATCTGTGGCGCGTGATGCAGGGCGACTTCGGCTACTCCGAGCTATTCAAGTCACCGGTCTTCTCCGTCGTGCGCGTACGCGCGGCGGCGACGATCACGCTGTCGGTGACCAGCCTGGTGCTTGCGTGGGGATTCAGTATCCCCGCCGGCATCATGGCCGCGACCCGCCAGTACAAGTGGCAGGATCAGACGGTGTCGGTGTTCGCGTTCGTAGGCCTTGCGATTCCGAACTTCTTTCTGGCGTTCCTGCTTCTCTACATCGTCTCTGTGACCAGTACGCCGCCCGGTACCTGGCTTCCGATAGGAGGGATGCTGAGTCTGGACCACGCCCGGATGGGGCTCTTCGAGCAGATCATCGACCGGATCAGGCACCTCATCATTCCGGTCTTCGTGATCGGAACCGGCGCGATGGCAGGGCTCACCCGCATCATGCGCGCAAACATGCTCGACATCATGAACCAGCAGTACATCGTTACCGCGCGGAGCAAGGGGCAGACCGAAAAGAAGGTGGTCTACCGGCACGCGCTACGCAACGCGATCAACCCGATGATCACGATCCTGGGGTTCCAGATCGCGAGCATCCTGTCGGGACAGGCGCTGGTCGAAAACGTGATCGCGTGGCCCGGCCTGGGCCGCGTGGCGCTGCAGGCGGTCATATCGCAGGACACGTTCCTGGTAATGGGCGTGCTTATCTATAGCTCAATACTCCTCGTGGTAGGGAACCTCATCGCGGACATTCTGCTCGCGATGGTCGACCCACGGATCAGGATAGGCTGATGTCAGATCGAGACAACAAGAACGAAGGGCTTCTGGGTTCGGCTCCGGCCGGTGGAACGCTTCCGTCGGCTGATCCGGGCAATGACGCGTCACCGGCGACGCCGCAGACGAGCCTGTCGGCGCGCGAAGGGATCTCCACGAAGTCGGAACCGATGTGGTCGGTCTATACCAGACGCTTCAGGAAGCACACCCTGGGCAAGGTCGGGCTCGGCATCCTGCTGACGCTTTACCTTGTGGCAATCTTCGCCGACTTCCTCTCTCCGTTCGACATGACGTGGACCGACAAGAGCAAGCCGTATCACCCGCCGACGCGCATCAACTGGATCTACCGCGGCCCGAACGGGAACGAGTTTCGCCCCTTCGTGTTCGAACAGCGCCAGGTCAGCATAGCGCTGCGCGAGTACGGTGTCGTCCCCGAACGCGCTATGCGCGCGATCACGATTCCGGTGTCGCACACGCGTCCGCAGGAGCGCTTTGTGACCACGGCGACCACCGCCGCGGAGCGACGCGACGTGCTCGTGCGTGGCGTCGCGAACCACTACCGGTTGGCCCCCGACTCGGAAGTGCTCGTGAGGCTGGCCGGGGAGATCGATCGGATCGAACGGGACCCCGACCCCGATGCGCGGAGCGTGTTCCGCGTCGGCACCGCGATGATCTCCGGCCGCGAGGTTCCTCAGGAGGTGATCATTGCGAAGGGGAACAAGAACTTCTTCGGCCTCTTCGCGCGCGGCACGCCGTACCGCTTTCTGGGGCTCTTCACCGCGTATCGCCACTTCCTGACGTCTCCGACCGGCGGGTTCTTCCTGCTGGGAACCGACGCGCTCGGTCGCGACATCGTGAGTCGGTTGATCCACGGTTCGCGCGTATCGCTGAGCGTCGGTATCCTGGGCGCATCGATCACCTTCTTCCTGGGGCTGCTGATCGGTGGGATTGCCGGCTACGCCGGTGGCGCGGTCGACAACGTGCTGATGCGGTTGTCGGAGGTCGTGATCTCAATACCGGCCCTCTACCTGCTGTTCGCGTTGCGTTCTGCGTTTCCGCCGGGGCTGGACTCGATCCAGGTCTATCTGCTGATCGTCATCATCCTGGCCGGTGTCGGATGGGCCGGGCTTGCGCGTATCATCCGGGGGCTTGTCCTTTCGATCAAGCAGGAAGACTTCGTGATGAGCGCGCGCACGGTCGGGCTCAGCAGCCTGAAGATCATCCGCAAGCACATCCTGCCGAACACGTTATCCTTTGTGATCGTGCAGGTGACGCTGACGATTCCCGGGTATATCCTTGGTGAGAGCGCGCTGAGCGTGCTGGGGCTTGGTATCACGGAGCCGCAGAGCAGCTGGGGGCTGATGCTGTCGGTCGCGCGCAACTACCGCGTCGTGAACCAGTTCCCGTGGGTTCTGATCCCCGGCTTCTTCATCTTCCTCGCGATCCTCGCGTGGAACTTCTTCGGAGACGGGATCCGCGACGCGGTCGATCCGAAGAGCAAGCACTAAGGGAGCCAGATGGACAAGCTGCTTGACGTAAAGGGTCTGAAGACCCACTTCCATATGCACGGCTACACCGTCCGAGCCGTTGACGGGGTCGATTTTTCGCTCAGTGAGGGTGAGACGCTCGGAATCGTCGGTGAATCGGGGTGCGGAAAGTCGCAGACGTCGATGTCGGTGATGCGGCTCATCCCCGATCCTCCCGGGAAGATCGAAGCAGGTGAGATCCTTCTTCGTGGACGTGATCTGTTGAAGATCTCCGAACCCGAGATGCGGAAGGTTCGCGGCAACAACATCTCGATGATCTTCCAGGAGCCGATGACGAGCCTCAACCCGGTCTACTCGATCGGGTACCAGATCTCCGAAGTCCTGATGCTCCATCGCGACATGACAAAGGACGACGCGCTCAAGGAGAGCGTCCGGCTGCTGAAGCTCGTCGGGATGTCGGATCCCGAAGAGCGCGTCACCGAGTATCCGTTCCAGCTCTCCGGCGGACTGCGCCAGCGCGTGATGATTGCGATCGCGATGGCGTGCGAGCCCGACATCATGATCGCCGATGAGCCGACGACGGCTCTGGATGTCACGATCCAGGCGCAGATCCTGCGACTGATGGCCGACCTCAAGGCGCGTACCGGTACGTCGATCATGTTCATCACGCACGACCTGGCGGTAATCGCAAGCTTCGCCGACCGCGTCATGGTC
This sequence comes from Spirochaetaceae bacterium, assembly GCA_007694025.1. GTDB lineage: Bacteria > Spirochaetota > Spirochaetia > DSM-27196 > SLST01 > SLST01. Next base: position 3,383 of record RECL01000180.1, read on the forward strand.
ATGTACGCCGGCGTTGTTGTCGAACAGGCACCTGTTCGCGATATCTTCAAGAAGCCACTCCATCCGTACACGCAGGGACTGCTCGGGAGCATCCCGGTGCTTGGAGAGGTGAAGAAACGCGCCGACGGGTCGCGGCAGCTGCTGAACGCGATTCCCGGGTCGCTTCCCGATCACCGGAACTTTCCGAAGGGGTGTCGGTTTGCGCCACGCTGCACGAAGGTGATGGCACGGTGCTGGGAGGCCGAACCCGCGCTCGTTCCGATCGAAGAGGGACACCAGGTCCGTTGCTTCCTCCACAGTGACGCGGTGCAGGAGACTCCCGCGTACGCGGAGGTCAAGCGCGGTCAGCAGCGCAAGTGGCAACGCGCCGATCGCCGCGCGCAGGGCGCCGGCCCAGCTAGTGCTGCAACCGGCGCGGACAAAACCGGGGGGCGATCGTGAGCGATACGCTGATCAAGGTCACGGGGCTGAAGAAAACGTTCCCGGTCAAGGCGAGTGCGTTTTCCAGCAAGAGCTTGACACTGCGGGCCGTCGACGGTGTAGATCTGGAACTGAAGCGCGGAGAGACACTCGGGGTCGTCGGTGAGTCGGGCTGCGGAAAGACAACCGTCGGACGGTGCCTGCTCCGCCTCTATGAGCCGGACGCGGGTCGCGTCTGGATAGAGCCCGATGCCTCGCTCGTGAGCCAGGTATCGGAGATCGACGAGTCGGTCGCCGCGATGGCCGAAGAGCTCGCGACGCTGTCGGGTCAGCCGACCAAGACAACCGCCGACAAGGCGCGCGTGAGAGCGTTGAAGCAGCGGGTCTTGCGCGACAAGGCCCGCGCGAACCAGCTTGCGTCGACGTCGGATCTACTGAGCATGAGCCGCGCGCGGCTGAAGGCGAACCGGCGGCGGATCCAGATGGTGTTTCAGGATCCGTGGGCGTCGCTGAACCCGCACATGGTCGTAAAGGACATCGTCGGCGAAGGCCCTCTGGAGTACGGTACGCATTCGGGCCGTGAGCTCGACCGCTGGGTGCACGAACTCCTGGAGAAGGTCGGTCTCCCGCCGCAGGCGGCAAACCGCTATCCGCACGAGTTCTCCGGGGGACAGCGGCAGCGGATCGGGATCGCACGCGCGCTCGCGCTCACGCCGTCGCTGATCGTCTGCGACGAGCCGGTCAGCGCACTCGATGTTTCGATCCAGGCGCAGATCCTCAACCTGCTGATATCGTTGCAGGACGACTTCGACCTGACCTTCATCTTCATCGCTCACGACCTGAGCGTCGTGCAGTATATCTCCGACCGGGTCGCGGTGATGTACCTGGGGAAGGTGGTTGAGACCGCGGAGGCCGCAGCGCTCTACGCGAACCCGCGCCACCCCTACACGATATCGCTTCTGGCCGCGGTCCCGGTCGCCGATCCTGAACATCCGAACGAACTCCGTCCGCCTGAGGGAGACGTGCCGTCACCGGTCAATCCACCGTCGGGCTGCACGTTCCACCCACGCTGCCGGCACCGAATCGATGTGTGCGACAAGGTGATCCCGGTGCTCGGCAAGGATCGCAACGGCCACGTGATATCGTGCCATAACCCGCCGAACGGCTGATGTTCAGGCTCAAGTCACGGGTAACCGCGGTTCGAACAGGAGAGACCACGCTGGTCGTCAGGACCAGTACCGGCCGCCGGATCCTCTTCGGTGTGACCGCGGCGTTTCTGGTCGTCGCGTTCTTTGTCGGCGTCGACTGGGAGCTTGACTTCGCAAACGGGCTGCCGGCGGGGATGGTTTTCTTCTTCAGCGTCCTAGCGATCTGCACCGGGGTTGCCGGCTGGAAGAGCAGCGTCGCGATCGATTCGGCGGCGCGAACCGTCAGATTCCGCAAACAACTTTTCGGCATCGGAGTGCAGGAGCAGGCCTTCAGGGCCGACGACGTCACTGGAGTGGTCCTCCAGGGGATACGATTTCTGAAGGATTCAGAGCGCCCGCAGCCAGGACTGCTCAACAATCGGATGCGCGACACGATTGCGCGCCGCAACGTCTACTACAAACTCTTCCTGGAGACGTCGCGGAAGCGGCACCTCATAGAGGACTCAACCGACGCCGATGACCTGGACGGCGCCGCGCAGGCGATCGCCGCCTTTCTGAACCTGCCGGTCAAACACGAAGAGCACTGACCCGGCGCGCACTACTGGAGCTGGACCAGCGTCACCGCGAGCCACGCGCGCAGCGCAGCCGCGCGTGACGACTCCACCGCGACGATCGCTTCCGACACGACCCGTTCTGCATCGCGGAGCGCAAGACGGGTCGCCTCACCGCGTTCGTTGCGAAACCGTACGCGGGCGAGCTCCTGCTCTGCTAACGCTTGTGACCTGACCGCCGCGTCGACCGCGCGCGTCGCAATATCGTAGTCCAGGAGCGCCTGGTCTATGGCGAATCGCGCGGTCCGTTGCGCGTTGTCGAGCGCGATCGACGCGGTCTCGGTCGCTTCAACCGCCGCCTCCTTGCGGCCGCGGTCAAAGTCGGCCGCGCTTACCGAAAACCGCGCCTCCGCCGAGTAGGTCGAAGCGGGTATCCCGAACGATCCGGAGAGTGTGAGCTGCGGCGTGAACACGCGTGTGTGCATCTCTGTCAACCGCGCCGACGCAAGGGCGAACTCGGCGGCCACGGCGCCCGGAGCCTCTGCTGCGAGCGCCTCCGCGGAAGCTCCCGCGCGCTCACGCGCTGCGTCGGCTACCCTGCGTTCCAGGTCGAGCCTTTCCCACGACGGGAGCTCTGCGGGTGCGATCGCGATCTGAAGAAGCTGAGCGAGCGAGTCGAGCGCACGCGCCGCGTCGAGCTGGGCGCGGGCGACCGCGTTTGCGGCCGATCGCACCGCGTTTTCGGCGTTCGCGACTTCAACCGAGGTTGCCAGCTCGCGCGCCGACAGAAGGCGCGTCTGTTCCAACCGCGCGTCGGCGATAGCGGCGCGCTCGCGCGCGAGCGGGACCTCCGCATGCGCGGCGACAGCGCTCAGCAATCGGGAGGCCGCCGTATACGCGGTGCGCCGGGCGGTCTCAATCAGCCGCCGTTCGGTCTCCGCCAACGCGAGTTCGTCGCGGCTGCGCCCGCCGGCGTCGGCGAGCGGAGTGAAGCGCACTCCGACTTCGCCGGTCACCGGATCGCTCGGTCGGCCCTGCAGTCCGTCGGCGGGGAGGCGGCTCACGATCGCGCCGGTCACCGACAGCTGCGGCAGTATCGCTACTTCGGCGGACAGCGTGCCGCTGCCGCCGTAGCTCGGCGCGTCGGGCAGCCTGCCCGAAAGCGACCCGGTGAGGGTGAGCCGCAGCGCGTCGCGGTAGCGACCGATCCCCAGCGCGTCGGCCTGTTCGGCTGCGCGCCGCTCGAGCGACATCAAGGTGCGGTCAACGGCAACCGCCCGGTGGACGACCGCTTCGATCGTGAGCACGTCGGGTTCCTGCGATCCGGCGACCACGGCGGTCAGCGCGAAGGCGATGCAGATCCCTGTTCGGTACAGAGGGCGGGTTTTCATCGGTAGCGGCTCCACGGTTAGGATGGCTCCAGGGTCAAGCGGCTTCGTCGCGGATACACTCCACGATCGGTGTCCGGCTTGCCGACAGCGCCGGGAAGAATCCGAACACAGCCCCTACTATACCAGCCATCCCGGTGGAGATCAAAACCGCGGGAATACCCGGGCCCGCAAGGTCGAGTCGCGCGGCGCTCAACCCCGACGTCTCAAAGAACGGAATGAGCGACTCGCCGACCGCGCGGTAGAACACGACGGCGAGCACGACCCCGACCGCCGAACCGAGTAGCGACAGATAGATCGACTGGCTCAGGAAGAACCTGCGGATCGCCGCCTTGGACGCGCCGAGCGCGCGCCGAAGCCCGATCTCGCGCATCCGGTTCAGTACTTCGACCAGCATGATGCTGAAGATCCCGATCGAACTCGCTATGAGGATGATAACGCCCAGTACGTTGATAGTCAGCGCGAAACTCGCGACCGACCGCCGGCTCTCTTCGATCAGCGGCGCAGGGCCTCCGATCGACCCCTCCCAGACGGAGACCGCAACGCCCTCTGGTCGGTTTGCGCCGTACTCCACGTCGATGATGTCGCGGATCCGTGCGGTCGCCACAATCATGGAATCGTTGACCAGCCGTGCCATCACGACCGCGTTCGGGTCGAGCGCGGACGGTATTCCACGGGGCAGGTTCGTCCCGATCGGCACGATCACGTCGCCGACGCCGAACGCGTTGCGTTCCAGATCCGACACGTCTTCGAACACGCCCACAACCGTGAACGGCTCGATCGCGGCGCGCAGTCGTTGTCCGCCGCCCTGAGCAACGACCGCGGTTGTAGCGCTCTGAACCTGTGCGCCAACGGCCGCAGTTGCACTGCCGAACATGATTCGCGCGCTCGATTCGGAGATCGCGATCACACGATTCGCACCCTGGACGTCCTCCGCGGTGAAGAAGCTCCCGGCGATCACGCGCAGGTTCATCAGATCGGCGTATCGATGGTCTGCCGCGACCGACGACCTGATCTGGAAGCTGTCTCCGCCGACCTCGACCCGCTGGACCCGTCCGGGGGCGACCATCGTGACATCGCGAAGATTCTCGTAGTCGGAGGCCAGCACCGACGTGACGCGACCGTCGATCCGCGGTGGGAACTGCCGGTTTATCGATCCGTCTTCGGTGAGCGTCGCGTTCGCGATCACGATTCGCCTGCCCACGCCGGCAAGGCTTTCCTGCAGCGCGGTGGTGACGTCGCTGCTCAGACCGATCGTGATCGTCAATGCGCCCACGCCGATTGCGATCGTCAGAATCGTCAGAACGCCCCGCAGCGGGTACGTCCTGAAGTACGCAACGAAGGACTTCAGTGAGTCGAACATAGTGGCTCCTACTCGCTTCTGATCGCGAGCGATGCGTCGACGCGTCCGGCCTGGCGGGCGGGATAGACGCCAAACAGTACGCTGACGGCCAGCGCGAGCGCTGCACCGATCACAAAATAGAGCCAGTTCATCAGATCGACCGCGCCGACGTCGGCGATCAGAGAGGTGCGCAGCAGGCCGTACGCGATCGGTGCGAGTAGAAGACCGATCGCGGCACCGGTCAGGCTCATGCAGGCTGACTCATTGATGAACTGACGGAAGATCTCTCGTCGCGATGCGCCGATCGCGCGCGAGATGCCGATGCCGCGGGTGCGCTTAATCACCCGCATGAGCATCAGGTTGAACAGGTTGATCGACGCGATGAACAGCGCCGCGGCGGCCAGAAACAGCACGACCGCGAGGATTCGGCTGAGCTTCTGCCGTTCGGATGTCAGCGCGTTGAGCGATGCGGTGACCCGCGTCGTACCAGGGCCGTACTCGGAGTCGAAGAAGAGGATAAGCTGCTGTACCGCCGCGTCAAGGCGCGACGAGTCGTCGATCGCGAACCGCAGCGTGCGCGTCGGGCGTTGGAACGAGATCGCGCGTCCCGCGAACTGGACCTGAGCCGCGGCATTGGGCACAAAGCCGAGCCGGTTGAAGGAAGTGCCGGTCTCGATCGATCGGACACCGGTCGGCGCGAGCACGCCGACGACGGTAAACGTCTGGATTCCCAGTCTGATGCGCGAGCCGATTGCCGTGGAGTTGGGGAAGAGCGTTCGCGCAAGGTCGTGCCCCAGCACGATGGCCTGGTTGCCCGCCTCGATGTCCTCATTCGTGAAGACCGTACCTTCGGCTGCGCGCAGACCGTACGCGGCGAAGAACTCCCCGGTGACGCGATAGCCGGAGAAGCCATCTACCGGAAGCTCGCTCACGACCGCTGCGTCGTCGTCGCCGGTGCCAAGAAGCGCCTCGAACTGCGCGCGCATCTGCTCCGGGTCCATCGTTGCGGTTCCGGTGCCGCCTTCGGTTCCTCGTGGAACCGTGAAGCCGAACTCTCCATCGGCACGGGCCTGCCCATCAGCCGCTCCCGACCCCTGCCCGCGGGCTCCCGTTGCACCGCCGCCGGCTATCCCGCCGGTGCCGCCGATCGCCCCCCACTGGCTTGCGATAGCCGTGCGGTTCGCGGCGGTCAACGGAGAGCCGACGACGAATCGCTCGGCATCGGCCAGGTAGCCGTGGTCGACGGCGGCGACGCTTGCCCGCGCCCTGGCCAGGTCGGCGGTGCCAAGCGAGATCGCGCGTGACACCGACGCATCGAACCGTACGGCGGCCTCGGTGATTTCCGTCTCGTTCCCGACGACTTCGACCGTGATCTCGCGGTACGCCGGGTGGCTCAGCAGGTAGTCGGTCTGACGATCGTACGATCTGATGAACGCGAACATCGCGGCGACCAGCGCGACTCCGATCGCGGTCGCCGATATCACCAGGATCGACTCGACCAGACGTCCGCGAATGTGGCGGATACTCATCCAGAGCCGGTCCGCCCAGCTCATGCGGCCCTCCTGGTATCGCTTTCGACGACCCCGTCGCGCAGGCGCACGCATCGCGATCCCCGCGCGCCCAGGCGGTCATCGTGCGTGACCATGACGATCGTAACGCCGTCCCGGTTCAGTCCTTCCAGAATCTGAAGGATCTCCTCGCCCTTGTCGCTCGGGAGATTGCCGGTCGGCTCGTCGGCCAGGATCAGCGACGGGTTGTTCGCGAGCGCGCGGGCGATCGCGACCCGCTGCTGCTCACCACCCGACATCATGTTCGGGTAGTGGCCCATCCGATGCTCCAGTCCAACGTCGACAAGCAGCGCCCGAGCCCGATCGCGTCGCTCCGAGCCGCGCACCCCCGCGTACATCAGCGGGAACATCACGTTCTCCAGAGCGGAGAACTCGTTGAACAGGTTGAAGCTCTGGAAGACGAAACCGAAGTGCTCATTGCGAATCCGCGACAGTTCCGCGTCGCTGAGCGTCGTCAGATCGTTATCCTCGAGCAGGTAGCGGCCTTCATCCGCCGAGTCGAGTATTCCCAGGATGTGCAGAAGCGTCGACTTGCCCGAACCCGACGGTCCCATCACCGTAAGGAACTCGCCGCGATCGATCGTCAGGTCGATTCCGCGCAGTGCGGTCACCGTCGATGAACCCAGGTCGTACGTCTTTGCGATACCCTCAAGCGTAATCATCAGCTGCCTCCAAGCGTGATCGACTCCCGGTCCAGGAATCCTGCGTAGCTGCTCGTAATTATTCGGTCCCCCGGTCGCACGCCGGTCAGGATCTGTACGTAGTCGTTGGTGACCGCTCCGTACGTCACCGCGATCCTGGTCGCGGTTGTGCCGTCGACGCGGTACACGAACTGCCGGTTGCCCGACGTGAGGAAGGGGCCCCGTGGAAGTACCATTGCGTCGGGGATCTCTCCGACGACCAGTTCCACAACGGTGGTGCTCCCCGGCAAAAACTCGCCGTCGCCCACCGCAAGCGCGACATCGATGTCTACGACCGGCGTCCCGCCCGCCGCGGCGGTGGCCGCGGTGAGTCCGATCCGTTCGACCTGCCCGGCAATCCGCGATCCGGTGATCTCAACCGCGACCGGGTGACCGGTCCCGATCAGCCCGACGTACTGCTGCTCGATCTGCGACTGGACCAGTGGGTTGCGGGTATCGGCGATCTCCATCAGCTGGCCGTACTGCTGGAGTACGACCCCCGGGGTCAACGCCCCGCTGGCGATCGAGATCACCCGCCCGCTGATCGGTGCCGTGACCCGAGTCGCGGCGAGCCGCAGCTCCAGATCCGCGATCGTCTGCCGCGTCGCGGCGATGTCGTCTTCGTAGTTCCGTCTTGACAGCTCGTGCAGTGCGAGGGTTTCGCCGCGCGTCGCATCGTGGTCGTCGAGCGACGCCTCCGCGTTCTCCACGCGTCGCCGCGCAGCCTCACGGTCGGCGGCGGTGGCCAGGTCGACCGCGGCAAGCTCCTCGACCTCCCTCCGGTGCGCGATCGCATCCGCGATTTCGAGCTCGAGCATCGACCGCTGACGCGCGGCGCTTCTCAGCGAGAACTCGTGCTGAAGCAGAAAGCGGTCGAACTCGCGAAGACTCCGCTCGAGCGATCGCTGATTGGCAACAAGTGAGTCGCGAAGCGTCGGGGCGTCGATCCATGCGACCGTCTGGCCGGCCGATACCCAATCTCCTTCGGCGACCGCAAGGCGCTCGACAAAGCCCTGCTCGGGCGAAGTCACGCTCGCCCTGCGACGCGCGACGACGATCCCGGCGATCTCCACGGTACTGCGCAGCGTCTGAAGCGCGACCGGGGAGGCGGTGTACGATCCGAGCGTGAAGCTCTCCTCCTTGGGCGCGAGCCAGAACCACGCGACCGCGATCACTGCGCCGATTACCGCAACCGTGAACAGCGCGATCATCGCCTGGCGACGGCTGCCCGACCGCCTGACCCGCGCCGACGCGACGATCGGTGCAGTACGCTTCTGAAGGATCTGACTCTCCCTGTCGGTTCCGGACTGAACTGGTCGTTGTTCCATCGTGTGCAGATGGTACTCCAGCAGCGCGTGACAGTGGGTAAACCGATCGTAAAGGAGTGTTAATTCTCCGCGCTCCAGTGTTAAGCGTGTAAAAGATCCTGCGCCAGGCGCGGCCATAGCCCGATGGTTCGCACGATCGAACCAGTATCCGCTACTATACCAGTATGGCACGACGGTACGACTGGGTTGCGACCGCTGTACTCATGCTCCTGTTGACGACGTTACCGGTTGTCGCGCTCCTTCAGTACCGCGTGCTTACCGCTGCGGCGGAGGGCGAAATCGCGAGTCTGCGCCGCATCGCCGCTACCGCCGCGCGGCAGATCCGGACCGAGGTCGGTCTGGAAGTCGCGGGACTGAGCTCGATGATCGTCTCCGGGATCGGCTCTGAATCCGAGCATCCGGCGCAGCCCGATCCACTGGCGATGTGGAGGAGCGAAGCACGGTTCCCGGAGCTTCTTGACGATATCGTCATCGTCGAGCGGATCGCTGATCGAACAATGCTGTACCGCTACGACCGCAGGGCAGAGCGAGTCGAGCCGCTGTTGCAGGCAACCGAATCGCGGGCGCCTGGCACCTGGACGTTCGCGGTTCCAGTTCCTTCGGGCTCCGTACTCATCAGGTTTGACAGCGCCGCACTTGTCAGGACGGTTGTCCCGCTGCTGGTGGAGGAGACGCTCGGACTCACGACGAACGGGTTTCAGGCGACGCTCGTCGATCATACGCTGGGGGGAGTCCTCTACAGCACCACACCGGTGAGCTACGAAAGGTTCTCCTCTTCCGACGCGATCGAGGCGGAGGAGATCGTCCTGTTCGGGTCGATGACGGGCGTGCAGCTCGACGTTCCGTTCGGTGAACGCCCGGGACGAGTGTCCCCCGGACTCATCCAGCAGTGGCTCACGCTGCGCCGATGGGATGACGACCTGCACCGCGGGGAGCGGCCGCGTCCTCCGGCGAGCGGGATCGCGCTGCACATCTGGCACGCGGCCGGGAGCGTCGAGCGCGCCGCGCTCGCTGAGCGGAACCGCAACTTTGCGCTGTCAAGCGGTGTCATGCTTGCATTCGCTGGAGTCGGCGTGATGTTCCACCGGCTGCTCCGCCGGTCGATCAGGCAGCGCGAGCGCGAGCGTGAGTTCGTCGCTACGATCACGCACGAGCTGCGTACCCCGGTATCCGCGATCCATGCGACCGCCGAAAACCTGGCAGCCGGGATCATCACCCGCCCCGACCGGGTAGCCGAGTACGGGCGCGTCCTGCTCGACGAAGGCCGACGCCTGCGACGGATGGTAGAGCAGACGCTCTTCTACGCCGGCCTCGAGGGAGGGGTGCACCGAACACCGTCCGAACCGATAGACTGGGAAGCTCTCCTTTCGCGGTCGGTCGCGGGAGTGAAGGAACTCGACCCTGCCCATCTGACCGCCCGGGTGGACCCGAATCTGCCCCGGTACCGCGGCGACCTCATAGCGATCGAGTCGGTGGTGAACAATCTGCTGTCGAACGCCGCCAAGCACAATCCACCCGGCACCGCGATCAGCGTCGACGTTTCGTCGGTATCGCCATCGCTGGCGCTTTGCGTCCAGGTGAGCGATGCCGGTGTCGGCATCCCGCGGCGCGAGCTGCGTCGGGTCAGAGAGCCGTTCTACCGCGGAAGACGGTCTCAGCAGAACCAGGTGCCCGGCACCGGGGTTGGACTGAACCTGGTTGCCCGCATCGTCGACGCGCATCACGGCACGCTCGACATCCAGAGCGTCGACGGTCAAGGGACAACCGTGACGGTTCAGCTGCCGCTCGACCGTGCGCCATGAAAGAGCGCATCCTGATCGTCGAAGACGAAGCCGCGATCGCGATGACGATCCGGGACCGGTTAGAAAGCGAAGGCTACGATCCTTCGATCGCCGCCGACGGCGATACCGGTTTCCGGCGCGCATCGACCGAACCGTGGGCGCTCATCGTGCTCGACGTGATGCTTCCTGGCAGGGACGGGCTGACGGTGTGCCGTGACCTCCGTGGTCGCGAAATCGATACACCGGTCCTGATGCTCACGGCGAAGGACCAGACGCTCGACAAGGTGCTCGGGCTCAAGATCGGTGCCGATGACTACCTGACCAAGCCGTTCGATATGGCCGAGCTCCTCGCTCGGGTCGAAGCGCTGCTGCGGCGCAGCCGCAGGACATCAAACGGTGCGCAGACGGATACAATCGGCCCGTTCGTGCTCGACGTGGACAGGCAGGAGCTGCAGGGCGACGGCCGGGCGATACCGCTGTCCACTCAAGAGTTCAAGCTGCTGCGCTACCTCTGTGAGCATCGCGGTGCGGTCGTCGACCGCGACGAGCTGCTCGCGGCGGTATGGGGGTACGACGGGTCGACGTACACCCGCACCGTGGATGTGCATATCTCCTGGCTGCGGCAGAAGCTCGGCGACAGCCGCGCGCAGCGGCTGATCGCGACGGTCCGTGGTCGCGGGTACCGTCTCATGCCGTAGAGCGTGGTGCCGAGATTGTTGATAGTCGGCCCGCGGGCGCGTTGCGTGACTACACCCCGCCCCTTTCTCTAAACTGCCCGTTCCAGTACACTTCCTTGCGAGGGAAGTGGGGTTGAACGAATCACCGGAACGTGGGTCTGCCGCCGTATTGATCGACGACGGGGACTCGCAGCTGCGATCCGCCGGACCGGCTGCCGGCATCGAACCGGCGGACGCCGGCGAGCTACTCGATGAGCTCAGGCTGCTGCGCGCGCGAAACGACGAGCTCGAGCGTCTGTTGACCCGTAACCCGACGACGGGCCTTCCGATCCGGCGCCTCTTCGACCGGGAGTTCGAGCGCGCGCTCGACGCGGTGACGCGGATCGAACGCGGTCCACGGATCGCGATCGGGCTTCTCCGGCTGAATCATGACTACGACCGGATCAAGAACTCGCGCGACCGCAACCGTGTACTGCTGTTCAAGACCGGAGACCGGATGCGCGAGGTCGTAGGCGACAACGTCTACCAGAGCGACCGGCTTGACGAGTTTCTGCTGATCCTGCGCGACATACCGAATCTCGACGGGGCCGAGCTGCGCGCCGGCGATATCGTCGACATCATCGCTACGCCGCACGAGCCGCCCGCCGACGACGTCCGGTTCGGGTGTCACCTGGGGATATCGGTCTACCCTGACCATGGCATCGACCGAGAGGAACTTCTTGGGAACGCGAACATCGCGCTCCGGGAGAGCGAACGGACCGATCAGCCGTTCGTGATCTACGATACCGAGCTGGGTCGTGGTTTTCGCGAGCGCGAGGAGCTCGAACGCACGCTGCGGCAGACGATCCAGTCGGGGTTCGGCGGCTTCGCGCTCAACTATCAGCCCTTCGTCGATCGAAGCCTGCGCATCTGCGGATCGGAAGTGCTGATTCGCTGGACCGGAGCCGACGGGCGGATGATCCCGCCCGATCTGTTCATTCCTGTTGCCGAAGAGACCGGCGATATCCGCTTTCTGGGGCAGTGGTCGCTCTACCAGGCGTGCAGGCAGCTGCGGCACTGGCACCGAAGTGGCCACGACGGGCTGTTCGTGTCGGTCAATGTATCGCCGGCGCAGTTTCGCCAGCAGGATCTGGTGGAGCGTGTCGGAGGGATCATCGATTCGCTGAAGCTCGATCCGTCGGTTCTTCATCTGGAGCTGACCGAAACGACCGTCATGGACGATCCGGCCGACGCGATCGCGCGGCTGACCGAGCTGCGCGACATGGGGGTGCACCTTGCCCTGGACGACTTTGGCACGGGCTACTCGAGCCTGACCTACCTTCGTGAGTTCCCGTTCGATACGCTGAAGGTTGATCGCAGTTTTGTCACCGGGATCGATGCCAGTCCGCAGAACCGGCAGATCGTGAAGGCGATCGTCACACTCGCGCGCGGGTTCGACATGCACGTCGTCGCCGAAGGCGTTGAAACGACGCAGGAGCTCGAAGTGGTGTTCGACTACGGGTGTGACTACGTGCAGGGATACGTCTTCTCCCCGGCGGTTTCGGCCGACGCGTATATCGAGAGAGTCAATGCGGGGCCGATTCAGCCTCCTTCGGGTCGCTTGACACGCAGCCCAGCGGAGGGATCGGCTCCATGATCGCGCTCACGACGACGGCGGACTCGGTGTCAACGATAGTCGCGGATATAGCGAGTCAGCTGCGATGGATCGACGCGGTCGAGTTCCGGATCGATCTGCTCTCCGCGAACGAACGTGCGAACCTGGAACGGCTCCCGTCGCTGTGCCGTAGCGCCGCGGGTGGCAAAGCGGTAGCGACGATCGCGACCGTCCGGCGTCGCGGAGACGGCGGGGCGTTCGATGGCAGCGAACCCGAACGCATCGCGCTGCTTGCGCGCGCGGCGGGCGCCGGATTCGACTACATCGATGTTGAGGCCGATCTGTCGCCGGCCGACACGGTGCGCGGTGTGCTGGACGCCGCCGCGCGCGGTGCGACGACCGCTATCCGGTCGTTCCACGACTTCGATGGGGTTCCCGGCGATCTGGTCGAACGCATGCGGTCGGTGAGTGCATCGGGACCGTGCGTTACTAAGGCAGCCGTGACGCCGCGGACGACCGCGGATCTGTGCCGGATAGTCCAGGCTGCTGATGAGCTGTCCGGCTCTCCGAAGATCGTCATCGGCATGGGTCCGCACGGCTTTCCGACGCGCGTCCTGCCCGCTCGGCTTGGGAACACGTTCACGTTCTGTTCGATCCCGGGCAGTTCGGCGGCTCCCGGGCACATTTCGCCGCAGGAGATGCACGACCGCTATCGGGCGTCGCAGCAGCGCGCCGGGTGGCCGATCTTCGCCGTGATCGGCGATCCGATCGGGCACTCCAGGAGTCCGGAGTACCACAACGCGCGGTTCATCGAAGACGAGGTGCCCGCCGTCTACGTCCCTGTCCTGGTCGATGATGTCGATGACTGGTTCGATCTTGCGTCGCGCCTGGGAGTCTTCGGATTTTCGGTTACGATCCCTCACAAGGAGTCGGTGCTCGCGCGCCTTGGGGAGGCGGCCGATGAGGATGCACGCGGGGCGGGCGCGTGCAACACGGTGGTGCGCGACGCGGCGGGATGGATCGGAACCAACACCGACACGGTCGGTTTTCTTGCGCCGCTTGATGAAGTATGGCGAGCCGATCTGGCAGGCGTCCGCGTGCTGGTTGCCGGTGCCGGTGGCGCCGCGCGTGGGGTCGTCTACGCGCTCGCGCGACGCGGCTGCTCGGTGTACGTCTGGAATCGAACCGCTGATCGAGCCGAGCGTCTTGTGCACGACCTTCATCCGCACGTCCCAGACGGCTCGGTTGCGGCGGTGTCAGGCGAACAGGCCCGGTCCGTCGCAGCATCGATCGGGATTGTCGTCAACGCGACGAGCGTCGGGATGCACGGGGAGGGCGATCCGTTGGACTGGTATTCGTTCACCGGCCGTGAGGTGGTCTACGACATCGTATACACACCGCCCGAAACGCCGGTCATCGAGCGTGCCGCCGCGCGCGGTTGCAGGGTTGTCACCGGTGACCGGATGTTCGCGGCGCAGGCTGCCGCTCAGTACGAGCTCTACCGCGCGCTCGCCGCGCGCGCCTGAACGATACCCGCGGCGGCAGGCGCCTACTGCGCGCGCGCGCGCGCAACCAACCCGGCCCGGATCCGACGAACCAGCCCGAGCTTTCTGATGCGAAGCTCGACCGGTTCGCGGCCAGGGAGCTCTCGCCCGTGCAGGATCAGCTCATCGCCGGTCCGGCGGATCTCGACCGGTTCCACCAGTCGACGGATCGGCTCGCCGTCGGCGCTTCGTTCGATCGTCTCCAGGTGCGACGCGCCGGTGCGAATCGCCTGTTCGATCAACCGCACCTTGCCGACGTAGTCGAAACCCTTCGCTTCGGATCGCTCCGAACGGACCACCTCAGGCGATATCTGCTCGGCGGTGATGATGAGCTTGCGGTCGATGCGCGCGGCCATCTCGCGGCGCTGATCGTCGGAGAGATCGGCTGACTCAAGCGCAGCTTTCAGTTGCGCCGACGGTTCCCGCCTCCCCAGGCGTGCCGGTTCTTCGGACGACGACGCGATGATCGTGGTGAACGACGACAACCGCCGCCGATCGACCGAGACCGGGTGTGGATCGGTGGCGATCGCGGTCCTGGTCGCTCGCGGACGTGCAACCTCCGGAACGATCTCAACCCCCGCGTCGCCGAGCGCGGTGCGAAGTCGCTCCACATTCGCATCGCTGATCAGGTAGACCCCCGGCGCGAGCTCGCGGTCGATCAGCTCCACGATGTGCGCGTGCGAGGCGACATGGCGGCGCGTCGGTGACAGCGTCATCACGACGCCACGCACGAGCCGAATGCTCTCGAACTCATCGCTCCAGCTGTTGATCGTGGTTGCGACGTTCTGCGGGACCGACGGAGCGATCGATCGAAGCCGATCGACGATCTGACCCGCCGACGCGCCACCCTGAAGCACTCGCGCAACACGCGGCTTGGTGATCTCGAATCGGGGGTACGTGTCGTGACGTTCGAGGGCAGCGATCCGCGCGACGAACAGACCATCGTCGAACCCGATGTGCTGGGGCATAACAACTTCGAAGTTTGGCTGAACGACGATGCGCGGCGGCGAATGCGGCCCCTGTGCCTGCGTATCTTGCGCCTGCGTATCCTGCACAGCTGTCGCGGGCGATTCGCGTCGCGCCGGAGTGCAGAACCCGTCTTCCGCGAAGCAGAGTACTCCAAACAGCCCCATCGCCTCGCGTGCCCTTCGCGCGCGATCCGCCGGCAACTCCGGCAACAGCGCGACGAGTAGTCGCTCGATGCACGCCGCATCGACTGCGACCCCCGCCGGTAGCGCGTTCCACACCGCTTCGACCGCAACCGCAAGGTCGTTGGTGCCAGCAGGCGGAACCGTCTGTGCCGATTCGGTACCGTCAACGCGGTCGTCGCACGCGACCGCGGCAACGAGCATTGCTACGCGACCGGTGGCGTCAAGCGATGCAAGGAGTTCCCACCCGGAGTCGACCGGCGTCGTAGCCCCCGTCACGGCGAGCGCGCCAACCGCGCGCAGCGCCCGCGCGAGTAGCAGCACCCGCGGAGAGTCGGTGCCCGCTGACGGCACGATCAGCTCGGGAATCGCCGCGGCAAGCGCGGTGGCCGCGCGCTTTCGAACCACCCCGTCGGCACGGAACAGCCCCGATTCGTCGACGCAGTAGGAGTAGAACGAAATCAGCAGCGCGTCGGTGACCCACGGCGGCGTTGGGTGAAGCTGTGCGCCCGTCGCCGCGCGCGACGCGAAGAGCCTCCGTGCGCACAGCACGTCGCGCTCGAGCGCAGGCTTGAGCGCGGGGGTCAGCCGCAATGCATCGTCGTCCCGATAGACGAGCAGACGGTCCTCGATGTTGAGCAGCTTCTGATGGAGCTCGATATAACTGCGCCGTCCTGCGAAGAACGCGTAGAGCTCGTCGACCGGAGGCTCTCCCAGGAACCAGATCGCGGTGAGCAGTTCTGCGTCGTCGTCGTCGACGAGCGATACGATGCGCTGCTGGATCTCTTCGGTTCGCAGGAACGCCTCAAGCCTTCCAACAAGATCATGCTTGTTGAACGGCGTGCGTACCGGTCCCAGGTAGTTGCGGATGATCTCGAAGAACGCCTCATCGGGAAGCGTCAGGAGTGCGCTCTTGAGATCAGCCATCGCTGTCCCAGATCTCGATGTGATACTTGTACCCCTGCTCGGTCAGAAACTTCTGTCGGTTCGCGGCGAACGTCTCTTCAGTCGTGTACCGGCTGATGACCGAGTAGAACGACGAGTTACGCGCCTTTGGCCGGAGGATACGCCCGAGCCGCTGCGCCTCTTCCTGTCGCGATCCGAACGTTCCGGATACCTGGATCGCAACTGACGCGTCGGGCAGATCGATCGCGAAGTTCGCGACCTTGCTCACGACGATCACGTGCAGCTCTCCGCGACGGAAGCGGCCGTAGATCTCCTCGCGCTGCGCGTTGGGCGTCTTTCCGGTGATGATCGGGACGTCGAGCTCCCGCGCGAGTTCGCCGAGCTGATCGAGGTACTGCCCGATCACCATGATCGAGTCCTCCCGATGGTTCTCAATGATCTGCTTTGCTATGTCGACCTTCCGCGGGTTCTCACTCGCGATCCGGAACTTGCCGCGCTTGTCGGCTACCGCGTAGTCGAGCTTCAACGATTCGGGCAGGTCGATCCGTATCTCGTAACAGTTCGCTTCGGCGATCCATCCCTTCTGCTCGAGCTCCTTCCACGGGACATCGTAGCGCTTCGGACCGACCAGACTGAATACGTCGGATTCGCGCGAGTCTTCCCGGACAAGCGTCGCAGTCAGGCCCAGTCGGCGGACGGCCTGGATCTCTGCGGTGACCCTGAACACCGGTGCAGGCAGCAGGTGAACCTCGTCGTAGATGATCAGGCCCCAGTTGCGCTCGCGAAAGAGCTGGAAGTGCGGGAAGTCCTCGGTCCTGTCGCGCCGCCAGACCAGGATCTGGTAGGTCGCGACGGTGACCGGGCGGATGATCTTATGGTCACCCGTGTATTCGCCGATGTCATCGGGCGACAGCATCGTCTTGTCGACCAGTTCATCGATCCATTGGTGAACGGCGGCGACGTTCGTCGTGAGGATCAACGTATTGGTCGCGATGATCTCCATGACCTTCATGCCGACGATGGTCTTCCCGGCACCGCAGGGGAGTACGATCGTTCCAAAGCCGGTTCCCGGGAGGCCTGCTCCATGGAACGCCGTGGCGGCCTCGACCTGGTAGTCACGAACGTGAAAGAGCCCCCCGCTGAGCGTCGTGTCGCGCAGCGCCACCGTCAGCGGGTCTCCTTCCTTGAGCGGAGCCTCATCGCGAACCGGATAGCCGATCTGGGTCAGCTCCTGCTTGATCGTTCCGCGGTCGTAGAGCGCGACGGTGAACCCGGCTCTACCATCCTGATCGGTCGGTTCGATCAGCGGTGCGACGCGCTTGTTGTTGATCAGTTCCTCCCGGATCGCCCGATCGGGAACGTCCAGAAAGAGCCGGTTCGGTTCGTCGGTCGCGTGCAACCCGATCTTCCCGAAGCGCGAGATCGTGTCGGTCACGAAGAACCGGACGTTCTCCGGCGTTGGATAGCGCCCGTACCGGTCGAGTACCCCCAGGACGTGGTCGGCCGACAGTCCCGCGCTCGCGGCGTTCCACAGCGACAGCGGAGAGAGTCGATACGTGTGCATGTGCTCCGGGCTCTTTTCGAGCTCAGCAAACGCGGTGAGCTCCGCGCGTGCTTCTTCAAAGCCGGGATCGTGTACGTCGAGGAGCAAGCTCGCATCGCTCTGGATGATCAGCGGCGTCCCCGCGGGTGGTTGCATCAGGAGATGAGGATAGTGGATGCGCTACCGCGAATCAACCGAGCGTCGATTCGAGTCAGTCGGCCGTGAGCGATCGGATCGCGATCCACGCCATCAGACCGCTGCCCACTGCGAGCGCGTGTTCGTCGACGTCGAAGCGAGACGTGTGGACCGAGTGCACGATCCCGCGATCGTCGTTGCGGACACCCAGGTTGAAGAAGCACGAAGGACGTTCGAGCGCGTAGTACGCGAAGTCCTCCGCCCACATCGCCGGCGGGAGGTCGACGACGCGGTCGGCTCCCAGATACTCGATCGCTGCATCGCGGGCGATTGTCGTGGCGCCGTCATCGTTGACGAGCGCGGGGTAGCCTCGCTCGATCTGCACGTCGACGCTTCCACCGAGCGCACCCCCGATCGCGATCGCCACGTCGCGTATCCGGTCGAGCGCTTCGCCCCGCCACGATTCGTCTACCGTTCGAAAGGTACCGTCGATCCGTACCGAATCGGGTATCACATTCGCCGCGCCATCACCGATGATCCGGCCGAACGTCAGAACGCTCGGGACGATCGGGTTGGCAGCCCGGCTGACGATCTGCTGGAGCGTGACAATCAGCTGCGACGCGATCGCAACCGGGTCAGCGGCAAGGTGCGGCTTGGCCGCGTGGCCGCCACGGCCGTTGACCGTGATGTAGACCTCATCGGCGCTCGCCATGAAGAGCCCCGACCCGAACCCGACCGAGCCCACCGGGATTTCGGTGTTCACGTGCTGGCCGAAGACACGGTGCACCGACGGGTTGTCGAGCGCGCCGGCGTCGATCATCCCGCGCGCTCCGCCGGGGGCGCGTTCCTCCGCAGGCTGAAACAGAGCGGTCACGGTGCCGTGCCACTGGTCGCGCGCATCCGAAAGGATCCGCAGCGCCGTCAGCAGGCAACTGGTGTGAACGTCGTGACCGCACGCGTGCATCACGCCCGGGTTCTCCGATCGGTACTCGCGTCCGTCGACTTCTTCGATCGGCAACGCGTCGAAGTCCGCGCGCAGCGCGACCGAGGGTGTCGCTGCGGCGTCGGTCGCGCCGTGCGAGCGGGCCGCGCCG
>RECL01000184.1 GCA_007694025.1 Spirochaetaceae bacterium
ATCCCCTGCGCGCCGCCGGTCACGAGCGCAACGCGCCCGCGGACGACGTTGTGTCGACCGGCCACGTCCGCCGCACCGGGGAGCGGCTCGCCACGGCGCGCCGTACGATCCGAAAGCGTCGCTCCTACCGTAACGGTCAGACCGTCGTCGATCCCGACGCTCCGCGGTATACCGCTGCCCGCGGCAGCAACGGCGCGGACTCGTTCGACAAACTCATCGGTCGCGCGGCCGGCAAGGTCAAGCGGCTCCGCCAACGCCGTATCCCCGGCCGCCGTATCCTCGGCCGCCGCAGATCCGGCGGCGCAGAGCGTCACGACCGGCATCACGCACAGGAGCGCTCCGCGCAGTGCGGCGATCCGCTCGATCTGCTCGTCGGTCAGTCGGACCTCATCGTGTCGTTCGCCCGTCATCTATACCTCGTTTGTGGTCATACGCCTTCGCGGACAGCAGCATCCACGGCTGTTCCGGGGTTCGACGGATCGATCGCCCTGCCGACTCGCGCGTAGCGCACGATCCGTTCGGGAAGCGGCGTTCCGCCCAGGCGTGTATTCGTGAACAGCGACCGCCCCGGGTCGGCGTCGACGAGCTTTTCGTGCGCGATCAGCGCCCACGTCGCGTCGATCAGGTGGCGAAACTCTGGCCGGAGAATCTCCGGGCACGTGAACGTCTGGCGCGACGAGTTTATGTCGACCCCGCTGATTTCCATCAACCCGTGCGACGCGCATAGCGACTGGACGCGCCGCAGTTGAGCGACGGTGTTCCGCGGCGGCATGTAGGTCACCGCACGAAAACCGATGTCGGTGATCGTCGCGAACAGCAGGTCCAGGTACGAGTCCTCGAACAGCTCGGCCTTCTTGTCGCCGGTCGGCGATTCGCCAACGTCACCCAGGTACGCGTAAGCGGGCACCGCTTCGATCGCATTCGCGAACGCTACCGCATCGGCAACCGGCACGCACTCGGCGGGTCCGGGCTGAATGAAGATACGCGGAAGAAAGGTGCTCTTCAGCGCTCCGAGCAGGTCGTAGACGTAGTGCGGGTTCGACCCGTCGTCAAGGTGCGCACGCACCCGGTCGGCGAGTTCGACGCCAAGCCGCGCTTCAACCCACCGGCGAAGCTGAGGTCCCGGCTCCAGGCGACGCATCATCGCGATGCACGCCGCGTACAGGAGATGCCGTTCGGTGACTCCCCCACCCTCGTGCGCCATCGACACGGCGAGTACGTCGTCGAACGACACCCCGGGTCCGTCAACCGACCTGAGTTCGCGATCGAGCGCTTCGGTCTGCGCGCGGTTGCGCGCGTTGCGCTCGGCGCGTATCGGCGCAAGAAAGCGGTCGACATCGTCGATCCGCCCGATCGGTACTCCGTGGAACACGATGTAGGCCAGATTCGGGCTGTCGGGATTGTTGATCTTACGACCCTCGATCGGGGTTCCGGAAAAACTGACGCGTATTTCGCACCCGACGGTGCTGCCGATCCCGACGATCCGGCACGCGTCGATCGTCTCACGCGCGGCGGCTATCGAGTCGTGGTCGACACTCCCGACCGCGCGCAGCCCCGCCGATCGGGCCATCCACGCCGCGGCCGACGGGGAGTACGGGCTGAACGAATAGATCGTGTGGACGTGGTTGTTCACCTCATCGGAGAAGTCGGTCCACGCCCCCTGCCGTTCGTCCGACAGCCTGCGAAGCGTCTCCAGTCGACGATCGCGGTCGCCGGCGTTGAGTTGCTCGATCGGGTCCATTGGCTCGGATCAGACTCCCTTCAGACGACCGATGATCTCGGTGATGATCCGGTCGGCGTCTTCGTTGGCGACCTGGCAGGTTCCGGCCGACATGTGCCCGCCACCGCCATACTCGAGCATCAGTTCGCCTACATTCGCGGTGGATGTCTTGCGGAAGATCGACTTGCCGACACTCAGCACGGTGTTCTGCTTCTTGAAACCCCAGATCACCTGGACCGATATGTCGGTGTCGGGAAACAGAGCGTACTTGAGGAAGCGGTTCCCCGCATAGATCGTCTCTTCGGCGCGCAGATCCACGACCAGCACGTTATCGTGCACGGTCGAACACTTCAACGACTGTTCCTTGAACAGCTGTTCGTGCTGGCGATAGAGATCGACGCGTTCGCGCACGTCCTGAATGTCGAGGATCTCCTCGATCGTGTATTCTCGGCAGTAGTCGATCAGGTCCATCATCAGCTGATAGTTGGAGACACGGAAGTTGCGAAAACGCCCGAGTCCGGTCCGCGCGTCCATGATGAAGTTCAGCAGATCCCACCCCTGCGGGTGAAGCACCTCATCCATCGAAAACGCCGCCGAATCGCCCTTGTCGACCGCCTGGATCAGGTCATCGGGAACGTTCGGGAAGGCCTTCTTGCCACCATAGTGCTCGTAGATCACCCTGGCGGCCGAAGGCGCCTCCGGCATGATCACGTAGCCTTCGTGCTCGGTGTTTCTGCGGGTCTCGGAGAGATGGTGGTCAAACGCGATGTGGACGCCGTCGACGTACGGGAGATTCGCGGTGATGTCGTCGTCGCTGATCGCGATCAGTCCGTCCTGCATGTCTTTTGGATGCACAAACTTGATCTCGTCGATCATGTCGCGTTCCTTCAAGAGCACCGCACAGACAAGCCCGTCGAAGTCGCTTCGCGTCACAAGGCGGTATTTCTTCCTGTCGGCCGCCATCTCTGCCACTCCTTCCGCGCTATGCTATAGCATAACCACCCTTGCCACAAGTAGCTATCCTTGCCATTTTCCGGCGGCTCGGGTAGCTTCCGGGTA
Source organism: Spirochaetaceae bacterium (assembly GCA_007694025.1). Lineage (GTDB taxonomy): Bacteria > Spirochaetota > Spirochaetia > DSM-27196 > SLST01 > SLST01. The sequence continues at coordinate 2,780 of RECL01000184.1, forward strand.
TGACGCTGGTTGGTGATATTGGAGGAACAAACACAACGCTCGCGCTCGTCGAGCGCATCGACAGACAGTTCGTGCTGCGCGCGCGCGAGCGGTTTGATACCGCGCACCTGGGAAACGTCGAAGAGGCGATCGACCGGTTCCGCTCCGGTCACTCTTCCGCGTTCGAGCGGGTCGACCGGTGCTGCCTCAGCGGCGCGGGCCCGGTCAAGGAGCGTGTCTGCCGCATGACGAACGTGTCGTTCATCATCGACGGCGCGAACGTGGAGAACGCGACCGGCGTGCGCACCTTCATCATCAACGACTTCAGCGCGATCTGTTACGCGCTACCACTGCTCGACAGCCACCCGTCGATCGAATCGCTCGCGCTCCCGCATACCGACGGGTCGGTACCGAGACCTCACGGTGCGGTACGGGCAGTGGTCGGCGCCGGAACAGGACTCGGCACCGGCTACCTGATAGAGGACCGCGGGCACTTCGCAGCGCATCCGTCGGAAGGTGGGCACACCGACTTCGCAGCCGATGACGATATCTCGCGCGAGTTCGACCGGTACCTCCGCGACCGCCTCGCTTCACAGTCGCCGGCCCGGGAGCCCGACGCCGAGTCGTACGTCTCCGGACAGGGCATCGCGAACGCGTTCGCGTTCTTCGTCGACACCGGAAGGCTTGAGCGCGATCAGACGGTTCGCCAGATAGCCGATGGCGATCCGCGTGGGATTCCCGGCGCGGTGTCGCGCCACGCTGCGTCGCACCGGGGGCTTGCCGGAATCATGGAGCTCTTCGTGACGCTGTACGCGCGCTACGCGCGCAACACCGCGCTCTTCTTCCTGCCGCGCGGCGGTCTCTACCTGGCCGGCGGAATCGCGGCGAAGAACGAGCACTGGTTCACCGACAATGACCGGTTCATGCGAACGTTCGAGAGGCATAGCAACGACAAGATCGCGCCGCTTCTGATGGACGTTCCGGTATTCCTGGTCAAGGACTACGACATATCGCTCTACGGAGCGGCGCACGCAGCCTATTCGCTCATGTGAGGATGCCTATGACTCGCGACGATCTTTCACCGAACCTGATCCGCACCATGGAGTCGAAACAGATCGACGTCGATCTGTCGCTGTCGATTCTGTCGGCGTACAACCGGGGCGAGTACGATCGGTTCAAGCCCGTGAAGGTTGGCGAACTCCCCGACGTCGACGGATCGACGGTCGTCGACTTTACCGGCGAACCGTCGCTCACCGTCGATGCCCAGACGGTCCGCGACCGCCTGAGCGGCCTGCTGCCCGATGAGCTCCTGGTCGATCCGGCGGCGCTCGCAGCCGGAGACTCCGCCGATGCGACGGCCACCACCGACGGCACGCTGGTCTTCGATGCGGCGGCGCTCGAACGCGTCGGGCTGTTGCTGATGCCTCGCGTCGCCTACGGCGTGCTCAACGGGGGGTCTGCGACAAGCTACGCAGACCGGACCAAGAACTCGGGATTCAGCAGCGAACTCCTCGAACTGCTCGAACCCGAGTTCGACCGGCTATCCGAGCTCAGCGAAGGCGCCCCGAAGGGCGTGACGCCCGGCTTCGTGAATCCCGACGGGTCGCTCGGCCCGAGCTTCCTGCAGCTGAAGATGCGCCACCTTCTGATCACCGCGCTTCGTAGCCGGTCGGCGTATCGGCGCGCGCTTGGCGACTCGAAGGCCGCCGCGGTGACCGATCGGCTGCCGGCACCGCTCGCCCCGCTGTTTCAGATGACGAGCCATCAGACGCACGACGAACTCGCGAAGCAGTACGACCGCTACCGCGACGACCCGCTGCTGGCCGACCTGATCGCCGCGACCGGAATCGATGCAACAAAGGTCATCGGTGCGGTGCAACCGCTTGTCAGCGCGTACACGCACAGCGACGAAGGCCGACCGAAGCGCGTGTTCGCATCGGCGCACGGGCGCGAAGACGAGCCGATCGCACTCCCGGGTGGCCACGGGCAGAGCTTCGCCGTGCTGAAAGAGACCTACCAGCGGCTGTTCGACTCCGGCAAGCGCTTCGTCTATCTGGGTAACGTCGACAACATCGGCTTCCTGCCGAGCCCGATCGGCGTCGCGTACCTGGCGCTGACCGGGAAGCAGGCGGGTTTTGACTTTGCGTACAAGACGCCGGTAGACGTCAAGGGCGGAATCCTCGTACGCGACACCGACGGCAGACTCAGCTGCGCCGACATCGGCCCTGCCGTATCGAAGGAGGACGTGCGGTCGGCAGAGCAGAGTGGAAAGCCGATTCTGTTCAACGCGGCCACCGGCCTGTTCGACCTGTCGTTCCTGAC
>RECL01000417.1 GCA_007694025.1 Spirochaetaceae bacterium
CGCTTCTTCGCGAGTGCGAGCACGTCGTTCGCGTATCCCATGTAGTTCTCCTTCGGTGCGTGAGTATACCCAAGTGCGCTCGCGCTTAGAAGTGCCCGATTGTCCGCGTAGCGGAGCGGTGTCGATAATTACTTGAGTCGCTTCATGGAGGCGCTTGCCACGAGCGAATGCATCTGCGTGATGGCGATCTGATTCAACCGTACCAGACGCTCCGACTGAGGCAGACTCTGGCGGATCAGCACGGAGTTAAGGCTTTCAAGATTACTGAGGACCACCAGTTGCTCCAGGGTGGCCCGATCGCGGATGTTCCCTTCCGCGTTTGGGTTCCTCTCCCGCCATTGTTTGGCTGTTTGCCCGAACAGGGCAACATTCAGCAGGTCGGCTTCATTCGCATAGATGACGACTGCCTGGGCTTTGGTGATTTCGGCAGGCAGTAAGGCTTCCTTGATAGCATCGGTGTGGATCCGGTAGTTGACCTTCGCCAAAGTGCGCTGGAGGTTCCACTCCAGTTTGAGTCGATCATTTTCATCATTTTTGAGTCGTTGGAACTCAGTTATCAAATAGAGTTTGAAAGACGGCGATATCCATGTGGCGAACTCGAACGCGATGTCCCTATGGGCAAAGGTGCCGCCATAGCGACCCGATGTCGAGGTTATACCCACGGCATCCGTGGCTCTGATCCACCGCTGCGGGGAGAGGACAAAGTAGTTGCTGCCGGCTTCGTTTCTAAACCTCTCGAATTCGATAGGTTTGAAATCCGGGTTGTTCAGGGTTTCCCACAGCCCCAGGAACTCAATCGTGCTCCGGCCGCGCAACCAGTTGTTGATGACCGAAAACGGTTCCTGTGAATCCCGATGCCGGGCGATGTCTGTGAGGGATATGTAGTCCTGACCGTTCCTGCTGACGATAGTGATCGCCAGCCCCTGAACTTCGATCGCGTTTCGTTGTTTCTTGTCCACGATACCTGTCCTCCCGAAACCCTGACCTCCGGGGAGAAACGGCCGTCGCCCGCCCGGCGCTGATCTCGGTAATAGACCTTCGTAAGGCCGTCGACCTCGATCAGCGCCACCGCGCAAAAGCGCTACCGCGCTTACAGGACCATCGCGGAGCGACCCCAGTCGAAGTGGTTCTGACGGATCTGGTCGACGCTCGGCATCGGGTATTCGATCACGTCGGTGCCCTCGCCGACGTAGACGCCGCTCTTGATCGTCTGGTAGCCGAAGCTTTCGGTACGCGAGCGCTCGACGTTCTTGACCTTCTTGACCTGTGCGCTCGTGACCGAACGAATGCAGTCCTTCAGATGCGCCAGGTTCGTGTCGTACGTTCGCCCGACGTTGCCCGTGTCTTCAAGGTTGTCGAAGTCGATCACCTTGAGGTCGGCGAACGCGATCTTCGGCACCGCGACCTTGACGTCCTTGTGCGTCATGTGCTGGCTGAACTGGCTGGGATTGTACGCGCTGACCACGAGCGGTCGTACCGGACAGAGCTCCTGGTAGACCCAGAACGGAAGGTTCGACCCGCCTGCGCTGTACGGCCGCGGAGCGATAGCGAGCGATCGCCCGTCGTCGGTAACCATGTAGAGTTCCTTGAGCGACGACAGCGGAACGTGCTCGAGGACCCGGTAGACGCTCATCCACAGCGAGTGCTTCGGCTCGCCGTCGTCGTGCGCGACGCAGTTCTCAGCCGCGTGCTTCCAGTCGAAGTACGAGCCGCTTCCTCCTTCGATTTCAATGAAGATCATCTTCTCGTACGAGCCGTTCTTTCGCCCGGTCGACATGTACTGTCCGAACTTCTCCGGGGTGAGCTGGGACGCGATCAGCGCTTCCTGCGGAAAGATTGACAGGTAGTATCTGGTTTCCATAAAGACTCCTTCGCGTCGATTATAGATCAAGTCGGACGCTTCGAGTAGTATGAGATATGGGGAATCGAGCCCCGAATTGCCTGAAGTGCGAGCATTTCCACGTCACCTGGGACCCGAAGTTCCCGCGCGGTTGCCGTGTCTTCGGCGTCAAGAGCCCCCGGATGCCAAGCCTGGTCGTGTTCGAGTCGACCGGACGCCACTGTCCCGCGTTCTCACAGGCCCCCCGAATCAAGTCCGTCACAGGAGAGTCCGATGCGGTCGACTGATGTCGTGCGACGCTGGTGTATCGCACCTCTTGTGGTGCTCCTGGTCGCGACCGTGATCGGCGGTTGCGGCGGTGATCCGTCGGGAGGTGCCGCGCGACCCGCTGGCGGTGAACCGGCCGGTAGCGACCCCGCCGGTAGCGACGCGGAGGCAGGGCCCGCACCGCTAGGGCAGGTCGGAAGCGCAGCCGATCTGTGGGCCTTCCCGTTCACGATGGCGGCCGCCCGTGACCAGGTGCGCGACGCGCTCGGGGAGCCAATCAGCAGTGAATCGCGCCGCGACGACGCACGGACCGGCGGCCCCGAGGCGCTGACGTGGGAGTACCCGGGGCTGATCGTCACGTTTCTTACCGGAACCTCCGACGGTGATGACTATCTGATTTCGGTTCGGGTGACCGATCCGTCGGTCGCGCTCGGGTCGGGTATCGCCGTCGGAATGCCGGTCGACGACGCGGTCACGATCCTTGGTAATCCGCAGGTCCGCGACGATCGGTCGCTCGTCTACTTCTACCGCGCATCGACGATCGAGATCGTCGTCGACGCGGGTCGAGTCGCGTCGGTAGTCCTTGCGAGGGCGCTTCCGTAGCGTCTGTCGGTCAACGATCCCGCGATGCGAGGTACGCGTCCCACGACGTCCTGACGAGGCTCTCGCGTGAGCTCTGAGTCGCGGTCCAGCCGAGTACTTCGTTCGCGTGGGAGGCCGACGCGACGAGCTCCGCCGGGTCGCCGGGACGCCGTTCGTCTACGCGCGCAGGAATCGGCTTCCCGGTGATCTCGCGAGCCGCTTCAAGCATCTCCGTGACGCTGATACCGACCCCGGTTCCCAGATTCACCGTGATCGACCGGTCGTTCGCGTCGATCCAGTCGAGCGCGGCCAGGTGACCGGTGGCAAGGTCCGACACGTGAATGTAGTCCCGGATGCAGGTGCCGTCGGGCGTCGGATAGTCGTCGCCGAACACCCGAAGCTCCGACCGGATGCCGATCGCGACTTCCATCACGATCGGCAGCAGATTGGCCGGATCCAGCTCGAGCCCGCGTACCCGGCCGGCCGCGTCGTAGCCTGCCGCGTTGAAGTAGCGCAGCGCGGCGAACCGGATCCCTTTGAGACGGTCGTACCAGCCCAGGATGCGCTCGATCTCGAGCTTCGTGAAGCCGTAGTAGTTGATCGGGTTCGTCGGATGCGCCTCGTCGATCGGCAGATACTCGGGCTCGCCGTAGACCGCCGCGGAGCTCGAAAAGACGATGCGGCGCACGCCGACGTCGGCCATCGCGTTGAGCACCGCGATCGTTCCGACGATGTTGTTCGTCGAGTACTTCTGCGGGTTGACCATCGACTCTCCGGCCGCCTTCGCCGCCGCCAGGTGGACGACCGCGTCGGCCCGCGACGGGGCCGAAAGCGCAGCGCGGATCGCGAGCGGGTCGTGGATGTCTCCGTGGATGAATTGCGCGTCGGCGAACAGGTTCGCGTGCAATCCGTGCGACAGGTTGTCGTACACGACGACCTCATGGCCCGAGTCAAGCAGATGGCGCGCAACGTGGCTGCCTATGTAGCCCGCGCCGCCGATTACGACGATTCTCATGGGGGGATTATCTCAGGTGGCCCGCCGCGCGTCAAATCGCCGGCGTCGCGGTCGTTGCGGTGCCCGCCGAAATCACAATCCCTGGAATGCGAGCCACGACGACACGACCGACATCAGATCGATTACCGTCGTGAGCTGGAGCACCGCGAGCACAGCGAACAGCGATGCGATCGCCGCGCCGACCGGCCTGATCACCGGTGCGCGGTCGCTGCCGAACGCCCGACGCGCTGCGGGGATCAGCGATACGATCGCAAGCGCAAACAGGACCATGGCCGGGATTACCCGTGCGGCGCCTGGATTGGCCGATGCCCACCGTGAGACGGCGCTCGCCGACCGGAGCAGCCAGATGTTCAGCTCCTGGAAGCGGCCGATCGCTATCAGCGTTCCGATCGCGATCAGGATCGATCCGGTCACGATCCTGATCGTGACGAAGTGGCGCTTGATCTTCGCGAACAGCCTGGTCGCGGTCCCGAAGAAGATCGCGGTCAGAACGAATGGCACCGCGAGGCCCGCCGAGTAGACGATCAGCAGAAACACGCCGGTCGTGACGTTCCCCGATGTGCCCGCCAGGAAGAGAATGCCGGTGAGGATCGGTCCGATGCACGGCGTCCAGCCGGCCGCGAACGCGAGCCCGACCAGGAATGATCCGAACAGTCCGCGCGGCTTCTCGGACAGATGAAACCGTGCTTCCAGGTTCAGCACCTTGATGAAGTCGAAGACGATGTTCAGACCGAGCACGATCACGATCGTCCCGGCGACTACGTTGATGATCTGCGTTGCCCCCGGAAAGAGGAGCGCCGACCCGGCGAACACCACGCCGAGCGTCACAAAGATCACCGTGAAGCCGAGCACGAACATCAGCGTGTTAGCGACCACCGCGCGCCGAACCGTCGAATCGTCGCGCATCTGGCTGAGCGTCGCACCGCTCACGAAGCTGAGGTACGACGGCAGCAACGGCAGCACGCACGGTGACACGAACGACAGCAGCCCGGCCAGAAAGCTCAGTCCGATTGTCGGGGTGTCCACTCGGCCTCCAGCAGCACTTCGAACGCGGCGAATACCTCAGGGGTGTCCCAGAACCTGAAGCCGACCTTCGTACCGATGACCCTTCCGTCAGGGCTGATCAGGTAGTTCGTCGGAAGCCCTCTGACGCCGAACGCGTCGGAGAGCTCGCGCTTCGGATCGAGCGCGACCGGAAAGGTGTACGCCTCCGATTCGATGTACTGCGACACCAGGTCGCGCCTTTCGGCGTAATTGAGCGCCAGCACGACCAGATCGCGGTCGGCGAACTCGCGGTGAAGCCGTTCCATCGACGGCATCTCGAGCTTGCACGGCTCGCACCAGGTCGCCCACACGTTGACCAGGACGAGT
>RECL01000408.1 GCA_007694025.1 Spirochaetaceae bacterium
ATGTAGCGCAGGAAACGAAGCGCCATCAGCGGATCGACCGACGACTGGAACCCTCGTTACCTGTGATTCTCACGGCGAACACGGCGGCCGGCCTACGAGGGGGTAGCGGGAGCTGCGGATTGAGGTGGACGGGCGGTGCGCGGCCACCTCAACCCGCCAGCGGGAGCGAGGGGGAGCCGCGTGGTCACGACTGCGCGAGGGGTCGGGCGTCCCGGTACCGGGGGGCGCCGCTCCCCCACCTCTTTCTCTTATCGCTGCGCTGAGTTGATCGAAGAAACCTGCGATTTCTTCCTGACCAATCAGCGCTGCGCTGATTGATCTTTGATAGTGCGGATCAGGTACTGGAGGGTCGGTTCGAGGGTGGGGTCGGTGCGCATGCGGGCGTCGATGCGTTGGCAGGCGTGCATGACGGTGGTGTGGTCGCGGCCGCCGAACTCGAGGCCGATCTCGGTGGTGGAGTACTCGGTAATCTCGCGCGTGATGTGCATCGCGAGCTGGCGCGGGAAGGCGACGACGCGGGTGCGCTTCTTGCTCTTGAGTTCCTGGTTGGAGAGGTTGAAGTAGTCGGCGACCGTGCGCTGGATCGTGTCGATGGTGATGTTAGTCTGCTTGGGCGACGCGAAGACGTCCTTGAGCTGCTGGCGCGTGATCTCTATTGTGATGTCTTTGTTGACGAGCTCGGCGTACGCGACGAGTTTGGTCAGCGCTGCCTCCAGGTCGCGAACGTTGGTCGTGACGTTGTTGCAGATGAGGCTGACCGCCTCTTCCGGGATCGCGAGACCCGCGGCGTCGATCTTCTTCTTCAGGATCGCGTAGCGGGTTTCGTAGCTGGGCGGTTGAAGGTCGACGTTCAGGCCGCGCTCGAATCGGCTTCGCAGGCGGTCGGCGAGGTCGCGCAGTTCGCTCACGGGGCGGTCGCACGTGAAGACCATCTGCTTGTTCGCGTCGTAGAGCGCGTTGAACGTGTGGAAGAGCTCTTCCTGCGTTTCGCTCTTTTTCTGCAGGAAGTGGATGTCGTCGATCAGCAGCACGTCGGCGTAGCGGTACTTGGCCTTGAACTGGTGCGTCTTCTTTTCGCGGATCGCCATGATGAACTCGTTCGTGAAGCTTTCCGCGGTCACGTAGACGACTTTTACGTTGTCCATCTCATTATATACAGTGTTGCCGATCGCCTGCAGGAGGTGCGTCTTGCCAAGGCCGACGCCGCCGTAGACGAGGCACGGGTTGTACGCGGTGCCGGGGTTCTTTGAGATGGCCATCGCGGCGTTGGCCGCGAAGCTGTTGTTCTGGCCGATCACGAAGCTCTCAAAGGTGTAGTCGCGGTTGAGGTTTTCGTGCGGGCGTTTGGGTTTGCGTGGCGCCGGGCCGTCGTCTTCTGCGGTGCCTCCCGGGGCGCGCGCCCCGGCGCCCGATCGGCCGCCGGATGAGGTTGATGATGCGGATCCGGATGCCGCCGTCGGCCCTGCGGTCGCGCTTCGTGTCCGGTCGGGCGCGGGTTGCGGTGGAGCTTCGTTCTTGCGGACCTCGAACTCGATCGCGAGCTTCGTCCCCGACAGCTCGTAGAGTTTCTGTTCGATCGACGGCAGATAGCGCTGTTTGACCTGGTCTCTATAGAATGACGACGGGACGGCGACGACGATCCGCGAGTCGTCGGTGCGAACGTACTGCATGCGATTGAACCACATCGCGAACTCCTGTTCGCTGAGTTCGTCTTCGAGCTGATTCATCGCCTCGGTCCAGAATATGCCGTAGCCCGATTCGGTATTACTCATGGCGGTACTTATCCACAGGATACTCACAATTTATCAGCTGTATTCCGGTTGCCCCACCTGGGACGACGCGCGACAAGGAGAGAGTGTACCACATGTGTTGCGGTTTGGCAGTATGCGCGTACGGATTTGGATAGAAAATCGACGAAGTATCGTCACCAGTGCGCGCTGAGCCGTTTTCTACGCGCGCAATGGTGCGAGCCCGTCGCCGTCTGCCGCGATCTGCGGGACGATGCATTGAGGACGAGGGTGGTGCTCCGCGGCGCCTCTAACTGGTTGCAGCCTAAGGGGCTGCGGGAATACCCACAGCTTTTTCCACAGGATACCCACAGGTTGTCCATAGGTTTTCCGCGGGTTGTGCTCAGCTTTACCGGCATCGGCGGAAACGGTATATTCTAAAGACGCTCATGGAAAACAACGATTACTCCGCTCAGAATATCCAGGTGCTCAAAGGCCTGGAGCCAGTCCGGAAGCGACCCGGCATGTACATCGGCTCAACCGGCCCCGACGGTCTGCATCACCTTGTCTACGAAGTCGTTGACAACAGCATTGATGAAGCGCTTGCCGGCTTCTGTTCGTCGATCCAGGTCGTACTGGAGAAGGACAACGTAGTCGTCGTCACCGACGACGGGCGCGGGATTCCGGTGTCGATGCACGCCGGGGAGAACGTGAGTGCGCTCGAGCTGGTGATGACGCGGCTTCACGCCGGCGGCAAGTTCGACAAGAAGAGCTACAAGGTTTCCGGCGGTCTGCACGGCGTCGGAGTGTCGGTCGTCAACGCGCTCAGCGAGTGGTGCGAAGCGGAGGTCCACGTCGACGGGGCTGTTCACCGGCAGCGCTATCAGCGCGGAGTCCCTGACGGACCGACCGCACAGATTGGTGTCACCAGTCGTACCGGAACGGTTATCCGTTTCAAGCCCGACGATCAGATTTTTGAGACGACGGTGTTCACGTTCGACACGTTGTCGAACCGGCTCCGTGAGCTTGCGTTCCTGAACAAGGGCATATCGATCGTGATCGAGGACCTCCGTCTTCCAACGCCGAAGCGCCACGACTTCAAGTTCGACGGTGGTGTGCGCGAGTTTGTTCAGTTCCTGAACAAGAACAAAACGACAATCAACAAGGAGCCGGTCTACTTCGAAGGCGAGCGCGACGGCGTGATGGTGGAAGTCGCGATCGAGTACAACGACGGGTACAACGAGTCGATGTTCAGCTTCGTGAACAACATCAACACGCGCGAGGGCGGCACGCACCTGATCGGCTTCAAGAGCGCGCTGACCCGGACCCTGAACGACTTCATGAAGCGCAACGGGAAGCTGTCGAAGAAGCTGGACGAGAACCTGTCAGGAGACGATGTCCGCGAAGGTCTGACGGCGGTCGTGTCGGTCAAGGTGCCCGAGCCTCAGTTCGAGGGCCAGACGAAGGCGAAGCTTGGGAACTCCGAGGTCAAGGGTATAGTCGAGTCGATCGTCAACGAGGAACTCACGACCTACTTCGACAAGAACCCGCAGGAGATCGCGGCGATCCTGGACAAGGCGGTGATGGCGGCAAAGGCGCGTGAGGCGGCCCGGCGCGCAAGAGACCTCACGCGGCGCAAGAGCTTCCTGGAGTCGACCGGGCTCCCGGGCAAACTTGCCGACTGCAGTGAGAAAGACCCTCGCAAGTGCGAGGTCTATATCGTCGAGGGCGACTCCGCGGGTGGCAGCGCGAAGCAGGGCCGCGACCGGACCTTTCAGGCGATCCTTCCGCTGTGGGGCAAGATGCTCAACGTCGAGAAGACGCGCATGGACAAGGTCCTGTCGAACGACAAGCTGCAGCCGATCATATCTGCGCTCGGTGCGAGCGCCGGGAACGAGTTCGACGTCAGCAGATTGCGCTACCATCGGGTGATCATCATGGCCGACGCCGACGTCGACGGGTCGCATATCAGGACACTGTTACTGACCTTCTTCTTCCGGTATATGCGCGAGCTCGTCGAGAAGGGGCACGTCTACATCGCGATGCCGCCGCTCTACAAGGTCAGTTTTGGCAGAGAGATCCACTACGCGTTCAACGACGCCGAGCGCGACCGCATCGTTCGGGAGATGAATGTCGCCGATGAGAAGGTCTCGATTCAGCGCTACAAGGGACTTGGCGAGATGAACCCCGATCAGCTCTGGGAAACCACGATGGACCCCGATACTCGTCGGATCATGCAGGTCCAGCTTGAGGACGGGGTCGAGGCCGAGTCTGTCTTCACGACGCTGATGGGCGAGCATGTCGCGCCGCGGCGTGAGTTCATCGAGGAGAACGCACTCGCGGTCTCCAACCTCGACGTGTAAGTCCCCACCAAAGGAGCCCCTATGTCCGACCGGATACCGGAGCAGAGCCGGGTCATCCCCGTCGCAATCGAGGACGAGGTCAAGGAAAGCTATCTCAACTACGCGATGTCGGTTATCGTCAGCCGCGCGCTACCCGACGTTCGCGATGGACTGAAACCGGTCCACCGGCGGATCCTCTACGGGATGAACGACATGGGCATCCGGTCGGATCAGCCCCCCAAGAAGAGCGCGCGTATAGTCGGAGACGTGATGGGTCGCTACCACCCTCACGGCGACGCAAGCCTCTACGACACGCTGGTCCGACTGGCGCAGGACTTCAGCATGCGCTACACGATGGTGCGCGGCCAGGGGAACTTCGGGAGCGTCGACGGCGACCCGCCCGCCGCGATGAGGTACACCGAGGCGCGCCTGGAGAAGCTCGCCGAGGAGATGCTGAAGGACATCAAGAAGGAGACGGTCGACTTCGCTCCGAACTACGACGATTCGCTGCAGGAGCCGACCGTGCTTCCCGCCGCCTTTCCCTTTCTCCTGTGCGAAGGGTCGAGCGGCATCGCGGTCGGAATGGCAACGAACATGCCGCCGCACAACCTCCGCGAGGTAGCCGCTGCGATCGCGGCGTACATTGACGACCCCGAGATCACGATCGACGGGTTGATGGTGCATATGAAGGGCCCCGACTTCCCGACCGGCGGAACAATCTACGGTCTACAGGGGATTCGTGATGCGTTCCACACCGGGCACGGTAAGGTCACCGTTCGCGCGAAGTTCACCGTGGAAAGTACCGCGTCGGGTAAGGACGTGATCATCGTCCACGAGATTCCGTACATGGTGAACAAGGCGTCGCTGATCGTCCGGATCGCCGATCTGGTGCGCGAACGTCGGGTCGATGGGATCCAGGATCTGCGCGATGAGAGCGACCGCACCGGGATGCGCATCGTCATCGAGCTCAAGCGCGGCGCGAGCCCCAAGATAATCCTGAACCA
>RECL01000336.1 GCA_007694025.1 Spirochaetaceae bacterium
CCGGCGCCGGGTTGCTCGACGCCGACACGGCGCTCTCCACGATACGCACGCTTGCCGGTGACGCGGGCGCGGTGTTCCATTGGGACTCCTCCGTCGAACGCGTCCGCCGCGACGACGGGGCGTGGGAGCTCGATATCCTCCGCGCAGATGCGCCTATCCACGCGCATCGCGTCGTGGTCGCAGCCGGGCCGTGGACGACTGGGCTCATAGAACGGTCGCCGGATCTTTCGCTTCCGGTTCTCCCGCCGATCACGGTCCTTCAGTGCGAACCGATCTACGTGGAGCCTGCACGCCCGGTCGACGCGGATCCGCTCTTCTTCATCCATCCCGACGCCGACTATGCCGACGGGCTCTACGTGCAGCCGCAACCGGCGACTCGTGATGGGTACCCGCGCGACGCGTACCCGCGCGACGCGTACCCGCGCGACGCGTACCCGCGTCTGCTCAAGGTCGGGCGTCACGGTGGCACCGGACACCTGGACCCGACGAACCCGGTCCGTGGTCCGATCGAGGACCACGGTCGGATGGTCGACCGCCTGGCGCAGTTTGTCCCCGCCGTTGAAGGCGGCCGCGTCCGCGGCTTCGACACGTGCTACTACTCCGTGACCCCGGACGACGGGTTCATTGTGGACTCGGTCGGCGGCGGCCTGTTCATCGCGGCGGGGTTTTCCGGGCACGGGTTCAAGTTCGCGCCGGTGATCGGCCGCGCGGCCGCGGAGCTGCTTCTGGACGGCGAAACCGCGTACGAAGTCGGCGGGATGACGCTCGCCCGGTTCGCGCTGTGATGCGCTGCGGTTGCGGCAGTAGAGCGACCGCGCGAAGCCGAATCGGTGTCGTACCGCTACGAACCGGCCGATAAAGATAGAGTGAGACCGAGTACGCCCGGCTCAAAAACCCGACGATCTCTGCGGCTTGCTGCGATCGCGATCGTGCTCTGCGCAGTCGCGTCGTCGGACGCGGGCCTCCGTGCGCAGAGTATTCCCCCGGTCGAAGCGCGACGCACGCCGCTCCATTGGGCGGCCGAAGAGGGGAGAGTATCGATCGCGCGCGGACTGATCGCGAACGGCGCGCGCGTGAACGAGCCCGATCAGTTCGGACGGACTCCGCTTCACTACGCGGTCCGGTGGCCCGACATGGTCATATTCCTGATCAATGCCGGCGCGAACGTGAACGCGTCCGATTTCTTCGCGCGCACGCCGCTCCATCTTGCTATTCCCCACATTGAGTCGGTCGTGTTGTTGATCGACTACGGAGCCGACGTGAACGCGCGCGACTTCATGGACCGGACGCCGCTTGAAACGTCGCTGCGCTACGGCACGACCCGCCGCAATCTACAGGTCATGGAGCTTCTGATTGCAGCTGGAGCGCGGTAGCAGCCGGCCCGGTGGTGCGGGGCGTTACTCGAGCGGGTAGTGTTTCCACGGCCCGTCGACGAGCCTTCGCTTCTCCTTGATCGCGTCGATCCTTGCGATCTCGTCATCGGTCAGCGACAGGTTTGCCGCGTCCAGGTTGCTCTTCAGGTGCTCCCTGCCCGTCGCTTTGGGAATGACAACAATGCCCTTGCGCAGCAGCCACGCGATCGCGACCTGCGCCGGGTGCGCGTCATGGTCGGTGGCGATGTCGACGATGTCCGGGTTCGTGAGCACTTCACCGCGCCCGAGCGGCGAGTACGCGGTGATCCGGATGTCGCGCGCGGCGCACGCGTCCAGGAGTTCGGTCTGGAAGAGTAGCGGATGAAACTCGACCTGATTCGTGACTATCGGCACCGTGCTGACCGAGTCGGCCTCCGCGACGAGCGACGCATTGAAGTTGCTGATCCCGATACTCCGCGTGACGCCGCGTTTCACGAGCTCTGCAAGCGCTTCGAGCGTCTCCGCAAATGCGACGTCCTTGTTCGGCCAGTGGATCAGGAGCAGGTCGACGTGGTCGGTTGCCAGTTCCTGCTGCAGCTTCGCACCGAGCTCGATCACCTGCGACCGGCGCTGCTTACCCAGCGGGATCTTGGTCGTGATGTAGAGATCATCCCGCGCGATGCCGCTCTGCGCGATTGCGCGCGCGATCCCTCTCGCGACCTCGGTGTGGTTGTCGTACGCGAACGCCGTGTCGATGTGGCGGTAGCCCAGATCGATCGCGGTCGCGACGCTCTGGACGCAGTCGTCACCGGTCAGCTGCCACGTGCCGAGCCCGAGCTGAGGGATCGTAGTCTTGTCTCTTAGCTGTATCGTCATCCGTACAGGCTACCGTGGACACCGGCCGGCGTCAAAGGCGTCAACTCAGTTCGTCGATCACGAAGTGCGCGATCGCGCCGCTGTCGTCGTCGAGTGCCGGCACGACGAAGTCGGGCTCGACCCGGATTCCGGAGAGCGTGTCCAGCGGATGCCACCGGAAGATCAACCTTCCGTCGTCGCCGTTGAACTCGTCCTGCCCAAGGAGCGGCGACGCATCGGGAAGCGCCATCGCGAAGTAAAGCCCGATCTCGTGGTACCGCGTGCCGCCGTGCTCGAAGAAACACTCGCCGACCCAGCGCAGCCCGCCGACCTTGACCTTGACGCCGAGCTCTTCCTCCAACTCCCGACGGAGCGTGTCGGCCGCGCGTTCCATCATTTCCGCCCGACCACCCGGAAGTGCCCAGTACTCATCGTTCGGTGACTTGTGCAGCAGGATTCGTCCGCCGTGGATAGCGATACCCGCGATACGGTAGTTAAACAGGCCGGCGTTGCTCGGGATGACGATCATATCTACCCATTAGTGTATCGCAGAATCGAGCGGACGCTAAGCCCTGCGTCGGACGGTGAATCACCGACAGCCCAATGCTATCCCGATCGCACGACACATCTCGCGCAGCTTCGCGGTACTCAACCGACCCAGATAGGAGTGGAGCGCGTTCTGCTCGACCGTCTGAATGTGGTCCAGGTTCACGGCTGAGTCGTGTTTGAGACCTTCGTCGCGTCCGACGACGACTTCGCTCGGAGCACCATGGATCGTCGACGTGATCGGTGCGACGGTCACCGTGTGGAGAAGACCGATCACCTCCGGTCGGGTCAGTACGACCACCGGTCTCCGTTTGTCTGGCTTCCTGAAGGTGTAGAGCCACACATCACCCCTGCTCACTCGTCCGGCCACGTTCCCTCTCCGGCCCAGCCGTCCAGTTCGTCTTCCAGTGTATCCGTCGTCGAATACGCAGTTCGGTACTGGTGTGCGATACGCTCGCGCTCGCGGTGCGTGAGGTACACGTCGACTGCTCGCCGAACGACTTCGGATCGACCCCGATCCCTGACTTCGTCGCTCTCCGAAAGGCGCCGTAGCAGATCGTCATCGAACATAACCTGTACAGGTTTCATGTGTATAATCTACCATGTGATTCATGTTGAATCCAGTCACGGCCCCGACGGTTCCGACGACCCCGACGGCGGGTTGAAGTACGCCAGCAGGTCGCCTTCGTAGAACATCGCGTCGTGGTTCATGATCTCGTGCGGGTCGAAGAGCCGGTTGAGCTGCAGCATGACCGAGTGGAGTTCGTCGCCCCACTCGCGCCTGAGGAACGGCGACCGCAGCCGCCCCATTCCGTGCTCGCCGGTGATCGTTCCGCCGATCGACAGGACCAGTCCGTAGATCCGATCCGCGACCGCGCGTACCGTCTGCCGGAGATCGGGATCGGTCGCATCGAAGAGCGGGCGCAGGTGCAGGTTGCCGTCGGCCGCGTGGCCGTAGATCGGGGCGGGTATATCAAGGCGGTCGAAGATCGACCTGGCCTCTCGCCAGAACGCAGAGAGCCGTTCGACGGGCACGCCGACGTCGTTCACGACCGACAGCGCCGCGCGCTCGCGCCCCAGTCCCCGTAGTCGCAGCATCATGCTCTTGCGCGCCTTCCAGAACCGCGCCTGCGCGTCCGGGGCGACCATTGGCTCTGCGGAAAGCGCCGTCGCCGACCCGGCCAGCCGCTCCCGCGCGCGCTCCACGGCGTCGCGCGCCGCGTCAGGATCGACCGCCGCGTACTCGACGACCAACAGCGCGGCAGCCTCTCGGGGCAGGTCGACGCCTTGTCCGTTTAGAATCGATGTGCAGAACGAATCGAGGATCTCGCACGCCGCCGGGTCGGTGTCGCGAACCGCAGGCAGCGCGTCACACGCCGCCTCTTCGGATGCGAACGCGATGACCAGAAGCGCGCTACCCGACTCCTGCCGGGGGCAGAGCAGCCGCACCGTTTCGATCACACCGAGCGTTCCGACGCTCCCGGCGAAGAGGCGTGCCAAATCGGGATCCGGCGCGTCGACCAGCGCGGCCAGGTTGTAGCCGCTTGCGCTCTTGCGCGACGCCACCGCGCGGATGCGCTCGCACAGGTCGCTCCGGGCACGAAGCCCGTCGGCGATCCGCAACAGTCCGTCCGCGATCGGTGCCGGCAGGCTGTCGGGTACGGCGGTGTCGATCCGCCTTCCGTCGGGGAGCACCGCGACCACGGAGTGCAGGTACCGGTCGATCGCGCCGTCGCCGAGTGCGTGCGCGCCGCTCGCCTTCGTCGCGACGTTCGCCCCGATGTATGACAGCGGCCCGCTCGACGGGTCGGACGGCAGATGGTATCCGCGGTCGTTCAGAAGCCGCTGCACCCGGTCGTGTCGCATCCCCGCGGGTACCTCGATCAGGAGTCTGTCGCCGTGCGACTCGAACCGGGCGCTCTCTTCGGCGCCGGTCGGCACGTCGGGCTGCACCAGTACGACGCCCGAGCCGATCGCCGCGCCACCGGTGTTACTCGCACCCGCGCGCGGGGTCACCGCGATCCGTTCGTCGCTGCAGAATCGCAGGAGTCGCGGGACGTCGTCGCGACCCTCGGGTCGCACGACCGCCAGCGGCGTGATCGCGTAGATGCTCATGTCGGTCGAGTGGCGGCGGAGGGTCTTGTCGTCGGTGTCGCAGCTGCCGCGCAACCGCTCGCCGCAGAATCGTTCGATCGAACCCATCGCTCTGTTCCGAGGCCTTCGGCCTCATGTGGTTGACCAATCGTCCCGATTGGTCGGGAAGAAGCGCGAAGCGCTTCTTGTACCGAGGCCGAAGGCCTCATGTGGTTGACCAATCG
>RECL01000035.1 GCA_007694025.1 Spirochaetaceae bacterium
GGCAAGGCCGAAAAGGCGCTCGAAGGCATCAAGAAGATGCTGTCGCTCGAAGCGCGCGTGACCCGCGGTGGATCGTGGTCGACCATCGACGCCGCCGATCTGGTTCCCGGCGATATCGTCGCGCTGAAGTCGGGCGACAAGGTGCCCGCGGACATGCGCCTGGTGTCGGTCAAGAACCTTCGCGCCGAAGAATCGGCGCTTACCGGCGAATCGGACGAGGTGGAGAAGACCACCGACTCGGCCGCCGATGACGCGGTGATCGGGGATCAGAAAGGCATGGTGTTCTCAGGTACGACGATCACGTACGGCGAAGCGACCGGCGTCGTCGTCGCAACCGGAACGAACACCCAGCTTGGCAGCATCAACAGGATGATGTCGGACGTCGGCGACAAGAAGACCCCGCTGCTGCGCAAGATCGACCGCTTCGGCAAGATCCTCGCGATCGTGATTGTCGTGCTCGCAGGGGCCTTCTTCGCGTTCGGCCTGTTCGTCCGCGGCGTCGATCTTCCCGAGATGTTCCTGGCCGCGATCAGCATCGTGGTCGCGTCGATTCCTGAAGGGTTGCCGGCGATCATGACGATCACGCTCGCGATGGGCGTGCAGCGCATGGCGCGGCGGCACGCGATCATCCGGCGCCTTCCGTCGGTCGAGACGCTTGGAGCGGTCAGCGTGATCTGTTCGGACAAGACCGGGACGCTCACGCGCAACGAGATGACCGTGCGGTCGGTCGTGACTGTCGATGGCGTGTACCGGGTCGAAGGCGCGGGGTACGCGCCGGAAGGACGGATCCTGCGCGATGGTGACGACGGGGCGACGGTAGATCCCGACTCGATCGGCGACGATGCGCCGGCGCTTCGGCGCCTGGTCGAGTGCGGGGTCGCGTGCAACAATGCATCGATCCGCGAAGAAGAAGGCACCTGGACGCTCGACGGAACGCCGACCGAGGGGGCGCTCATCGCGCTTGGCTACAAAGCCGGGCTTGCCGACTTCAGTCCGAAGCGCGTCGATTCGATCCCGTTCGAGTCGGACCACAAATACATGGCAACCCTGACCGATGCGGACAGCGGAAGGGTCGTCTTCCTGAAGGGTGCGCCTGAGCGCGTGATCGACATGTGCGACCGGCAGTACAGCGCCGACGGAGAGGATTCGATCGAACGATCGTTCTGGACCGGGCAGGTGGACACGATCGCGGCACGGGGCGAGCGGGTGATCGCGTGCGCGTACCGACCGGCCGACGAATCGGTGTCGTCGATCGACCACGACGACCTTGGATCGTCGTTCGTGCTGCTCGGGCTCACCGGTATCATCGATCCGCCGCGCGACGAGGTCATCGACGCGATCGCCGAGTGTCGTGATGCCGGAATCCGCGTCATTATGATCACCGGCGATCATGCGGCGACCGCTCACGCGATCGCGCAGCAGCTCGGGATAGACGCCGATACAGAGCCGATCACCGGCGCCGATCTGTCGTCGATGTCTGACGATGATCTGGTGAACGCCGTCCGCGACCACAACGTTTTTGCGCGTACGAGCCCCGAGCACAAGCTACGGCTCGTGGAGGCGCTGCAGAAGCAGCACCTGCTGTGCGCGATGACCGGCGATGGTGTAAACGATGCGCCGGCGCTCAAGCGTGCCGACATCGGCATCGCGATGGGCATCAAGGGTACCGAGGTCACGAAGGAAGCCGCCGAGATGGTGCTCACCGACGACAACTTCGCGTCGATCGTCCATGCGGTCGAAGAGGGTCGCACGATCTACGACAACATCAAGAAGACGATCCTCTTTCTGCTGCCGGCGAACGGAGCCGAGGCATCGGTCATCATCGCCGCGATCCTGCTCGGCCTGACGCTCCCGATCAGTCCGGTGCAGATCCTGTGGGTCAATATGGTTTCTGCGGTCACGCTCGCGCTGTCGCTCTCCGTTGAACCGATGGAGCGCAAGGTGATGCAGCGACAGCCACGCGAACCCGACGAGCCGATCCTGGGCGCCGGATTCTTCCGACGGGTCGTGTTCGTGTCGCTCCTGAGCGGAGGGCTTACTTTTCTGGCCTTCATATTCGGATCGGGGCTCGGCGCGGAGGGGGGTGACCTGGCCGCTGCGCGCACGCTCGCGGTGAACATGCTCGTCGTAGCGCACGCGTTCTACCTCTTCACGTGCAAGAAGCTCTACGAGTCGAGCGTCTCGGTCCGGGTGTTCGACAGCAAGCTGTCGCTCGTGTCGATCGGGCTGCTCGCGCTCCTGCAGGTCGCGTTCACGTACGTTCCGTTCATGAACACGCTCTTCGGCACGGCGCCGATTCCTGCGATCCACTGGCTCTACCTGGCCGGCGGCGGCGCGCTCGTGTTCGTCGTCGTGGAGATCGAGAAGCTTGTGTCGCGGAAGCTCAGCGCGAGCTGACCGCTGCCGCGGGTCGTCGATTCGTGTATACTTGACGTGGCAGCCGAGTCCGGCTGTCGATGAAGGAGGGCGTATGTCCCAGTTATACTTCTTGAGTGTGATAACCCTTGTGTTCGCGGGATTGCTCGCGTCGGCGGACTTCCTGGCCGAACGGCTGTCGCTGCTGTCGTTCCTGCCTCGCATGACCGGCAACTCTATCCTGGTTGTCGTGACCGGAGCGGTGACGCTGCTCGTCGGCGTCGCGAAGCTGATCTTCCCGGCTCCCGGAGAGGCCGTCCCGATAGCCGGCGACCTGTTGCCTGCTCTCACGGGCATCCTGGTCGGCGCGCTGTTGATCCTGCTCGGATCGGACAAGGCGGAGGAATCGACGCCCGACGCAGCGAAGCGGTTTGTCTCGGTCGTGATCAGCTACCGAATCGTGATCGGGCTCATCAGCGTGGCTGTCGGGTTGATCCATTTCATCTTTCCAGCGACCGTAATCCTGTAGGGCACCGATGGCGCGGATCATTTTCAGCATCATCAATCTGGTCGCGTTTGCGGTGCTGGTCGTCCTGAACGCCGGCAACGTCGTCGCGTTCAATCTCTTCGGGTGGCAGCTCGAGGCAGCGCCTCTTATAGCGATCGTCATCGTCAGCTTCACCGCCGGTGTGCTCTACTCGTTCCTCTTCTACGTGATGAGCTACTTCGCGAAGGGCCGGCGCGCCAAGCTGGTTCGCACGCGCGATCAGCTCAAGCAGAAGGAGCACGAGCTGGCCGGCAGAGACGATGCGAAGGCCGGCGACAAACCGAAGCGCCGATGGCTCCGCAAGTCCGTTCCCGACAAGACCGATACCGCGCAGTCGGGCCTCACGGAATCCTGACAGTAGACTTCTACCATATCACTCAGGAGGCGCAATGATGGACACCGTGCAGTTCGAGAAGAAGCCGTTCTCGGTCGGGAACGCGCTCAAGGGCCTGTTCATCGGGATGGCCAACATCATCCCGGGTGTGAGCGGTGGGACGATCGCGGTCATCACCGGGATCTACGACGAGATGGTCGACGCGTTCGGCAATTTCTTCAAGAGCGAAGGCGGTTGGCGCCGCAACCTCTTCTTCCTGACGCCGGTGATAATCGGGGTACTCCTGGGCAACGTCGCGCTTGCGCGGTTGATCGGCTACCTGCTGGAAACCGCCCCGGGCCCGACGAACTTCGGATTCATCGGTCTGATCCTGGGCAGCACGCCGTACCTGGTCAAACGCGCGGGTATGCGCGAGTTGAAGGTCCGCCACGCGCTGCTGTTCGCCGCCGGGCTTGCCGTTGTGCTCTGGATGGGGCTCGCGTCGCGCCCGGAAGCATCTCCACCGATAACTGAGGTCGACTTGGCTACCGGCGCGCTCGTGTTCGGCGCGGCGTTCGTCGGCAGTGTCGCGATGATCATCCCGGGGGTGAGCGGCAGCTTCCTGCTGCTGCTGATCGGGATGTACAGCACGCTACAGAACGCGTTCAGCACGCTCAATATCCCGATCGTGATTCTCTTCGTAGTCGGAACGCTGACCGGTGTCGTGATCGTGTCAAAGGGAATCGCTGCGCTGCTGCGGAACTATCACGGCAGCACGTACGCGGTCGTGATCGGACTCGTGATCGGTAGCGCGATCGCGCTCTTTCCCGGGTTTGCAGCCGGAGCGATGATCCTGGTTGACATTGGCGCGTTTGCGGTCGGAGCCGCGCTCAGCCTCTTCCTGGGTACCGGGATGAAGGAGAAGATACTGGGCGCGCGCGTGGCTGAGAGCGCCCAGTGAGTCGTCGCCGGATCGCGCTCATCGCCTTTTCCGCGGTTCTGATCGTCGCGCTCACCATCGCGCTGGCGCTTGGGCGGCGAGCTTCCGACCATGTCTTCTTCCAGACCCTGCCGCAGGATCGACCGCTCGTGCACGCTCACCGCGGCGGTGCGCAGCTATGGCCCGAAAACACGCTTGTGGCGTTCGCCGGTGCGGTCGACATCGGGGCGGACGTTCTCGAGATGGATGTCTTCTCCACCGCCGATGGCGTTCCGGTCGTTATCCACGACACGACCGTCGACCGCACTACCGACGGAGCTGGTCCGGTGAACTCGTTCACGCTGAGCCGTCTACGGGAGCTCGACGCCGGTTATCGGTTTCGCCCGATTGCCGGCGCGCCAACCGCCGACTCCGCCGACGAGTTTCCCTATCGCGGGCAGGGGATCCGGGTTCCAACGCTCAGGGAGGTCTTCGAGGCATTCCCGGCCGAGCACATGATAGTAGAGGTGAAGGAGAACAATGCCCGGCTCGCCGACGCGATGATCGCGCTTGTCCGCGAGTTCGGTCGTGAGAATCGCACGCTGATCGGGAGCTTCCACCACGACATACTCGAACACGTTCGCGCCACCGCTCCTGAGATCGCGACGCACGGCTCCGAGCGCGAGCTCATTCCGTTTCTGGTCGCGTCGTGGCTGCTCATGGGCGGCGCGATGTCGCCCGGGTATGAGGCGGTCCTGGTACCTCAGCGAAGCGGGCCGATTCCGGTCACGACGCGGCGGTTCATCCGCGCGGCGCAACGACGGAACCTCCACGTCGCCGCGTGGACGATCAACGACCCCGACCAGATGCGCGAGCTGGTGCGGCGCGGAATCGACGGGCTCATCACCGATCGGCCCGACCTGGCGATTGAGAT
>RECL01000339.1 GCA_007694025.1 Spirochaetaceae bacterium
AAGGGGCAGCGCCACCGTCGTCCCCCGGAGCAGAACGGGCAGTTTGCCCTGCGATCCGGCGAGCGACAGACGGACCCCCGCGCTGCCGGCCAGTAACGGTCGACTCGGCAGCTCAGATACGATAACGGCAAGCTCGGCCTCGTCGAGTTCACGTATGACCGACTCGGTGGCGGTCTGGGCATGGACGTCTTCGGGCAGGAGAGCGACCGCCCCGGCGCATTCGCCGCCGATGCGCTCGAGCAGTGCGAAGTCGTTTCGCTCGCTTATGCCCAGGACGGATGCGATCTGTCCCCTTGGTCCCTCATCGGGGAGGATGCCGGCAAAGAATGGACGCGCCTTGTTTGCACGGTACGTTTCTCCCGAAAGCGGCAGCGACCGGGAGAGAGGAACGGCATCGCGTCGGCTCAGCCACTCGTCAACGTATCGGAACTCGAGCGTTCCACCGTCGGTCTGCATGAGAGTACCAACCGGGTTGTCGTGGAGGTAAACCGTGAGTCGCTTCATCCTGTCCGGCCGCTGTCGTCCACCGGGCCACCAGCGTGCGCAGGGCGAACCTCGACTGCCATGCCGAGCCCTCGGATTACCTGAAGGGCTTTGCCGATCTGGACAGTCGACTTGCCGCGCTCCAGGTCAATGATGAACCTCACGCCGGTTCCGCACGCGAGCGCAAGCTCCTTCTGCGTCACACCGAGTTCCTTTCTTCGGGCACGGATCGCTCGACCGAGCTCCGTCTCGTTCATGGCTTGCATAGTTCCCGATCGGGAATATAGCACCAATCGCAGGCCGCGTCATCCCCAGATGTGCCCGATCGGGAACATCGCACCGACCGTAGTTGCATCGATCGCGTAGTGAGCGTACGCTTGCGCCAACCGATAGCAACGGAGTACACCATGGCACACGATACGACAGGTTTGACCGGCACCGATGCAGCCGCCACGACGGCGGGGGCCGCTACCAGGGACAGTAATAAGGAGAAGAGCTCCTACACGCCACCGGCGGGTTCTACGGCGCGGCACGAACTGCGCGTCGGCGCGGGCGGCACCACCGGCGCGCAATCGTACACGGCGAGCGCCGACTGGCTGGTGCTCCGGAAGAAGGAGAAGCCGCGCGCGGAGATGTTCTACATCGCGTACGTCGCGGACGCGGGGTCGGGGCCGGCGCGGCCGCTGACCTTTGTGTTCAACGGAGGGCCGGGGGCGTCGTCGGTCTACCTCCACCTGGGCGCAATGGGGCCCCGCAGGGCGCAGTTCACCGAACAGGGGCTGGCGCCGGCATCGCCATACACGCTGACCGACAACGAGTCGACGTGGCTGGAGTTCACCGACCTGGTCTTCATCGACCCGATCGGGACCGGCTTCAGCCGCATGATCGACGACGATGAGGCCAAGTCCTCCGGCGGTTCGGGCGACAAGGGCGGCAAACCGTCCAAGGACGACGAAGCGGAGACCAGCGAGTACTGGCAGCTCAAGCGCGATCTGGAGGCGCTCGGGGAGTTCATCCGCAAGTACCTGTCGCGGTTCCACCGGTGGGACTCGCCGATCTACGTCGCCGGCGAGAGCTACGGCGGCTTCCGCGCCGCGAAGCTCACGAAGCTCCTCCAGCAGGAGTACGGGGTCGGACTGGCCGGCGCGGTGATCATATCGCCGGCGATGGAGTTCACGCTCCTGGACGGATCGGACTACGACGCGTTGCCGTGGATCGACACCTTTCCGACGATGGCAGGCGCCGCGTGGGGTCACGGCAAGTCGCGCAAGAAGAAGGCGGGAGAGGACCTGCGTGGCTTCATGGCCCGCGCGGCCGAGTTCGCGGTGAAGGAGCTTCTGCCGGTGCTCGCGGCGGGAGACCTCTACGGAGAAGAGAAGAAGGAACGCGTGCTGCGGCAGGCGGCCGACTTCATCGGCCTGGATCGCGACGTCGTCAAGAACAAGAACGGTCGGGTCAGCATCGACTACTTCGTGAAGAACCTGCTGCGCGAGCAGCGGATGCACCTGGGCCTCTACGACGCGTCGCTCAAGGTGAGCGATCCCTACTCCGACCGCGACAGCTACAGCGGTCCCGACCCGACGCTCCACCACGTGGAGCGCGTCTTCGCCGCCGGGATCAACACGCAGCTACGCAAGGCGATCGGACTCGATACGGAACGCGAGTACAATCTGCTGAGCCTGACGGTCAACAAAGGGTGGAAGATCGACACGCGCGAGCACGCGCTCGAGTCGCAGGTCGGCGCGACCGACGACCTGCGCTACGGGATGAGTCTCAATCCGCACATGAAGGCGTACATCTGCCACGGGATCTTCGACCTGGTGACGCCCTACTTCGCGGCGGAGCGGATCACGCACCTGATGAAGCTCACGCCGGAGCAGCAGCGGATGCTCACGGTCAAGCACTACGACGGCGGTCACATGTTCTACACGTGGGACTCGAGCCGCCGCGAATTCGCCGCCGACATGCGCCGCTTCTATTCGGCCTGATGCCTTGGTCAGGCGGGTAGATCGTGTTCTGGCGTGGGGGTCGCGGGCTCCGGTCGGGCGATCTGCACCACTGGTCAGCCGCGCTCGCGTTGCCGCTGTTCGCGCGGCTGTCGGATGAGGAGCGCGGCCGGCTGGTGGCGATCGCCGTCAAGTTTATCAAACGAGTGCAGTTCGGGTCGGTCGACATCGACCTGACCGACGATATGCGTCGGCTGATCGCGGCGCAGGCGGCGCTTCCGGTGCTGAACCTGGGGCTGTCGTGGTACCGCGGATGGAAGACGATCGTCGTCGTGCCGCGCGAGTTCCGGCGCAACGTGACCGACGTGGACGACGCTGGCGTCGTGCACGAGTACACGGATCAAAGCGTGGGAGAGTCGTGGGACGACGGCCCGGTCCTCCTGTCGTGGGACGACGTCCGCGCGTCGGGGCAGTGCGACGGCTACAACGTCGTGATCCACGAAGCGGCGCACCGGATCGACCTGTCGGACGGGAGCGTCAACGGCAGACCGACGCTGCCGCGCGGGATCGCGCCGTCCGAATGGTACGACACGTGCGGTGCCGCGTTTACCGATCTGTCACGCCCCGCGCGGCGGCGACGCAGCCGCATCGACCCGTACGCAGTGACCGACGACGCCGAGTTCTTTGCGGTCACGACCGAACTCTTCTTCGAACGCCCGTCGGTTCTCAACCGCGAATACCCCGATCTCTACCGCCTCTACGCAAGATTCTACGAACAGGATCCGCTCGGCTGACAACTACTGGTGCCGGAATTGTTGGCCACGCCGGAGGTGCGATTGCACGGGTCGGGGCGAAGCGGTAGAGTCGACGTCAGGAGTGGCCGATGAAGATCACCGACCTGAAGTGCACGATTCTGGGCGGGCAACCGACGATCCGCATCGCGACCGACGACGGGATTGACGGCTGGGGTGCCGCAGAGCGTTCGAAGCACTACATCAAACCGCACGTGCTCTACTACCGTGACCTGCTGATCGGAGAGGACCCTCGCGACGTCGAGCGCGTGATGCTGCGCATTCGCAGGCAAGGCGGGTTCAAGCCGTGGGGCAGCGCGGTCAGCGCGATCGAAACGGCGCTCTGGGACATCGCGGGCAAGGCCGCCGGCGTGCCGGTCTACCGGCTTCTGGGCGGCAAGGTTCGCGACCGCGTGCGTGTCTACAACGGCAACGTCCGCTTCCGGATGGGCGGGAGTGAGCCCGACGACTACGCCCGCGTCATGAAGCAGATGAAGGATTCGCCAGAAGGGTTCTCGATCATCAAGCAAGGTATCGCGTTCCACGGTCCGATGGTACGCGAGGTTGACGGCTTCACGTACGGCGAGCTACGCGACGGAGGGCCGCACCCGAGTCGAGGGCCGCTGACCGAGCGCGGACTGAACCACATCGTCGCATGCGTCGAGGCGATGAAGGCGGTGCTCGGCGATGAGGTCGGACTCGCGCTCGACTGCGGGCCCGGATTCACGGTCCCCGACTCGATCCGGCTCGCGCGCGCGGTGGAGCACCTGAACCTGATGTGGCTGGAGGATCTGATCACAGGCGATTACGTACCGTACGTGCTGGCCGACCTTTACCGCGACGTGACCACCGCGACGTCGACGCCGATCCACACCGGCGAGCAGATCTACCTGAGGCAGAACTTCATCGATCTGATCGAAAAACGAGCCGTCTCGGTTATCGGGCCCGACCCGCTCGACGTGGGCGGCATCGCGGAGCTGAAGTGGATCACGGAGTACGCCGATCTCCACGGTGTCCTGATGGCGCCGCACGGGACCGGTGACGGGCTGCTCGGGCTCGCGGCGCTCACGCAAGTGTGCGCGACGCTGCCCGACAATTTCATCGCGTTCGAGTACCCGACCGCATCAACGGAGTGGTGGCCCGACATCGTGGAGGGCCTCCCCGACCCGATTGTCACCGACAGCTTTGTCACGGTGCCCGACCGGCCCGGCATGGGGCTGAACCTCATTCCCGACGCCGCTCGCCCGCATCTGTCGGATGAGGATGCAGACTTTTTCGACTGACCGAGTCAGCCGTAGTCGGGCTCCGGACTGCAGACGACGTCGGTCTGGCGTTAGAACGTCAGGTCCGCGTCGGTCAGAGTGAGCGTGTACACGCCCGGCTCATCGTCGCCCGGTGTCCACTCGTCGTCCTTGACCGGATGCCGGGTGTACGCGGGCGTCCATTCGCCCGCCTGTTTCGCGTCGATGGTGATCCGGCTGAAGAAGAGCGCGGGAGTCACCGCCGATGCGTTGAGAAGCCGTCCGGAGGTGATGGTAGCGCTCTCGCCCGGTTTCACCGGATCGGGTAGCGACCGGACAAGATCGTCGGACCGCCCGACCCACGTGACCGCGAGTTCGTAGCTGGTCTGATTGTCGAGCGAAAACTCGCTTTCCGCGGTGAACCAGGCGCATCCCGACAATAGCACCACAACACAGAGCAACAGGTATCTGCGCATGAAGCCTCCGGTTACGCACACGCGCTTACGCGTGCGCGTCTACGCGTGCGCGTCGGGCGCTGCGTCGGCGTCGGCCGACAGTTCCCGGTACGTCGCGAGCGTGAAGATCGTCAGGA
>RECL01000114.1 GCA_007694025.1 Spirochaetaceae bacterium
TCGCCGAAATGCTTGCGGTGATGGCGACGGTGCCGTGGGCGCCGTTCATTCGCGCGTTCGTGCGTACCCGTCTACTTGGGAAGGTGTGATATGGAGCTTGTAGCCCGATTTCTGTCCGAGCCGAGCGCTCCGCGGACGATGGTGATCGTCTGGACGGTTGTGATGATCTGCGTGCCGATCGTCCGATGGGTACTCGGCGAAGGAGCCGAGCGGATCGGCATCGCTACCGGTGTGTTCGCTCAGGTGGCGGCGGTGGTTGTGGCGATCTGGGGGTCGTTCGGCGCGTTCACCGTCGCGGTAGTCGTCCTGGTTCCGCTGCTCGGCTGGACGAGCGAGGTCATCGGGTGGCGGACCGGTTTCCCGTTCGGGAAGTACTCGTACACCGACGTGCTTCAGCCGCAGGTCGCCGGAGTGCCGGTTCTGATACCGCTCGCGTGGCTGATGATGATGCCGCCGGCCTGGGCGGTCGGCTACCTGGTCTCACCCGACCGGCCGGTCATCGCCTGGCTGGTTGCGGCGGCGGCGTTCACCGCGTGGGATGTCTACCTGGACCCCCAGATGGTGTCGTGGAAGTTCTGGAAGTGGGAAGCCAACGGTATCTACCTTGGGATTCCGTTGTCCAACTACGCCGGGTGGTTCTCGGTGAGTTTCGTGATCACCGCGATCGTCGCGATGATCGCAGGCGCGTCGGCGGTGATGGACGCGCGCTCGGCGGCCGGGCTCGTGACGATCTACGCGATCACCTGGGTGCTGCAGTTCATCGGTCAGTTCGTCTTCTGGAAGATGCGCGTCGCCGCGGTCGCGGGTTTTGTCGCGATGGGGCTCTTCATCGTCGCTATGATCGTTGCCGCGTAGACAGCTCGTCCTGCCATCGCGCAAGCCGCGCGATCGCGTCGACCGGCCGCAGTTCGTCCAGGTTGAGCGCGCGCAGTTCGCCGACGATGAGTTCTTCCGGATTGAACAGCGTGGCCTGCGCGCGGTCGGTCGTGAAGGTCGGCTGCTCGTAGAGCGCGTCGGGTTCGTCGTGTTCGAGGATGGTTCTCAGGACTTCCTCGGCGCGATCGGTCACCCGGCTGGGAACGCCGGCGATCCGCGCCACGTGAATCCCGTACGAGTTGTTCGACGGTCCGTCCTCGACTCGTTTCAGAAATACGATTTCGCCATCCTGTTCGGCGACGCCGAGCGACAGATTCTTGAGCCCGGGCGCCTCTACGCGTGTCAGCGCGTGGAAGTGCGTCGCAAACAGCGTACGTGGACGAATCGTGTGGCACAGGTACTCGACAACCGCCTGCGCGATTGCGCGACCATCGTTCGTGCTCGTGCCGCGCCCGATCTCGTCCATGATCACGAGGCTTCTCGCGGTCGCGGTGCGCAGGATGAACGCGGCCTCGTTCATTTCGACCAGGAAGGTGGATTCTCCACGGGCAAGGTTGTCGCTCGCTCCCACGCGGCAGAAGATCCGGTCCACGATACCGATTTCGGCGTCGTCGGCCGGAACGTAGCTGCCGATCTGAGCCATCAGGACGATCAGCGCGGTCTGGCGAAGGTAGGTGCTCTTGCCGGCCATATTCGGTCCGGTGATGAGCGCGAAGAAGTCACCGCCGCCGTCGAGCGCGAGGTCGTTCGGGATGAACGATCCGGCTGCGATGTTCGCCTCGACAACAGGATGGCGACCGGCGGACACTGCGATTCGTGGATCGTCGGTGAGCGTCGGGGCAACGTAGCCGTACCGGGTAGCCGCGTGCGCGAAGCTCTGCACGACATCGAGCTCTGCGACGAGCGCCGCGAGTTCGAGCAGAAGCGGCACCAGCTCGGCGACTCGCTCGCGAAGCTCGATGAAAAGCTCGCGTTCGCGATCGATGATGCGCTCGTCCGCCTCCGACAGCGACGCGTCGATCTCGGCGAGCCGCTCGGTCGAAAAGCGCTCTGCGTTCGCCAGGCTCTGCCGCCGGACGTACCGGTCGGGCACACGCGCGGCGTTGGCCTTCGTGACCTCCAGAAAGTGCCCGAGCATCCGGTTGTACCGTACCTTCAGCGTCGTGATCCCGGTCAGTTCGCGTTCTTCACCGACGTAGGCCTCAAGGATCGATCGCGAGTTCTCCCTGAGGTGGGTGAAGCGGTCGAGCTCGGCGTCGAACCCGCGGCGGATCATCTTTCCTTCGGTGAGCAGCATCGACGGCTCGTCTATCAGCGCCGAATCGAGCAGGTTGACGAGCTCGCTCAGCTCGTGCGACGCACGATCGGACAGGCGATCGAGCGGCAGCGGGTGCGCAAGCGCTCCGTCGATCCGCGACCGCAGCGCCAGGATCGACGCCACCGACGAGCGCAGCGCGACCAGGTCCTTCGCGTGGGCGCGCCGCATTCCTGCTCGCGCGGCGAGCCGCTCTATATCGAGCACACCCGACAGGTGGTCGCGCAGGAGCGTGAGCACGCTCTGCGCGCGGTGGAGCGCCGAGACGGGCCGCTGGCGCTGAAGGATCGCGTCGCGATCGATAAGCGGCGCGAGCAACCACTGTCGAAGCATGCGCGCTCCCATCGTCGTGCGCGTCTGATCGATCGTGTCGAGCAGCGAGTATCGTCGCGTGCCGTCGTGCAGGTTCGCAGTCAGCTCCAGGTTGCGAATCGTGCTCTCATCAAGCCCGACGCTGTGCTCGTGCGCCTGGACGCGCAGTTCGCGAATGTGAGGAAGCACGCTTCGCGCGGTGTCAGCCAGGTAGTCGACCAGGAGTCCGGCCGCGAGCGGTGCCGATGAGTCGTCGCCAATCCCGTACGCCTTGAGGTTCAGTACCCCCAGGAGCTCACGAACGCGCCTGTGAGCCGAGTCAACGTCGTAACTCCAGTCCGGATAGCGACTGACCAGCAGCCGTCGCTCATCGATGACGTCGGCGATCGCAGCGTCGTCAAGGAGCGACTGCTGCATGAGGACCTCTCGCGGCTCAAGCCGCGTGAACTCGCGCTTGAGAAAGCCGGCGGCATCGCGAAGTGTACACTCTGCGATGCCGAACTCCCCGGTCGAGACGTCGACGTACGCGAAGCTCAGGCGACCGGCGCGCGCGGCGATCGACACGAGGTAGTTGTTCGCGGTAGCGTCCAGGTAATCCTCGTCTACCACCGTGCCCGGCGTGACGACTTCCACGATCTCCCGCTCGGCGAGTCCGCCGCCGACCGGCATCCGCGTCTGCTCGCAGATCGCGACCTTGCGGCCCGCCGCTATCAGCCGGGCGATGTAACCGCGCGCGGCGTGGTGCGGGACCCCGCACATCGGCACGTCCTGTCGTTTGGTCAGCGTGAGCCCGAGTATCCTTGATGCGACGATCGCGTCGTCGCGGAACATCTCGTAGAAGTCGCCCAGCCTGAAGAAGAGTATCGCGTCACGGTGCTGCTCCTTGAGCTGCCCGTACTGACGCATCATCGGGGTCGTGTCGGCCATCAGTTGGACCGGCGCGAGAGCTCCCTGATCACGAGGTCGGTTATGTCGACCGTCGGACTGAACCAGAACAGCGCGGCACCAAGCTGACGCTCCTCAAGAACGATCGTATACCCGCGGTCCTGCGCGACGAAACTGACCGCGTCGTACAGACGCGTGAAGAACTCGTCTCCGGCAAGCTGCGACTGCAGTCGCTCCTGCTGGATGAGGAACCGCTCGCGCAGCGTCGCGATATCCTCTTCGAGCGCCGCGATGTCCGCGCGCAGCCGCTGGGCGGTCACCGCGTCGTTGCGGTCGAGCGCAGCGGCACGGCGTGACTGGTAGTCGCGAAGCGTCTGTTCGGCGCGTTGCAGGTCGGCCCGAAACTGCCGCTCGGCTTCGTTGTAGTCGCGCACCAGGCGCGAGTCCTGGAAGAACGACGTGATCACACGGTCTATATCGAAGACCGCGACCGTTGAGAAGCTTTCGCGGGTTCCTCCGGTCTGCGCGATCAGGCTACCGATCGCGATTGTCGCCAGCGTGATGACAAGCACACATCTTTTCATCTCATCCCTCTCTCAGAACAGATCGCCGCCGATCGCGAAGACAAAGTCGAGTCCACCGGTCGGTCTGCCATCTCTGTTGAACAGGCTGCCCTGCTGCCACTCTATCTGGTTATTCTCGTCGAACCTGAACCGCTTTGCCAGGTAGATCCGGATCGGGAACTGCGGAATCGTGAATCGAAGCCCGGTGCCGATGCTGAACAGCATGTCGTCGAGCGATAGCTCGGTGATGTCCTGACGTCGGTCCCATATGCCGACCCCATCCATGAACGTGTCGAGCCACACGATCTGCTCGGCGATCGGCATCCGTAGTTCGAGCGAGTTGTTCCATAGCGCCTGCCCGTTGAGTCGGGCATCCCAGCCTCGGCCGACGAACATCGGGTTCGTCGACAGGAGGTCGGCTCCGGCGATCGGCACCTGCGGATCGGTCCGGAAACTGGCCGGTACCCAGAACTGCGGAAAGATCAGCGCGAGCGAGCTCTGCGCGCCAAGCACGCCCTTCCAGCTCCAGTTTTCGAACACCTGCCAGTTCCAGAGCGTGAAGTAGGTCTCCGCGCGCGTGTCGGTGCGGATGTAGTGCCGATCGCCCAGGAGGAAACCGCCGACAAGCGTTGCTCCCTGCGATACGCGGTAGCCGCTGCTCGGGCTGAGGGCGAGCCCCCTTCTGCGATCGAGCGACGCATTGAGGCCCCACTGGTTCACGAGCTGCCAGCGGCCAAGGTTCGCGCGGAGTTGAGGGCTCGCCGGCCGAAACTGCTGGGGATCGTACCCAACAAAGTTGAGGCTCGACCGGAGGTTTGTCGCGAGCGCGAGCGTGCCGAGCGTCGTGCGAAACCGGTACCCGGTGTTCCCGCCGACCGAGATGCTCCAGTCGACGTAGTCCATCAGGTAGTCCTGCGGAATCGCCGCGGTCGTACCCCCGGCAAGCTGGTAATCGGTGATGAGCCGGTACGTTGTGATCAAATCGGAGGTCACCGGGTCGGGAAAGAGGTCGCCGCGGGCGTAGAGCACTCCGCTCCCGGTCGGATACTCGGTGTCGTTGACCGAAAAGACGTAGTACCCCTGGAAGGGGTCGGGCACGGCGTTCGGGTCGTTGTCGGCGAAGATCGGGGCAAGGATATCCTGCGGCACGCCGCTTCGCACGCGACGGTTGACCGACAGGTCTCCGCCGACCGACCATCGCTGGCCGGCGAACCATCGCTCCAGAAAGTTGAACGACAGCAGCTGTTCAAGCGGTGAGAGCTGGACGTTGAATCCCAGACTCTGGCCCCGACCAAGGAAGTTGCGGTCCGACCAGCCGACCTGCGCCGATATCGGAAACTCGGTGCCGCCGCCGAAGGCGACCCCGAACGTGATGTCGGCGGTCTGCGCCTCTTCTACGTTCAGTATGAGTTCCATCAGTCCGTCGACGCTGCCGAAGGGCGTTTCGGGTGTGATCGAGCTGAAGTACTGCAGGTTCATCAGATTCTGGACGCCCTCGCGAATGCGGGAAACGCTGAACACGTCCCCGACCCGCAGCGGTATCTCACGCAGGACAACGTCGGTGGCGGTCTTGTCGTTCCCGCGGACCACGATGCGTTCGATGTGCGCCCGGGGACGTTCGACGATGTCGACGACGAAGCGTACGGTCAGCAGCTGTTCGTTGCGCTCTTCGCGGAGGTTGAACTCGTTGAAGATGTAGCCGCTCTGGTAATAGAGGTCCTGAATCGCTCCAAAGCCTTCCTGCAGGCGCGATACGTTGAGCACGGCGCCTTCGCGCAGTCGCATCAGCGCCGCGAGTTCGGCGTCGTCGAAGATCGCGTTGCCGTCAAACGATACGCCGCCGAATGAGTACTGGCTCCCCTCTTCGATGAAGACGGTGAGGATCAGGAAGGTTCGCTCGGCTTCTTCGTCGCGCTCGACGTCCTGCGCGACCTCAACCACCCGCGCGTCGATGAAACCCCGGTCGCGGTAGTACTGTTCGATGCGCCGACGGTCTTCCTCGAGCACCCGGCTCTGAAAGACGCCGGAGTTGAAGATGTTCTGCGCCTTGGTCTGCATCTGGCCGCGCAACGTGGATGCCGATGCGAAGGCGTTCCCGGAGAAGTTGATCTGGCGGACGGTTACCTGCCGACCCTCGGTAACGGTGAATACGACCGCATGCTGTGTTCGCTCCCCGACGGTCGATTCGTCGACCCTGCTTGTTACCTGGATGTCCGGGTACCCGCGTTCGCGGTACAGGGTCGCAATCGCCTGTTCGGCGAGTCTTCGCCGCGCCGACGTGATCATGTCACCGGGACGAAGAACGATGGTATCAAGGAGATCGGCCGATCTGATTCGGCGATTTCCGACGAACCTGATATCGGAGACAGTCGGTCGCTCGGTTACCGCAAAGCGAACGATGACACCGTCTCCGGTCTGCGGACGAAGCGCCTCCGGCACGATATCGATGAACGAATCGAGCGCAAACAGCCGTCTCTGCAGCTCCTGAAAACCGCGTTCGGTGAATGGACGCCCGATGTATGGCTCGACGATCGGTCGTAGATCGCTCTCTCTGACGGTAACGAGTCCGGTGAACCGGATGTCCTGAATGGTCTGGCCGATGTACCATTCGTCGGACTGGGCTATCGCTGAAAAGGTCAGCAGCAGAAACAGGATCGGCACAATGCGTCTCATTCAGACTCCTCAATCGTCAAGCTATTGCTCCGCCGCACTCCCGTATAGCCTTTAGTACGAGAATCCCCACGAGAAGCGGAACGTGTGGTCGGTCAGGAACAGGCTGCTCGGATCACGAGGGAAGAATCCCCATTCCAGACCGAAGAACGGAGTATCCCACTCGAGCGTCAACTCCGACTCGATCTCGACTCCTGCCAGACTCTGGCGCTCCATGAACGCGGGACGAGCCTGGCGCAACTGTACGAGCAGCTCCAGAAACAGGTCATTTCCAAGGTACTTACCGGCGAACAGCGTTGTGTTGTTCAGGTACTCTCCAAGAGAAGGGGTGCCACTGTCAAGGGGCAGGTCCTGATCCTGCCCTTGGTCTATGACGCCGCGGAGCAGGTTCTGGAAGAGTTGGGTCCTGATGCTGAACAGATCGAGCTGGAGCGCGTCACGGACCGTATTCTCGAATCCGCGGATGATCCCGAACTGGCTCACGACGTCGCTGGTCAGCAGAACCGCCTGCGAGAGGTTGATCGGCTCTCCTGTGTCGGTGATAAACACGGTGCTGCCGAGTAACGACAGTATTGCCGCTTCGGTCAGCGGCGGATCGCTTCTCCAGCGCGGCGTGAACTCGCTGAGCGGCCGCTCGTCGGCGATCAGGTATATCCTGATCGGTCCATCCTGCGCGACCTCCCGGATTTCGGCGCTGACCGTCAGCAGTGGATCAAACTGGGCCTGGCTTTCGTCGAACGTTATCCGACCGTCCTGGATATAGAAGCTGCGGTCGAAGTAGAAGACCTCGCCGCCCTGGATCGCGACCGAGCCTACGACCGAAAAGGTGTCGGATGCGCTGCCGTAGTTGATCCGGATCCGCTGCCCGGGGTCGGCGATCCCGCGAAGGATCGGGAAGGTTTCCGACGGCCACAGGAACTGCACGCCGCGCCCGGTCGTGAGCGCCACGTCGACGCGAACATCGGGCGGATCATCAAGGAGCGACTCTATCGGCGGCATCTCGCCGAGTGTCACCGACATCTGCGATGCGAGGAGGTTGCCGGTGATCGATGTGGAATCCTGGGTGCCCCCGATTCGCAGGTCTCCGCGTGCCATCCCGTCGACGACGACCCGACCGAACGGCGCTCGCAGCCGAATCCCGCTGTCGGCGGTCACGATCTGAACCTGAAACTGCTCGGGTACCCAGCGGTCGAAGACGAGCACCGCGCCGACCGTCGCACGGCCTGGTCCCGCTGCGACCGACGCGTCGCGGATCGTCATGACCTTCTCGTCGAACACAATGAAGGTTCGCGTCGGGCCGAGCTGGTCGGGGAGCCAGTCGACCGCGCCGGTGATATTGTCGACGACCAGGGTGCCGAAGAAGTCGGGATCGTTGACCGGTCCCACGATCCGCGCGCTGCCGGTCGCGGCGCCCGACGTGAAGGCGACCATCGGGATCTGAAGCAGATCCCAGACCCGCGGCAGATCAGCCGAGACCGACAGAAGATCGACTTCAACTTCGCCCCCGTCGATGAATCCGACCGCATCGAACGCGAACGGAAGCGGGGCCCCGACGCGTCCGGTAAACGAGCCGTCTGGGTGGATGCGCGCTTCGATCGCGTTCGTCGGGCCGCCGACAATGGAGGTCACCCTGTTGTGCCGGGTGATGTCGAACGCCCACTCGTCATCAGCGGCACCGAACCCCGACAGCGCCACGCGTGCCGACAGATCAGAGTCGATCAATCCCGAGTAGTCGAGGCCCGGTGCCATCGTGCCGATGAGCGACACTCCAACCGAAAACGACGACGTGTCTCCGCGCTGAATGAGCCGTCCGTCAAGCAGAAGCTCTCCAGAAGAGAGGTCGACGCGGGCCTGGACGCCCTCCGCGCGCGTTCGTCCGAGTCGGCCGGTCGCGTTATCAACGATTATCCCGGAGCGATCAGCCGCCACGGTCGCGCGCAGCTCGGCCGGGTCATTGTTGAACCGACCGTTCACCAGGCTCGCCTCTACGAGCAGCTCAGGGTCATCGAGCGTCCCCGTGAGCGACAGCGATCCGGTCACACCACCGCGGATCGTGTCGATGCCGACCCGCAGGAGCGGGAGATCTGTGAACTCGGCTGCGGCCGAAACGGTTCGTCCGGCGACGGAGACATAGATGGTGTACCGCTCGCCGTCGAGCGTCGCGTCGGGCGCTGCGGCAGTCGGTGGGGAGCGTAGCTCTATCGCGGCGTCGTACTGATTGGCGGAGAGGTTCCACGCGAGTCGACCGTCACCAGCCACGCGCGAGTGCCGATCCTCGTAGCTCAGCCGGCGCAGCACCAGTCCGGCGGGTGTCGCGGTCCCTTCGATCGCGACGGTCGCGTCGGTCACCGGTTCAACGGTCAGCCCGTCGATCTGAAGCCGCCTGACGTCGACTTCCCACGCCGTGAGGTCGGACCAGTGGCCAGCCACGTCGAAGGCGATGCGGTTCGTCTGATCGGGCAGAATAGACACCGGTACGTTACCCGACGCGACGAATCCGGTCCGATCTGCGTTGTCGAGCGCGATGCGGGCGTACACGTCGTAGAGACCGCGAAGCTCGAGCGATCGGCCTGGCCGAAACGTTCCTTCAAACTCGTAGGGAATGCCCTGCACACGTACGTCGCTGACGAAGCGGATATCTCCACCCGGACGCACATCGACCGCGAAGTTGCCCGATCCACTGTATCCGGCCAGGCCCGCCGTGACGTCGCGGACCTGCGCACTCCCGTTGTCGTAGAGGAGCGAAAACGACAGATGGTCGTCGGGGTTGGCGCTGTCGTACGCGTAGACGAGCGGAACCACCGCGACCAGTCCGTCTGTGAGGTCAAGTCTGAATCGCGTATCGATCACGAGCGTCTCAGGGAGCGCGCTGATATCCGGAAGATCGGACAGGAGGTCGAGCGCAAGCGCGTCGTGCAGCGCAATCAGCTGGCGCGGGTCGACACGGCGCGCGTTTACACTCACCGTGCGCGGCGTAAACCCGGGATCCAGGCTCGACTCGATCTCGAGCACGCGTCTCTGGTCGTACCGCAGACGGGCGCTGAGGCCCGTCGGAACGCCGATCGGGTCATCGGGCATCTGACCCGACGCAGGGTCGAACACGAGCGTCGCGGCCACCTCTTCGAAGCCGATTCCGGCGTACCGGATCTCAGTCGCTTCAATCGCTATTGTGGTTCGCGTGGACGTCAGCCGAACGGTCGCCGAAATCGGCTCTACAGGCGGCACGCCCACATTGCGGAGCGTCAGCACCCCATCGGGGCGAAGCGGCGCGAAGGCAAGCCTGCCCTGATAGGCGATCTCACCAATGTCGCTCGCGTAGACGAGTTCGTCGATCCTTGCGCCGCTGCTATCGCCCGATATCTGGAAACGGAGCGTGCCGTCGGGAAGCTCGTCGAAGCCAGACACGCTGGTACTGAGCGATGCGCCGTAACTGACTGAACCCGGCCTGACCGTGACGTTCGCCTGCCCCCGCAGCGGGAGCGCGAGATACCGGTTGAACCGTGCAAGCTCGCCACGCAGCTCTACGACGTCGTCGAGCCGGTATCCGTCGGCGAGCACACGCGCGTAGAGCTCGTCGCTGCCGTCGATGTACCGGATGTAGAGATCGATCGGATCGCGGCTCTGCACGTTGCGAGCTTCGAGAACCCCGGCGCTCCTGCGGACGTAGATGACCTGTCGGCCGATCGACGCGAGGTTGCTCGACAGATCGGTCAGGGTGACCTGTGCAATCGTGTCACCGTCGACGTCGATCGATCCCTCGAGCTCGATCCGGCCCGACAGATCGGTCAGGAGCGCTGTTGCCACCGAATCTGCAAGGCTGACGATCCCGCTCGCGGTGAGTTCGACGAGCGTACCGTTCAGTTCGGCGCGGAAGAAGCCGTTGGTGACAGCGAGCCGGCCGAAGCCGTTATGGACGTGAATCGACAGGTTGCGTCCGCTGACGACGAGCGCATCGGGCAGTCCCAGCCGATCCGACTCGTCGGTACGGTCACCACCGATCATCGATCGCACGATCGCCTCGAGGTCGTCGAAGGTGTCGGAGTCAACCACGATCGTCGTGTTTTCGACGCGAACTTCGGTAAACGCGTCGGCGAACTCCCGGCGGATCATCCGAAGCGGCCTGTAGTAGACGCGAAGCCGGTCGATCCGCAACAGGTCTTCGGGTTCGCCGGCGCGACCGTGGATGACCAGGTCGCGAATACTCAGGAAGTTGAGGATCGACGGCGATACCGAGCCGAACGACACCCGTCGGCCGACGACCTGTTCGAGCCTGGCGATCGCCTCGTCTCGGATGTCGTCTATCTGGCGCGTGATCGCGACGCGAACGGGGCCGAGGACGAACAGCGCGGTCGCCAACAGAAGGAGAACCGCAACCGTCTGAAAGGCAATACGAAACCCTGCCCTTTTCAAGTGAGAATCACCACCTTGATCGTCGCCTCTCCCGCCTATAATGTACCACAACGGTATGAAGGAACCAAAGGTGAGCACCGGCGGTGGCGCGCGTTCGCTCGCGCGCTTCATTGTTTTCGAGGGTCTCGACGGAGCGGGCACGACAACGCAGAGCGTGTTGCTTGATGATCGACTGAAACGCGAGGGACGTCGATCGTGGCTGACGAGCGAGCCGACGACCGGACCGATCGGGATTCTGTGCCGTCGCGTGCTGTCGGGGGAGATACCAGCCGATCCCGATACGATCGCGCATCTGTTCGCGACCGATCGCAGCGCACACCTCAACGGCGCCGACGGGATCAGGCAACACCTTGACGACGGCTACATCGTACTCTGCGACCGCTACAAGTACAGCTCGCTCGTGTATCAGGGGGCCGAGACCGACGTCGACTTCGTGCGCGCGCTCAATGCCCGTTTTGCCGTGCCCGCGCTTGTCGTGTTCCTTGATCTGTCGCCCGAGGCGGCCGACGCTCGGCTCGCCGCGCGCCCGACCCGCGAGATCTACGAGCGTATCGAGTTCCAGCACGCGGTGCGCGCGAACTACCTGCGCGAAATGGAGATAGCCGGTCGCGAGACCCGGGTCATCATGCTCGACGGAACCGAAGAGCAGCACGCGCTCGCCGAAAAGGTCTGGGAGGCGGTTGCCGACGCGTCGATACTGTGAGTATGAGAGGCTATCGACGCACGATAGGCGTTGTTGCGCTGCTCGTGATGCTTGCGTCACCGGCGTTTTCGTACCGGCTCATCTACAAGGAGCAGATCTACCCGCTGCTCCACCACCAGCTCTACCGGTATCCTGAAGACTACGCGGAGAATATCCGCTGGCTCGAGCTCGCGATGCGAGCCGACTTCGCGAACCCGCTCTACGCGATTGCCCGGATCTCCAATGAGCGCGAGTGGGAGCTCTATCGCAATCTCTTTCGAATGCACCTGAATCTCCACTTCGTCGACCAGTACCTCGGGTGGGCGTCGGGCTACATGAAGTTCGACGCACGCTTCTACAACTTCCCGTGGCGAGATCAGAACCTTGAGAGCCTGGAACGCGCCGAAAGCCTCTTCGACATCGCGCGCTACTACTGGGGCGAGGCGCGACGGTGGAGCGATGAGGCCGCGCGAACGCGTTGGCTGCACCTGGAGGCCGTTCAGTTCTGGGAGGACCAGAGCTTTAGAATCCAGACCGGCGACCTCGACTACGGGGCGATCATCGACCGTCACATGGCCCGGCTCGAGCGCGTCCGCGCCGACTTCGAGCAGATGGACTCGTCCACTTACTGAGTCCGCCTACACGATGAGCATCGCGTCTCCGTAACTGAAGAAGCGGTAGCGCGCGGCCACCGCGACGCGGTACGCCGATAGAACCGCGTCGGTACCGGCGAACGCGCAGACGAGCATCAGCAGCGTCGATTCGGGGGTGTGGAAGTTCGTGAACAGCCCGTCTACCGCACCGTAGTGGTAGCCCGGGGTGATGAACAGATCGGTTGCTCCGCGGAACGCTTCAAGGCGATCCTTGTCGCGGTTCCACGCGGTTTCGAGCGTGCGAACGGTCGTCGTTCCGACCGCAAGGATGCGCTTGCCCCCGGCGCGGGCCCGGTTCAGCCGATCGGCGGTATCGGCGTCGATCTCACACTCTTCAGCGTGCATCGTGTGCGCTTCGATCCGGTCGACCCGGACCGGCAGGAAGGTGCCGATTCCGACGTGGAGTTTCACCCACTCGAAGTCGGCCACCTTGCCGAGGCGCTCGAGGATGCTGTCGGTGAAGTGCAGACCAGCGGTCGGCGCGGCGACCGATCCCGGTTCCCGAGCGTAGACGGTCTGGTAGCGCTCCTCATCGTCGGGGGCATCGGCCCGGTCGATGTACGGAGGAAGCGGGACGTGGCCGTGAGCATCGAAGTAGGCTTCACCGATCGTCCGGTCGAACCGGAGGATCGCGATTCCGTGGTCAACCGACTCGACGACCGCAGAGACTCCGCCCTCGAACGCGTAGCTGCTACCGCTACGCAGTCGCCGGGTCCGCGTGAGCGCGCTCCAACGGCTTGCGCCTTCTGCATCGGTTATCGGTGACAGGAGCAGGAACTCTCGCCGCGTGCCGTCGCTCGACGCCCCGTAGAGTCGCGCTTTGCGGACGCGGCTGGTGTTGAAGACCATCACGACGCCGTCGGGGAAAAGCTGTGGAAGCAGCATCGGGAGCGTGTCGACGCGCTCGTGCGCGAGAGTCCCTGCCTGCCGGTTCATCACGAGCAGCCGCGACTGCCCGCGTTGCTCGCTCGGGTGCTGCGCGATCAGCTCCTCGGGAAGCTCAAAAGAGAAGTCCGTTCTCGTCACTCGGAAGCTCCATGCCCAGATGGCGGTAGGCCTGCGGTGTTGCGACGCGACCACGCGGGGTGCGCTTGATGAATCCTCGCTGGATCAGGTAGGGCTCGTAGAAGTCTTCGAGCGTATCGATCGCCTCCCCGACCGAGATCGCGAGCGTCTCGGCTCCAACCGGTCCGCCCCCGTACGCGGTGATGATCGTGCGCAGGATCGCTCGGTCGTGCTCTTCGAGCCCCTCGTCGTCGATCCGCAGCCGCTCCATCCCCTCGCGCACGATCGCGTCGGTCACGATCCCGTCGCCGAGCACCTGGGCGAAGTCGCGCATACGGCGCAGGATCCGGTTTGCCACGCGCGGGGTGCCGCGCGCGCACCGTGTGAGCGCGGCAACCGCATCCGGGGCTATCCGGACGTCCAGGATCGTGGCGCTGCGGCGGATGATCGATGCAAGATCCTCAGCGTTGTAGTAGTCGATGCGCACGCTGATACCGAATCTGCTGTACAGCGGCGCTGCGACCAGTCCGGCCTTTGTGGTCGCGCCGACGAGCGTGAACGGCGCGAGCGGGATCCGGATCGTCCGCGCCGACGGACCCTGCCCGATTATCCAGTCGAGCTCGTAGTCCTCCATCGCGATGTAGAGCATCTCTTCGATAGTCGGCTTCAGGCGGTGGATTTCGTCGATCAGGAAGATCGACCCGTCGGTCAGCGTCGTCAGGATTCCGGCCAGATCCTTCGGCTTTTCCAGCGCGGGCGCGGCGGTGACCTTGAACTCCTTGCCCATCTCGTTGGCCAGGATGCCGGCAAGAGTGGTCTTCCCGAGTCCCGGCGGTCCGCTGAGGAAGACGTGGTCGAGCGCTTCGCCACGCTCGCGCGCGGCCTGAATGAACACCCCCAGATTTCGCTTGAGCTCGGTCTGTCCCTGGAAGTCGTCGAGCCGTTGCGGGCGCAGCCGGTTTTCAACGTGATCCTCGGGGGTGTGCTCGCCCTGCAACACGCTCATCGCTACCCCTCGGCCGACAGCTCGACGATCGCGCGCCGGAACACCTCTTTTTCGCGCGCGTCGGGCGGCAGGTCGGCGCAGTCGGCTTGTAGGCGCGTAACGGCCTTCGCGGCGGCGGTGCGGTCAAACCCCATTTCGGTGAGCGCGTCGACCAGTTCGTCCTGCGGTCGGGAGACCGCCTCATCTGCGGTCACGAGCGTCCCGCGCAGCGTCAGGATCAGCTTCTGCGCGGTCTTCTTGCCGATCCCCGGCAGCCGCGACAGCCCGTCGACGTCCTCGGATTGAAGAAGCCGCGCGATTTCGGCCGGGGACGCCGCCGACAGGATCTTCAGCGCCGCGCGTGGACCGATTCCGCTCACCTTGAGCAGCTCCAGGAACACGCGTCGTTCGTTCTCACCGGAGAAGCCGTAGAGCCTCATCTGATCTTCGCGGTGGTAGAGGTAGGTAAACACCCGCGCGTCGGTCTCGTGCGCCAGGTCGCGCAGCGTAAACCCGCTGACCTCCATTTCCCACTCGACGCCGCCGGTCGACAGGTAGAGCAACCCCGGCCCACGTCCGGTCAGCGGTCCCGACAGCGAGTTAAACACGCGTGCGCTCCCGAAGCGGTCGATGCGCGATGTGGCAGATCGCCGCGGCGAGCGCGTCCGACGCGTGATCGGGACGCGGGATCTGGGCAAGCCCAAGCAGCACGCGAACGAGCTCCTGGACCTGTTCCTTCTCCGCCCTGCCCTGTCCGACGATGCTCTGCTTGATCGCCTGCGGCGGGTACTCGCTCGTGAGGATTCGATGCTGGCTAAGCGTCAGATAGACGACGCCGCGAGCGTGCGCGACCGGCATCGCGCTTGTCGCGTTGCGCGCGAAGTAGAGCGCTTCAACGCCCGCCTCGCTCGGATGGTGGGTGTCGATGATCGCGTTCAGTTCGTCGTGAATGAGCAGGAGGCGGTCACCGATCGGAAGTCCCGCGGCGGTCGTGATCACGCCGTGCGCGACGTAGCGGTTACGCGAACCGTCTGCGTCGACGACTCCCCAGCCGGTCGACGCGAGTCCCGGATCGATCCCGAGTACGCGGGTCATTCGTCCATTTCGAAGTCGTCCGGCACGTCGATGTTGCTCGATACTTCCTGGACGTCGTCGTTCTCCTCGAGCGTTTCGATGAGCTTGAGCGCCTTGCGCGTCTGTTCGGCGTCGAGCGGAACTGTCGCCTCGGGCACTTTCATGATGCTCGCGTCTTCTTGTTCGAATCCGCCGGCCTGCATCGCGGCGAGCACCGCCTCAAAGTCGTCGGGATCGCAGGTGACCTCGATCGATTCGCCCGACGACGACACGTCGGCCGCACCGGCCTCAAGCGCGGTTTCGAAGATCTGCTCTTCGGAGTACTGCTGCGAAGAGTACGCGATGATCCCCTTGCGCGAGAAGAGGTAGGAGACGCATCCGGATTCGCCGAGGTTGCCTCCATGCTTGCTGAAGATGCTGCGAACGTCGGCGGCGGTACGGTTACGGTTGTCGGTCAGCGCGTCTACGAGGATCGCGACGCCGTTCGGGCCGTACCCCTCATAGGTGATCTCGACGTACTCGGCACCCTCGAGGTCTCCCGTGCCTTTCTTGATCGCCCGGTCGATGTTGTCTTTGGGCATGTTGGCGGCGCGCGCCTTGAGCACGGCCTGGCGAAGCCGCGGATTCGCGTCCTCATCACCTCCGCCCATCCGTGCCGAGACGGTGATCTCCTTGATCAGCTTCGTGAATATCTGGCCGCGCTTCGCGTCAGCCGCTCCTTTCTTGTGGCGGATCGTCGCCCATTTGCTGTGACCTGACATTCCTACCTCGTGATGGAACGGTACCGTCAGGTCGCGACGGTGTCAAGATTTCGGCAGACGGCGGCGAAGAGGCGGACGAGCACAGGGTCGAGCAGATCGAGCCCGCGCCTGGTTGCGCGAAGCGTCGTCCGATCGGCTACGACGAGCGACTCGTCGCGCAGGCGGTCGATCTCGTCCGCGGCGAGCGCGCGCAGGTCGTGACCGTAGCGCGTGGTAAACCGTGCAAACGACACCCCGTCGACCTGGCGAAGAGCGAGCATCAGGTGTTCGAGCATCAGATCGCGCATCGACAGCCGTTCGGTCGCAGCGTTCGTCCACCCCGGCTGGGAAAGCCACCGCGCATGGTCGATCGATTGCTCGATCCGAATAGCGGCGATGCTGCCGTCGGGTGGATCGACGCGTATCGTAGAGACCGCCGACGGCCCGACTCCGATGTAGTCGCACTGCCTCCAGTACCCGACGTTGTGCAGACACGGCGCCCCGCGTGAGAAGTTCGACACCTCGTACCGACGGTACCCGTGCGACACGATCGTATCGACAAGCTCCACCCAACCCTCCGCGGCCTGTGCGTCACCGCGACGGGTACGCGTCGCAAGCGGGGTTTCCGGTTCGATCGACAGACCGTAGACCGATACGTGATCGATCCCGATCGCGGCGAGTCGATCGACGTCGGTGCGGCTCGAACCGGGGCGCACTCCGGGCACCCCAGTGATCAGGTCGGCCGAAAGCGTCGACGGCCAGCGCCTGCGGATCGCCTCGATTCGGGCCACGTCGGCGCCGCGGCGTCCGATGCGGCGCAGCGTGTCGGGGTCAAGCGACTGGACGCCGACGCTCAGCCGGTCGACTCCGTGGTGCGCGGCGATCGACAGCCGTTCGTCGGTCGCCGATTCGGGGTTCGCCTCGAGCGTGAACTCGACCGGCGCGAAACGCGCGGCTAGCGTAGCGAGTAGCTCGTCAAGCAGCGGCGGATCGAGCGCGGTCGGTGTCCCGCCGCCGACGTAGACGGTGGTCGGCACGC
Organism: Spirochaetaceae bacterium; assembly: GCA_007694025.1. GTDB lineage: Bacteria > Spirochaetota > Spirochaetia > DSM-27196 > SLST01 > SLST01. The sequence continues at coordinate 17,210 of RECL01000114.1, forward strand.
GCGGTGGATCGATCGCGTGGAGATCCACGATGATCCGGCGCACGATCGTCCGCTGCGCGTCTACAGTCCAGTTGACCGACGAGTGGAACGCGCAGTAGTCGCACCGCGACGTGCAGAACGGGACATGCACGTAGATGCCGAACGACTCAAGGTAGTCGTCCATGACGTTACAGCCTTCCGAAGTCCCGGAATGGTTGGTAGCGCAGCCACACTTTGCCGACGATATCGTCCAGACCGATCGGTCCCCAGTGCCGCGAGTCGATCCCGATCGACCGGTCGTCCGACAGCAGAAAGTACTCACCGTCGCCGAGCGTCACCTCACGCGCGGCATCGCCGAACGGGTCGGTACCGAGCCACGCGGCGGGGCGGGGGTCGGTGGAGAGTGAGTACGGGCGACGCGCGAGATCGTACTCGATAAAGAAGGCAATAGCCTCTCTGGGGCGGATGTACGCGACGAACCGCTCGACGCGAACGGTGTCGCCGGGTACTCCGATCACGCGCTTGATCTGATGCCCGGTTCGCCCTCGTCCGCGCTGCGCCGGGCTCACGCGCCCGAGCGTGACGAACCGGACGACCGGGTCGATCGCGCGGACCACAAAGCCCGGGTGAGACACGAACGCCGGCCGGACCAGGACCAGGTCACCGCGGTCGGGCAGTCGCAGCCCCGGCAGGCGGATGCCGAGCGTCGGCAGGCGCGGCCCGTAGACGATCGGTGCGACGAGTAATCGGTCCGTCGGCCTCACGGTCGGCTGCGACGCGACACTCGCGGCGACGATCGGCATCGCAAGGAGCGTCGTTACCAGCGAGTGCGTGACGAAGGCAAGCAGCAGAAACGGCGCAAGCCATCGCGCGACACGGACGATCGGGTTGCGGTCGCGCCCGCTGTAGTATCCCTGGTCGCGGCGACGAGGCACTACCGGATGGCCCCGACCCGTGGAAGCGGCCAGTACCTGAACATCGCGCGACCGAGTACCCGGTCCATCCGAACCGGTCCGTAGTAGCGACCGTCGCGCGAGTTGTCGCGGTTGTCGCCGAGCGTCAACACGGTGTTCGGCGGCACGTACCATCCGAGTTCGTAGAACGAGTGGCGCACGACGGTCCGCTCGTCGCTCGGGTTCGCCTTGAGCAGGAACTCGGATCGCAGCCGGTCGAACTCGAACGGATCGATGCTGCCCGGCGCCTGTACCGCTCGCTGCGCGGCGCGTCCGTCGGTGGTCGCTGCAAGGCCCAGGATCTCTCGAGCTGCTTCCTGCGCTGCCGGCCGGTACGATGCATAGTCTGATGCGGTGATCATTCGTCTGATCGGAAACGGCGTGTCGGTCTGCCGCGCAAACTCCTGCTCGGTCAACCATTCGGCCTGCCCGATCGGGCGGATCTGGAGATCTCCGTCCCGGCTTCGGATCCGGTCGCCTCCGAAGCCGACCGCGCGCTTGATGAGGAAGTGCGCGCGCGGCTCTCCCGACTCGTCGCGGTCGATGTCTACCAGGCTCAGCGTGACCATATAGAGCACGCGCTGCACGATATTGAAGACCGGCCCGCGCGAAATATACGAGGGGTTCTCAAAGATTACGACTTCACCGCGCTTCGGCTCGACGAAGCCGGGCAGCTTGCCGATCCCGGGCAGCAGCTCGGGGCCGTACACCATCTTGTTGACAAAAATCCGGTCTTCGAGCAGAAGCGTTTCGATCATCGATCCGGTCGGAATGCGGTACGCCTGTAGCAGGTACTGGTTGATCAGCAGTACTACGCCGGCCGCCCACAGGAACGCTTCGATCCAGTCGACGATCACGTGTTTCTTCTGCTGACGGATCTTCTTGCGAGCCTTGCGGCGGGCGCGCCACGTGAGGATGCTTTCGGTTGTTGCAACGAGTCTGGCGGTCCAGACGGGAGTCGAGGACATTTGCCGCACGGTAGCACGCCGAGGTCGCGTTGACAACCCGATCGAGCCCTCCTATAATCCGCCCGATGGACGACAGCGATCAGAATCCCGACGAGATCCAGGTGAGGCTCAAGCCAATCCTGGGGCTGCGCCCCGCCGTCTACGTTCCGGCGTTCTACGCGGTCGCGCTCGTCGCGATTCTCTTCGCGGTGCTGGTGCTGCCCGGGATCCGATCGCACGGCACTTTGTTGACCGTGCGCTCGACGCCGCCCGGCGCCGCGGTCCGCGTCGACGGCAACTACGTCGGCAGTACCCCCGGCGCGTTCTTTGTTCCGTCGGGGACGCGCGAGCTGGAGATCGAGCGACCGCACTTCGCCGCGTACCGCGAGACGATGAACGTACGTGGACGCGTGATCGGATCATGGTTTGCGCCCCGACGGGCCGAACTCGCCGTCGCGCTCGGCCTTCCCGGTAGCGGAACCGATGCAGAGCGCGATTCGGTCGACCAGCTCGTGGTCGCTGCAGCGACGGAGTTCGCGAAATGGGCGCTTGCCGGCGAGGCCAGCGGACAGTACCAGTTCCCGCCGATCGCTCGCGCGCTCTGGAGCGATCTGCGCGGTGTTGACCCGGCCGGCAACGCCGGCGTGCTACCGAGTTTCGATGCATTCGTGTCGTTTGCGCTGCCGCACGTCGCGTCGGAGGCGCAGCTTGCCGACCTTGCCTCGGCGGTGCTCACGTCCGGTGGCAAAGCCGGCGTGCTCGTCCCTGCAGGAGTGGTCTACGCCGCGCAGCGGCTTGCCTCCACCGCTGCAGAGGCGCCCTTGATGCCGCTTCACGTGCAGGAGGTGCTCGCGTCGGGGTCCGCCGCGGCGATCCGCGGAAGCGAATGGGCGGCGTCGGGCGAGCGCGCGCTGCTACGCGCCCGCGCCGATGCTACCGAGCCTGCGTCGCGTACAGGCGGCGTCGTACGTGTAGCGACGCTCGGTCTCGACTTCGTGCTCTTTACTCCCGAGCCGTCGAGTTCCGCCGGTGGTGTGCTCCTTGATCCGGGTGCGCGTGGTGCACGCGGTGGCGATATTCCGATCCGTGCCGACCTGGCGCCGTTTGCGGTATCGCGTACCGAAGTTCCTGCCCGGCTGCTGCTCGAGTTCATCGAAACTGTGCCTGAATGGTCGCCTGCGAACCGGGCCGCGTTGATCGACGCGGGACTCGTCGACGCCGATTACCTGGTCGATATCGATCGCATGCGCGCGAACCCTGAGCTTCCTGCGAGCGGTATCTCCGCGTACGCGGCCGACGCGTTCGTCGGCTGGCTGAACGGACGCCTGCCCGCGGGTCAGACCGTTCGTCTTCCAACCGAAGCCGAGTGGGAGTACGTCCGGATCGCGTCTGCTGCTCAAGCCGGCGTGTTTGCGTCGACCGACGGCCCGGTCCCGGTTGCAGACGCGCCGTCGAGCCGTACCGGTGTTGTCGGGCTCCTGGGTAACGTGTGGGAGCTCACCTCCGATCGCTTCGCGCGGTACGCGCGGGTCTATCCCGATTCGCCAATCGACGTGGGTCAGCGCGTCGTGCGCGGTGGTGGGTGGGCGAACGACGAGCGTCGGTTCAACCCGTCGGATCGCGGCGCGGTCGACCCGTCGTGGTCATCGGCGTTCGTCGGTTTGCGACTCGTGCTTGTTTCGGGCCGCTGATTTGGTACCTTTGCACGATGGCGGACTCGGTCAAGACAATCGCGACGAATCGACGCGCGTTTCATGACTACGCATTCGACGAAAAGATCGAGTGCGGGGTCGAGCTCGTCGGAACAGAGGTCAAGTCGCTGCGCGCCGGGCACGTTTCGTTTGCCGACGCGTACGCACGGATCCGCTCCGGCGAACTCTGGCTCGTCGGGCTGAATATCCCTCCGTACAGCCACGCAAGCCTGTTCAACCACGAGTCAACGCGCGAGCGCAGGCTGCTGATCCACAAGAGCGAACTCAGGCGGTTCAAGCGCCGCGTCGACGAACGTGGCTTCACGCTGATTCCGACGCGGCTCTACTTCAAGGGCGGCCTGGTCAAGGTCGAGCTCGGGCTCGGCAAGGGTAAGCGAGAGTACGACAAGCGTCAGTCGATCAAGCAGCGCGACCAGGGTCGTGACGCCGACCGAGAGGCGCGGGATCGCTTCCGATGAGCGGTTCGGCGACGCTCGAACAGCTGCGACGCTTCGCCGAGCGGCTCGCGATCCGCGCGGGAGCGATCACACTCGGCTATTTCCAGTCGGGAATCGCGGTGGAGACGAAGTCGGACCGGACGCCGGTCACGCGCGCGGATCGCGAGGCGGAAGCCGAGATCGCGCGTGAGATCCACGAGTCGTACCCTGATCACGCGATCCTTGGCGAAGAGTCGGGCTATCGCGCTGGATCCGGCGACTATACCTGGGTAATCGATCCGATCGACGGAACGAAGTCGTTCATCGCTGGCGTTCCGCTCTACACGGTGCTCATCGCGCTGATCTCTGGCGTATTCGATGGCTCTCAGCCGGTCGCGTCCGACCGCGTACTGGTCGGCGTCGTGCACGCTCCGGCGGCTCGTGAGACGGTCAGCGCAGCGCGCGGCAGCGGCGCGGTCTGGTCGTCGTCGGCCGGGTGCAAGCCCGCGCGCGTCGCAGCGGCGGTGCCGGCCGGTGATGCACGGATTGCGACCACCGACTTCGGGTCGCTCATCAGGCGACGGCCCCGGCTTGCCGCCGCTATCGGCGAATCGGGCGCGATGACGCGTACGTGGGGTGACGCGTACGGGTACCTCCTGGTCGCGACCGGGCGCATCGACGCGATGATCGATCCGGTGATGAACCCGTGGGACGTCGCTCCGCTACCGGTGATCATCGAAGAAGCCGGCGGCGTGCTGACCGATCTGGGCGGCGATCGCGTCGTCGGCGAGAGCACGATCGCCGC